>CALVAQ010000005.1 GCA_944325595.1 Candidatus Gastranaerophilales bacterium
CCGGTATCTCAAATGGTATTTCGTCTTCTATGCAAACTATACTTCCATCTGCAAACTTCTCATAATGTAACTTATCATCACCTACAAAAATATAAGACTCGTTCTTATCCCGCTTTAATTTACCTTCATTAATAAGTCGTTCTTTCTCTTCTCTTATACGTTCAAGTAATTTACTTGCTGGTTCATCATTAGGATCTTGAGGAACTAGCTTACCTTTTATTGCTAAATCAAGGATTTTTTGTCTTAGTTGTTTGGTATTCATTATTCTTTAACCTCAGCGATTAATTCTTGTAGTTTAGCAACTGAAGCAACAATCGAATCCGTTTTTGTTTTAATTTCTTCCAGTAGTTCATTTAGCGAGCAATCAGGGACATCATCTCCAGTTTTAATCCAAGAAATATCCAAACTTGTTTTATCTCTTTTTAATATTTCATTATAAGAATATCTGCGCCATCTTCCATCAGGATTTTCTTCTGACCAGGTTTGTTTTCTTTTTGAAAGATCATTGGCACAATAGCATTTTACAAAATCATCAAAATCAGATTCTTTAAGTGGATTTGTTTTACCAAAAGAAGGCATATTTGAACGCAAATCATAAATCCAAACTTCTTTGGTATTTCCTTTATCCTCTTTCCCTCTAGTAAAAAATAATACATTCGTTTTTACACCTTGTGCATAGAATATACCCGTTGGGAGTCTCAAAATCGTATGCAAATTACATTTTTCCATTAAGTCCTTACGAATTTTTTCTCCATCATTATCTGCAAAAAGGACATTATCGGGTAACACTACTGCGGCTCGAGCTTTACCCGTAGTCTTTAAACTACGATAGATATGCTGCAAGAAATTTAATTGCTTGTTACTTGTTGGAAATGTAAAATCATCCCTTGTTGCACGTTCCCCACCCTTTTTAGTGCCAAATGGAGGGTTTGTGAGTACCACATCATACCCTTTTAGTTGTTTACCTTCTGTTGACAATGTATCAGCCAGGTATATTTTACCTTCAATATTATGTAGCATAGCATTCATTAATGCCAAACGATGGGTGTCGTGTACTAGTTCACAGCCTGTGAATGCTTGCTGAATTTGAAAATTTTGTTCATCTGTAGATAAGTCAAATAAATCGCTTGTATTATTCTTAATATGTTGATCTGCCGCAATCATAAAACCAAATGTTCCACATGCCGGGTCGTTGCATCTTTCGCCAGCTTTTGGATCTACAAGTTTTGTCATTACGTTAATCAAGACTCTTGGGGTGAAATATTGACCAGCTCCAGACTTCTTCTCGTTAGCATTCTTTTCCAAAAGTCCTTCATATAAATTCCCAAGACCTTCTTCTCTTGCTGAATACCAATCAAGACCATCAATTGATGTTATTATTTTTTCAAGGTTTTTAGGTTCATCAATATTACTAATTGCTCCTTGATAAATTTCTCTTATTCTTCCCTGGCATTTGTCACCTAAATAGTTTAAAAGTTCTTTATAAAAATGTTTTAATTCAATCCCCTTTTTTTCTACAAGTTTATCCCACCTATATTGTTCAGGAATTTTATCTTCAGTTCCTGTTTCTTTACTCATTTTTAAAAATAAGATATATGTTAATTCTGTTACATATTGATGATATGTAATTCCATCATCCCGTAATACATCACATAATTTCCATAATTTTGATACGATTTCTTTATTGTTCATGCAATATTTTCCTCGTCATTATATAGGTATTCATTGAGTTCATCTATAATTTCTTGTAATTTACCACCGAATCTTTTATCAATAGCATTAAAACCACCGTTAGTTCTAAATGCCCCGCTATTAAGGATTTGTTTGTCCATAACAGTTTCTTCAAGCAAACTTTTTTCAATTCTATCCAACCAATCTAACTGCATTTTATTAAATTCATGATTCAACTTAATTTTTGCAATGGCATTTTTAATTCTTCTTTCGTGACTAATCAAAGGCGAGCCTAGTGCCTGTTGGCGGATAAAACTAATGATATCTGCCGCTATATCCTCATTCTTTAAATGTTTCCAGGCTGAATTTAGCATGTTTTCATTAAACTGATTTTCATCTAAAATCAGTTTTAATTCTTTTAAATCAGCTCTGGTCAAATTCTGGGGTCTTGTACATACTGTATTTAAAGCTGCAATTTTATTTATATTGTTATTAATAAATTTTTTAAAAGATTCGATATAATCTTCAGGGCGTTTACCATTAATATAATCTCGCTCGTGTTCTAACAATTCATCCTCTCTATCATCATACACTTTCGGTTTTGGAATACTTTGCTTTTTGGTATCTAACAGCATAAATGCATCTTTATATACTTGCATAAATTCTCTGGCTGCTTTTGTTTCTTTGAAACGAGCTTCTTTAATTATTTGGGTAGGCGTTTTGCCATCGGTTTTTATTTGAAAATTTTCTAAAGTTTTTTGTGATAAACTTTTTTGTTTTCTTTGAATTTTTGCAAATAACAAATCTAATTGGTTTTGAATATGATCATTATTTTCAAAAGCCTCTAACCCCTTATATAAATCCTCAATTGTTGTTGTCACATTGTTTACAACAGGCTTCATTGTATTAACTGGAGCTAAGGAATCATAAACCCCGACTGGGTCATATATTTCAAAGTGAGTTTTCCCAATTTCTGGACATAACCTTGTTGCACGACCTAACATTTGTTCAAATAGTATTCTAGATTTTATTCTTCTCATAAATACAAGTTTAGTAATTTCTGGTACATCTATGCCGGTTGTTAATAAATCAACAGTGACAACAATATTAGGATATTGTTCATTTTTAAATCGTTTAATTGCTTCTGCTATTTTCTTTTTATTTCCACCTGCAACACTACCAGTAATTTTAAGAACGGCATCATTATCAATTCCATAATCAGAATATATCTTTTTTAAAATGTCAACAATCATATCTGCATGAGCATCATTTACTGCATATATAAGAGTTTTTTCTTTGCCTTCAGGATTAATATCTTTTGCAATTTCATTTAAAACAGTTTTATTAAAGTTTGGAAGGATTATATCTCTATTGAATTTATCCACATCAAAAGCAAGTTCATCTTCAAGCTCTGCACTATTTATAATTTCTCCTGTAATTGGATTATAAATAGCAAGCGTATCTCCCTTTTTGTAATGTACGCCTTCTTTGCTCAACTTTGTCTTAATAGTGTGAGGGGCATCATAATCTACTAAATACCCATCAATTACGGCTTCTCTGTATGAATAATTAAACACAGGTTTTCCAAATATTTCTGTAGTATGTAAAGCGGGTGTTGCTGTTAATGCTACTTTGAATGCATCAAAGTACTCTATTACTGTTCTGTATTTTGAAACATAATCATCTTGATCTCTGTATAGGAGTTCTTCATCACTCATTTCTCTGTCTAAAATGTATCCACGGTGTGCTTCATCGACAATTATTGCATCAAAATCTGAAACCGAAGGATAAGTTTCGTCTTCAGGATACATAATACGTTTTACCATACTTTGTACGGTAGAAACTTGTATTTTGATTGTCTTATCAATGTCTTTATCTTCCAATTTATTAATATTATAGATTTGGTTTAATGACATCAAATCTTCAAGTTTTACATCTTGGAACACATCTTGTGCTTGTTCTCCAAGTGCAGTTCTATCTACTAAGAATAAAATTCTCTTAAATCGTTTGCTTTTTAGAAAACGATATATCATACCAAGAATAGTCCGCGTTTTACCTGTTCCAGTAGCCATAGAGAGTAATGCTGTTTTCTTCCCATCTGCTAAAGCATTTTCTACAGCTTCAATAGCTTTTATTTGATAATTCCTTAAATTTAAGCCATCACTATCCTGCAAGAAGTCATATGGCATATTAGATAATGTTGTTGAGGCTTCTTTTTTGTTTTGTTCAAGTATTTCCATTATGCCCCCTGGACTTATCCAGCCTTTAAGAGCATAAGGAGCATTGCTTTCATCTCTTAAATCTAAGAACCATATTCCTGATTTTGTTTCAATTTGTTTTAAGTATTTTCTTCCATTAGTTGCAAAAATAAAAGGAACTTTAAAATCCTTACAACATTTTGTCAAACAATATTTAGAATCATTCTCTTTTATACATCTAGAATAATCTTTACATTGATAATCAATTACTGATGGAATATCAGATAGAGCCTTTTTAGCTTCAATTATTCCTACTAATTGTAATCCTATAAACAGGGCATAATCTGCATAACCCGTTTTTGAAACTTTTGAATCTGTTGGCCACTCTGCAATTGCTTGATTAACTCCTTTTTGTGGTCTTGCACCTTTTGAATAACGAAGTTCTTTTGTATCAACAGTCCAGCCAACTCTTCTTAACTGATCATCAATGAAGAATCGCGTTTCATCTTCAGATATATCTAGACCTTCTGAAACTGTTTCGGCCTGTCTTTTTCGTTCTGTGCTACTTGATTCTTGAATAACTTGCATTTGAATGATTTTTTCATTCAAAGCACTAATTTGGAATTCTTTTTCTTTTATAATTTTTTCATAATCGGTTGTAGGTATTTTACTTGGAAGAACAAAAGGCTGAGCTTTGTATTGCCAATCTATATATACTTCTACAAACCAATTTGATAAATTATATGCCATTTTTAATAAGATTTTGGCATTATCAATGGAGTCCAAACCCGCGTGAACTGCATCATTTCTTCGAATTCTTAATGCATACAAAATATCATCAATAATTTTAGGAAGAACTCCTTCACGTTTCAAAATTCTTATTTTCATTGCTAATGTGTTTTTATCTTCCGGAAGGCTCAGTTTTTCAATATCAAAAACAGCATTGACAATAGTTTCACTCAATAAACCAAGTTTATATATACAAGCATTAGGATCTGAGTATAAATAACATTCTGCGGCACTACCAAACTTTGCAAGTTGTGGATAATATTTATTCAAATATTCAAAATTAGATGTTGGCAAAGCAGAACTCCAGTTTAAAACTTCCACATAATTATATTATCATGAACATAAGGCAATGATAAATTTAGATATTAATATAATTTGACCTCAATTGAGTCTTATCTAAATTATTAAATTTTCCTTAATGTTTAAAGTTCTTTTAATAAAAACACCTATAATTTAAAAGATAGGGGAAGTGATGAATATAAAACAACCTTCAGTAGAAATTTTGGATACTAATGATATAGTTTGTAATGACTGCAAGTTACGTTATGTTCGTGTAAAGATTAATAATATAACGCAAAAAGCTAAAGAAATGATGATAAATATTCTTGATAAAAGTTGGCTAAAAGAACTTGATAATGAGATAGATTATAATTCTTTTCTGGCACGTTCTGAAGAAACTATTAATATTCTTACTAAAATTTTAAAAGAAGTTGGAAATGAAATAGGAGCTGAATTTGGAGAATTTCTTGTCTCTTCTGTTGCTCAATCAACACTAGAAGAAACATATCAACATGCAAAATTTCCTTTGGCTGAAATTTGGAAGGAAAAAGCGAAAGGAAATCCTGGCTTTGATTTCCATACTATTTCAGGAGAAGACATATTGTTTTATGGTGAAGCAAAATTTAATTCTGAACAAAATGCATATACTAAAGCTATTTCACAAATATGCAAATTCATAGACAAGAAAAAAGATATAATGGAATTAACTGACTTGAAAAAATTTAATTCAAGAGTAAATGCAAAACACTTATCCAATGACTCCAAAGGTTATGTAGCAGCTTTTTCGGTTCATAACAACTTTGAAAATATTTTTCAAACAATACAAAATAATAAAAATGTAAGACAATATTTGCAAAAATATCCTGAACTATTTTTTATAGGTATTCAAGTATGATTAAGCCACATATTCATAAAACAAATGTCATAAGAGCTAAAAATGTCGATAAAGTTATTACTGACATTATTAATAAAATGTATAAAGAAGGTCCTATCTCAAATGTTGACTTAGAAAAACTAGCATATATAAAATTATTCCATCCAAAAATATTTAAAATGTATGAAAGTAAAATATTGTATTTAATGGGCATATTTTATAAACCATTAAAGCCTCATTCTTTGGTAGAAATGGTTTATAATGCATATGCTAAAGATATAAAAACAAACCTTAAAAATTCATTTACTCCTATACAAGTTAACATGATTAAAAATATTGATGAAAAAAAATATTTTTCTTTTTCTGCTCCAACTAGTTCTGGCAAATCATATCTTTTTATGGATCTAATCAAACATAGAAAGGACGACATTGTAATTATTGTACCATCAAGAGCTTTAATAGCTGAATATTTAGAGAAAACATTAAAAATATTAGATAATAATAAGGATGTGTTAGTTTTGCAGTTTGTAGATAATATAAATATAAGACATACAAAAAGGCGTGTCTTTATTCTGACTCCAGAAAGAGCAAGAGAATTATTTAAGTTTAAAGATCTCTTTAATATTGGTTTGTTTTTAATTGATGAAGCACAATTATCAGAAGAAAATATGAGAGGGCTTACTTTTGATTCTTTAATAAGAAGAATTAATACTGAATTCCCTAATGCAACAAAAGTTTTTGCACATCCCTTTATAAATAATCCTCAGGCACAGTTTGAAAAACATAATATTACAGAAAATTCTTCGTTCAAAAGCTATAAACAAAATTCTGTCGGGAAAATATATCTAACACCCATAAAAGGGGACATTTTTGCATATAGACCTACTTTTAAACCGGTAAGATATTATTACACTCGAAATATTATAAAGAAAATATTAAAACAAAAAGGTACAACCATATTAATTTATGCTTCAAAAGCTAAAATATATAGTAAAAAACTATTTGAAGATTTTAGAGATTATCTTGACTTGTGCGATGAAATTACAAATCCCAATGCTATAAAAATTATTAAAGAATTACAAGAATATATTGGCGCTACAGAAGATAAAAAAGTTTCAAATCTAGTAAAAATGATGCAGAAGGGGATTGTAATTCATCATGGTTCTATTCCTTTAAAGGCACGTTTTTTGATAGAAAAATTTATCAATTCAGGATACGCTAAAATTTGTTTTGCGACATCAACACTACTACAGGGTATTAATATGCCTTTTGATTTAGTATGGATTGATAATTATAGATTCAGAGGCAATGAAGATAAAAAATCCTTAGAGATTAAAAATTTAATTGGTAGGGCAGGAAGAAGTAAAACTTTTAGCAATGCCTTTGACTATGGTTTTGTTATTGTCCCAAAAGAAAATTATAATAATTTTTTGGAAAGGCTCAATATAGATACAAAAATAAAAAATACATCAGAATTAGATAATGATGATTTCTCATCGTTACCAGAAGATGCAAAAGATATAGTTGACGCAACACGTAATAATACATTTGATGATGAACTACAGATTACTGAATTACAAAAAGAGCGCATAAAAAATGCAAATTTAGATGATGATATAAAGTTAATCTTAGATAATATGTTTATTGATAACAATATAATAAGTGCTGCTAATTATAAAAATATGAATAATAATACAAGAGAATTAGTGAAAAATTCTTTTAAAAATATATTTGTAAAGCATTTAAGACGTAAAAACTTGTCATATGCTGAACAAAGCATATTAAGTGTAGCACTTCGAATACTTTTATGGAAAGTTCAGGGGCGTTCTTTTAGCCAAATAGTTGCTTTTAGGTATAACTATATTACAGATGATGAACGCAGAAATGACTTAAGGCGACAGCTAAAAGAAAAGCTTATATCGGAGAAAGAATTTCATAAACAAATTGCATCTACTAAATTAAAATATTCGCAAATCCCAAGTGAACTCCCTAATGTTAATGCATTTCAAAAATCACTATTTGACAAAAATGCAACATTTAAAGATTTTGATTATGATAAATTAGTATATGATACTTATGAATATCTCGATACGGTTTTATCTTTTTCATTAAGTAATCCTATATCTGCGGCATTCAAAATGTATTATGATAAAACTCAAGATTCTAGGGCGTTGGCAATGATAAACTACTTAAAGTATGGCACAAATAACTCTAAAGAAATTATGTTATTAAGGTATGGATTTGATTTTGAAGAATTGGATTGGTTGGCACCTTGCGTAAAATCTATTGATGAAAATGAAATTATTTTTGATGACGTTCTATTAGAAAAACTAGAACAATACCAAAAAGATATTATTTGTAGGTATTGTAATTAATTAAAAGTCTATAAATAAAAATTCATATAGCTTTCGTCGATTGTGTCTTGTTCGACTCCGATGTAGCGAAGTGTTACTGATGGTGAGGAGTGGTTAAAGATTTTTTGCAGGAGTACTATATCATTATATTTTTTATAATGATGATACCCGAATGTCTTTCTCAGCGTATGTGTTCCAATTCTTTCCTTCACCCCAACGGCTTGTGTAGCCTTATTCAAAATTCTATATGCCTGTGCTCTATCAAGCCTGCAATGTTTTTGTGTATAAAATAGCGGTTGTTCCCCAGGCAAACCTTCTACAAATAAATTAATCTCCTCTTTTAAAAACCTATTAAGCGGAAATTTCTTATACTTATTTGTCTTTTTCTCTCTAATTTCAATATAATCTCTGCCTTTTACATCCCCAATATCAAGCGATAATATATCAGATATCCTTAGTCCTGTATTTATTCCAAAGCTGAAAAGCAGTGCATTCCTTGGCTTTTTAGCCAAATATTTTTTAATCTTTTGTATATCTTCTATCTTTTTTATAGGTTGTACTATGTTCATTTCAAATTCGCTTAATCCCAGACAATGATTACTTCTTTGGTCAAAAAAGTAAAGACGAATGACACAAAAATTTAAACACAATTTAAACACTGTTTAAACGACGTTCAGGCGGGTTGGGGAGAAATACAACACAACTTCATTTTGTTGTATTTTTCGATTTATTAAATATTGGATAATATATTATCTAAATATTGACTTTTTACTAAATTTAGTATAATATATTATCTATGAATGATTTTTTGTTTAATCCTAAAACTCCTAATGATATTGCAAAAGAATTGGTTGAGAAAATTAAGCATCATAGAAAAAAGCTTAAAATTTCTCAGACTCAACTTGCATCAAAATCCGGTGTTAGTCTTGGTTCTATTAAAAGATTTGAGTCTAAGTATGAAATTTCTTTGAATTCTTTTATAAAAATCCTAATAGCTCTTAATTTGGAGCAGGACTTAGAAAATCTATTCACGCAAAAAAGCTATAACTCAATTGATGAGGTTATAAATGGATAACTATAAATATTTAAAAGTTTTTTATAATGATATTTTAGTTGGCACTCTGGCTAAAACACCCGATAGAGTTGTTGCTTTTGAATACGATTCAGATTGGTTGAATAACGGATTTAGCATTTCACCTTTTAGTTTGCCGCTTATCAAGAAAGTTTTTATCCCAAAATACGACCCTTTTGGCGGTTTATTTGGAGTTTTTAACGACAGTTTGCCTGACGGTTGGGGGAGATTACTTGTTGACAGGTTATTTTTGAAAAATAAAATTAACCCTAATGAAATAGATAACCTCAATAGACTTGCTGTTGTTCAAGAAAGTGGTATGGGGGCTTTAACTTATAAACCTGAACATAGGTTTGAATCTAAAAATAACATTGCGGATTATGATATTCTTGCTCAGGAGTGTTCAAAGATATTAGAATCGCAAAATTCAGATAATTTGGATGAACTTTTTATCTTAGGAGGCTCATCTGGTGGTGCAAGACCAAAGATTTTGATATCTATTGATAACGAGGATTGGATTATTAAGTTTCCATCATCCTCTGATTCTAAAAATATTGGTGAAAAAGAATATCAATATTCCCTATGTGCAAAAGATTGCGGAATAAATATGACAGAAACAAGGCTTTTCCCTTCTAAAATTTGTTCAGGATATTTTGGGATAAAAAGGTTTGATCGTAAAAACGGTAAGAAAATTCATATGATATCAGCAAGCGGACTTTTAGAGACAAGTCATAGACTTCCTAATCTTGATTACAATACATTGATGAAATTAACACTTGAACTAACAAGAAACTATCAAGATATTGAACAATTATTCAGGCTAATGTGCTTTAATGTTTTTGCACACAACAGAGATGACCATTCAAAGAATTTTTCTTTTCTTTTTAATGATACAAAAAAAGAATGGCACATATCTCCTGCGTACGATTTAACTTACAGTTTTTCATTTAATGGGGAACATGCGACAACAATTAATGGCGAGGGCAAAAATCCGACTTTAGACGATATTCTAGCCGTGGCAAAAAATATAGGACTCAAGGAAAAATTTGCAAAAGATATTGCATCAGATATTCAAGAAAAGTGCTCGAAATTATTTTAATTAATCTCATCTTTTTGCCTATTTAATCTTTAAATAGAAGCTTCTTTAAACGTGTACTCTCACGATTCGGATTTTCTAAAAGAAAATCCTCACGGTTCTTCCCTCCATTGGCTATTTGATAACATGCACCAAGCAAAGAAAATATCACGCAAAACGATACTCAATCGTTTTGCTGTAGCGCCAACGGAGTCCTTACTGCATCCCACCATAAAAAAGACACCAGTTGAGGTGTTTTTTTATGAGGAGTACTCAGTGCAAAATGTCTTCACGAATAGTGAACAAATAGTGCTCACTACACCACACTTCAAAAATTTTTAAAGACTATTATTCGATAGAGCCGTTACCGAGTCTTTCAACAAGAAGCTTTTTTATTCTTCTTCCTTTGAATTCTACAACTTTGAGTTTAAAATTATCAATTTGTATTTCATCATTCATCTTTGCGAGTCTGCCAATACGCTTTTGGAACAAACCCGCAATGGTTTCGACATCCTCTTCTTGCTGATTTATACCAAAGTATTCAAAAAATTCGTCAATGCGTAAAAGACCGTTTACAATATACTTGTTTTCATCGACTTTTTTTATGTCATTTTCTTCTTCATCAAATTCGTCTTGTACATCACCAAAGATTTCTTCTAATATATCTTCAAGTGTAATCACACCTGACATTCCTCCGAATTCATCGATTACAACAGCAATTTCTGTGTGATTGTTTTTGAAGTTTTCGAGCAGGATGTCTGTTGTCATTGTCTCGGGTACAAGCAGCGGTTTTCTCAAACAATTTTTGAGTTCAAAATGCTCGTTTTTCATCTTGCAGGAATACAAATCTTTTACATGCAAAATTCCTACTGTATTGTCAATGTTCCCGTCAAATACGGGATATCTTGTGTATTGATTTTCGAGAATAATTTTTTCCAGTTCTTTTATGTCTATATCAACCGGTACTGCAGTTACATCACAGCGTGGAATCATCACCTGTTTTGCCGTTAAGTCTGTAAATTTAAGAGAATTTTTTAACAACAGACTCTCGGTTTCATTTAGCACTCCGCCTTTGTAACTTGCATCTATAATCATATCAAGCTCTTCTTCCGTGTGCACTGAATGTGACGGATGTGCGGGAGGTATATTTAAAAGTTTGAGGCACCAGTTTCCAAAGCCGTTTAATATGAATATAAACGGTGTGAAGATTTTTGCAATAAATACAAGCGGACGTGTAACGGCAAGCGTTGTTTTTTCAGGATATTGGAGTGCAATTGATTTTGGCATAAGCTCTCCTATTACGACATGCATAAATGTAATGAGTGCAAAGGCAAGAGCTATTGCTATAGTGTGGGAGGCAATTGTGTTTGAAACATAAGGCAAAAAATCCAATAAAGGCTTTAAAATTTTTGCCAGTGTAGCTTCTCCGACCCAACCCAGACCAATACTTGCAATTGTGATTCCCAACTGGGTCGCCGCAATATATCTGTCAAGTTCTTTTAATGCGTTGACTGTGACTTTTGCTGTTTTGTTGCCTTCATTTGCCAGCTGATTTATTCTTGTTTGTCTGACACTGACAAGAGCGAATTCTGATGCAACAAAAAAGCCGTTGGCTAAAAGAAGGAACAAAATTATAACTACGTTTACCAAAATCATACAAATAACCTTTTTAAATTCAATTCTGACCGAGTTTTCATTATACAGTATATTCTAGTATTAACCAATATTGTAAACCTCCGTATTGTATAAATCCCCAAATATGCTACAATATGGACATAGATTGTCAGGTGTGAATATGCAGAAAAAATTGTCAATCGCCTTTATCTGGCACATGCATCAGCCGGTTTACAAATCGGATGAGAATGGCATATTTCTTATGCCATGGGTCAGACTCAGGGCAGTTAAAGATTATCTCGATATGCTGCTTTTGATTGACAAATTCCCCGGGTTGAAACTTAATTTTAATCTCGTCCCTATTTTGATTTCTTCTGTATACGACTATGGATTTAATAACGCACACGATATATTGTCACGGCTTACAGTTACCCCAGTTGAGGATTTGTCGGACGATGAAAAAGAGTTTATTATAAACCATTTCTTTGATGTTAACTATCAAAATATGGTTTTGCCATACGGTGAATACAAAAAGCTGTATGATAAAAGATTTCAAAATGCTGATGTTTCTATAAATGACTTTTCTCTTCAGGATTATTCGGATATTATGGCGTGGTTTAATCTTGTCTGGTTTGACCCGATGTGGAGGGAGCAAAATCCTGAAATAGCTGCATTTTTTGAAAAGAAAAACGGAGAGTTTACTCTTTCTGACAGGGAGAGAATAATAGAACTTCAAAGGGAAATTATAAGACAGATTATTCCTTCATATAAACAGTATCAGGATGAAGGCAAGATTGAAATTTCAACCAGTCCGTATTTCCATCCGATTTTGCCTCTGCTGCTTGATGTAGAGGATGCCAAAAGAGCTAATCCGAATGCAAATTATCCTGATATCGAGTCTGATATGAGTTCTGATGCAAGGGTCAATGTAGAATTGGCTTTGGATGCTTTTGAAAATATTTTCGGAAAAAGACCTCAGGGTATATGGCCTTCAGAACAATGCATAAGTGAAAAGACTCTGCAGCTTCTTATTGAACAAGGTGTAAAATGGACTATTTCTGACGAAGGAATACTTGAACAAACACTGAAAAAAGAATTTGTAAGGGATTTTAGAGGATATCTTGAGGATCCTTATGACCTTTGTCACAGTTATAAATACAAATATGACAATAAACAGATAGGTCTGTTGTTCAGAGATGCTGTTATTCCGAACTTGATAGGCTTTGAATATCCTCACCATGATGCGGTAAAAGCCGCAAATGACCTGTATGACAGGATAAAAACAATCCAGAAAAAACTCCAATCTTCACCTGATAAAATGCATCTTTTGACAATTGCAATGGATGGTGAAAACTGCTGGGAAAATTATGCCAATGACGGACATGAGTTTTTGGAAACTTTATATGGCTTGATACAGGAAGATGACGGATTGGAGACAGTCAAAGTGTCAGATTATATTGATACTGTGAGCAAACTCCCGAACTCCGGCACATCTTTTGTTCTTGACCATGTTTGTCCGGGTTCCTGGATAAACAGAGACTTTTTGCTCTGGATTGGTGAACCTACAAAGAATCTTGCCTGGACTTATATGAACAATGCAAGATGCGATCTTGTGGATTATCAAAACAAACATCCTGATGACCCGAATCTTGAACAGGCATGGCAGGAACTGCTGGTCTGTCAGGGAAGCGACTGGTACTGGTGGTATGGGGAACCTAACGATTCAGGACAGGATGATATTTTTGACCATCTGTTCAGAGAACATTTGAAAAATATGTACGGATTCATAAATAAAAGAGTACCTGCATATTTGGAAAAACCTCTTGCCGAGTTTATTGATGCGCATCCGAGATTTCCCAAAGCAATGATAGAAGATTTTGAACTGTCGGGTCGTGATTTGCTGGGTAAATGGGAAAACGGCGGATGTATAGATATCCCGGCACCTCCTACTATGCAGGAGCGCAGATTGTTTAATAAAATTTGTTTCGGCAATGATAAAGACAATCTGTTTTTGAGATTTGATATAAATAAATTTATTCTTGAGAAAAACAAAAGCTTTAAAGATTTTAATCAGATATATGTCTATTTTAAAAACACCAGCAATCCGGATGTATACGGTGCACCAATCAGGGTTGCAAGCAAAACAGAATCAGTTATTCCTTTCATAAAAGATTACTACAACAGTGAAATCAAACTTACTTTGTTTAAGGATTATCATTTTGATGCACAGCTTGTTCAGGCGGCAAGAGACAATATATGGGTCTTGCAGATACAAAACGGCATAGACTATGTCTTTGAAGACTTTTTGGAGGTTAAAATTCCGTTTGATGACTTGAAGATAAAAGAAGGAGAAACTGTTGAATTCTTTATTATTCAAGGTCCGTTCGGCGTGATAGATGACTTTTATCCGCAAAATGCACTTCTGCCTATAACAAGACCTTCTTCTGTATATACAGCTGTGTAAAATATACTCTTAACAATTCTACAAAGAACCATGACAAAATATTTCAAGTGCTATAATATGTATATGTTCATATTTGTAAATAGCGTGAACGGGGGACAGAAAAATTAAAGACAATTTTACGGATATAAAAAACGGCACTGAAAGCTATAACACTCAATTGACAAATTTGAGTGCACTTTCCGGCGAAAATGACAGATTCAGCTCTTTGAGCTTTTCTTCAATGCTTGCAAAAGCCAGTGTTCCTCCTTCTCACAGAATAGCTGCAGACAACTATATGGTAATTAAGAAAATCTACGGCACTCCTGTTGTAAAAAGCCGTATAAGCAACAAAGAAAGAGCGCTGCTTGGCAAATATGACTTTAATCAGCTTGAATACACTACAATAAAACAAATAAACGAAGAATTGTCTCTGCTCAAAAAATGGTCGATGTCACTTGATAAAACACTAAAAGAAGATTCTGACAGAATTATTGATATCAGGCTCAAAGAACTCAAATATCTTGCAGCGTGCAGATATACGTTGATTACAAATGAGATTTACAATGGCTATATGGCGCTGGAAAAATATTTTGAGGATATTTCAAAATATTCAATATAAACATTTGTAAACATCACTTTTATACATAGCAATAATTTTTTATCAGTTGTTTTTATTTATACAAGTGTGTGAAAAGGTAGGAAAAGAATATGTCAAAAGTTTTATTTTTAGTCTCTCCAACATTGAACTCATTTGTTGATAAGAAAAAAGGTACAACAGGCAACAGAATCGACTGTGCTATGAAACATTTTTCAAACGCAGTAGTTTCTGACGTACAGATTGCTGCTGTTGCAGGTACAGCAGGGTTGATTGCAAAAGCAAATCTAAACAAAGCAGGTCTTGCTCAGCAGTTTGCTCAGGGCGGTTTTATTAATAAAGTAAAAACGCTCTACAAAGCTATGCCGAAACCCGTAAAACTGATTGCTGCCGGTCTTATCGGCTTGAGCCTGCTCGTTCGTAACTACAAAAAAGGTAAAATTGAACAAAAATACCTTGACAGAGCTCAATTTGTAGACAACACATTCACTCTTGACGGTGAAAACAAAAAAGCTGCTAAAGATATCAAAGCTTAATTAAATTTTTAAAGTTTTTCAAACAGCAGATAGCGTTATTCGAACTCTTTTATGTATGATTTTAGCTCTATACAGCGCTCCAGTACATCATCATAAAGCTCGTTCAGGTAAAACTCTATCTGCTTTTTGTCTTTTAAAGAAAGATGTTTCAGAAAGAAGCTTTCCTGAATATTTTTCCAAAAGTAGTTTTTGAAAGATAAAGCCTTGTTGTATATGGATATATCAATGTATCTTTTTGCCTCGCACAGATAGACAAACAAATCACAGATTTCCGATTTTGCATCTGCTATTTTTCCAAAAATAAGACAGTCTTTTGTCTTTGTCAGATGTTCAAGGATTATTGTGTAATATGGCAGAATATTCTTTTTCTTTTGCAAAAGAGTTTTCTTAAAGTAATTGTTTGTTGTTTCGTATCCGAGTTCTATCAGCTTTTCCCGTTCTTTTTGCGGTAATGTAAATTGAACAGGCAAAATATGGTCTGTATCTATTTTTATGTAATCAAATTTGTCTTTTGGCTGATATGTTTGCATAATGTAGTCTGTTGCAAAGTTTGACATAGTGGCAAAAACGGCATTGAGATACTCTACTGAATTTTTTACATTCGGCCAGAATTTTGCACCTTCCAGTCTAAACTCAATAATCCGGCAATCTTCGGGACACAATATGTCGTTTATTCTCCACATCGGCCAGCTTTTCATCATATCTCCGTCAATCAGAACTTTTTCCTGATATTCAAAAGGCTCTAAAAGTCCGGGCAGAGCTGTAGAAATTCTTACTGCCTGAGCAATTTCAAAGTCCGGCGTTGTATATTTTGAAAAAATAAACGGCTCACATCCGTTCAGATTGCTTGTTATTACAAAAATGTCTTTGTCTATGTCTTTAAATGTTACAGGCTGGTGTTTGTCTTTTTCATACTGTTCACCGTAAAACTTTTTTTCAATACAAGTTCTCAGCCAGTTCAAGAAGTGTTCTCCTTTGCTGATTGCAAAGTTTTTTGCAAGATTGAGCTGGACATCTCTGAACAAATCAAAGTTTACTTCATCAAACAGCTCTTTGAATTCGTTGTATTCATAATCCAAAGCTGCATATGCAGCAAAAACCGCACCGACAGAGGAGCCGGCGTATGCTTTGATTTTTATTCCGAGTTCTTTCATTGCCCGTAAAGCTCCGAGATATGCCAGTCCCCGTATGGCACCGCCCCCGAATATACACATGTATTGTTTGGCTTCTATTTCGCTCACGTAGTTATCCTTTTGCGCTATTAAAACATTCTTCTTCCGTAGTTTGTATTAGCCTGCTTGTGGTGACACAAACGGCAATACCGGCATTTTGATTACAATTATAACTATTATTCTGTTTGTAAAAAAACGTTATTTAGAGGAAATGTTTTATTGTATCGAGAATAAATCTTGCTCTTGCCGTGTAGCTGTGGCTTTTTACGACATCGGCATAACCTATTATTGCTATTTTTCTGGCGATGTCCGGATGTTTTAAATAAAACGCAGTTTTGTCTACAAGCTCATCAACATTTTTGTATGTTTCAAGTTCTTTTGAAATAATAAAGTTTTTCTTTACATCTTCTCTTTCATCTGTGAGCAAAAAACCACCGGAAGCCAGAACTTCAAATACCCTGTAATTCATACCGGACTTGCCTTGAAGCGTTATGTTTATATTCACTTTTGAGTTGAAATAAACATTTGCAATTTCTTTTTCGGACTTCAAAAAACCTCTGTAGGCACTTTTGTATGTGTTCAATTCTTCTTCTGTCAAAAATTGTTTTTGCTCCATATCGTCCAAACTCTGCAAAAAATGGTTTTCGTAGCAGAATATATTTAGCTTGCTGCCAAATTCTTTGATTAATGCGGCGAGAATTTTTTGTCTTTTGGGGGTTAAAGGTCTGCCGACAAAGGAAATATCGTATTTTTTCCCTTCTTCTGCACGATACGATTTGTAATTCACAGCAAGCGGAAGGTACTTTGCCCCCGAAATTTCCTGAGAGGCTTCTTTGTCCCAGATAAAAGTGAAAACATTTTTTGTGTCAGCACACAGCTTTTTGTATTCGTCATATAGCTCGGGTTTGTTTAAATATGCATATTTGCTGTCGGGCTCATCGGCAAAATAGTGCACCAGTTTGAATTTTCCTTTGTTTTTTATTACATAGTCGATGATATCCATTTTTCCTTGAAGCAAAAATCCATAATTATACCCAAAAACAATATCAGGCTTGAACCTTTCAAAATCTGCAATTGTCAGCTCATCAAGCTCTCTTGTCAAAATATAACAGCCGTTTGCTTTAAAACCTGCAGCAAAGCCTTTGGAAACAAAACGCTCCGTATAATTTTTGTTTGTTATCAACAGTATTTTATACATCAAATATTTCCTTTGCTTTTTCAAGTATTTTTGCTGCACCGATTTTGTGAGAGAATTTTTCTGCTGTTATATTTCGCAGATTTTTGGATATGTTCTTTCTCTCTGTCTCATTTCGGATATAAAATTCAACTTTTTTCACCATATCATCAAAATTTTTGTAATATATATAATCATCTTTGAAATATTCAACACCCTCAGACCTGTAATCATTTAATATAAAAGTTTCACAGGCAAAAGCCTGAAATGTTCTGTAATTCAGAGAAGAAACACCCTGTTCGTTAAAGTTGATGACCATTTTTGTGCTGTTCAAAACTTTTGCCATTTCTTCTTCTGTATCCACAAAATACTGATATGCCTTTTTTAGCAGCGGTTTTTCCAGCTCAGAAATCCTGCTCATTGCATCCAGATAATGCTTTTCAAAAGCAAACCATCCGAACTTTAGCTCAGGCATCGATTTTATGAGATTCAAAAACGTTTTCAGTCTATAATCAGTGTCCAGTCTGCCGGTAAAAATTACATCAAAAATTTTTTCGGAGTTTGTGTTTTTGTACAAATCAGTGTTTACAAAATGCGGAAGATAAAACAGATTCTTTATGTCGTTGTTTGCTTTTGACAATTCTTTGTCCCAATAGAAAGTCAAAGAACTGCTTTTTTTTAAGTAATCGTAGTATTTTTTCCAGTCTTTTCCTGCATGAATATCATCTATAACATCAGAAAAGTAGTTTATACAGGGCAAATCAATATTGTTTTTCAAACAAAATTCTATTGCTCCGTAGTCGTAACCGAGAACAAATGCATAATCATCAAAAAACAGTTTGTTCGAATTTTCTTTTAATGTGTCAAAAATATCTGTTTTGACACAGTTGGTTTCAAATCCGTCTTTTATGCTTGATGTTGTGAGCCTGCCTCCGATGCTTTGCGGTAGAATTGTCAGAACTTTCTGCATTAAAAAACCTTTCTTTATTTAATATTATCACATTTATGAATTTGTCAGTTTTGTTTTACAAATTTCCGTAATTTCTATGCAGCACGAAGAAACTTCGTTTCTCTCTTAGCTTGCCTCTATCAAAATGATATTTAATCATTTTGACAGCTTTGTATGTCGGATTTACTAATCCGACAAAATTTTACTCCCGCAGGAGAGGGAGAATTGTTTGGCAAAACTGTCATTCTGAAGCATTTTGAAGGCTTTGCTGCGAGGATATAGCTGTGTTCAGAATCTTGCCAATCTGATATACCACCACTTATCCTGTAAGATCTTGAACTGGTTTCAGTCGGATTAGTAAATCCGACATGCGTTCTAAATAATTAAATGGGTTTCAGGTCAGAGCAATGTTTAATTCATACAAGGGGTTATAGAGGGGCTCAGTTTAATAAATATCCGACCTTTGCAAAGTGAATTACAGAATGTTTCACAAACAACTATAAGCGAGGTTTGTCTGAGGCACGGGGAATTATTTGAAACATTTCAATCTTTGTCCTTTAGCAATTTTTACGTGCCGAGTTGCCGAGCATGAGTTTGTACTACATTCTGTATGAACGGAGCACTAGGTCGGGAGTTTCTTGGGCTCCACCCGTTCTTTACGGTAAAGAATGGGTGGAAGATAAAACAAAAATCTTTGTTTTTGAAACCTAAATCTTTATTTTTACACGATACTTTTTTCTCTTTGAATTGCGTGTGCAAAGAGAAAAAAGTATCACAAAAAAGAGAAACATACGCTATCAAAAGAGATTTTAAAATTCAGAAACAAAAATTTCCGTCCACTCACAAAATGATAAATTCGGTACGGTAAATTTTTATTCCTTCATTTAAAAATCTCTAACCAAAGCCACATCAGGGCTCCGCCCCGAACCCCTGTTGAAATTAATATAGCTTTGTTTCGAACGCCGTTATTATTGTCATTCTGAACTGGTTTCAGTCGGATTAGTAAATCCGACCTGTGTTCTAAATAATTAAATGGGTTTCAGGTCAGAGCCATGATGTGATTTCGGTTAGTGTGTACTGTTTATATTAGTTTGCTTTTTTGCCTGTTTCCAGAGGTTGTCATACTCTTCAAACGAATATTCTTCAAGCGGCTTTGTGGCTAATTCTTCCATTTTACGAAAACGTTTCATAAACTTTTTGTTGGCTTTCAAAAGTGCTTGCTCCGCATCAATTTTGTTCCATCTTGCCAGATTTACGGCAGCAAAAAGCAAATCCCCCAGCTCTTCCTCTTCATTTGTTTTGTCGTTTTTGGAAACAGCTTCCTTAAACTCTTTTATTTCGGATTCAAAGCATTCCCAAAGAGATTCTTCGTTGGGCCATTCAAAACCTTTTTTTACGGCATTTTTGCTGATTTTTTGAGCACTCATCAATGCTGATTGTGCTTTCGATATTCCGTCCATAGCGGATTTTCTGTGTTTTTTCTCTTCAGCTTTCAATTTGTCCCAGTTGTCCAGAATTTCTTGTGTCCCGTTTACGTGAACATTCCCAAACACATGCGGATGTCTGTGAACAAGTTTGTCTGACAGACCTTTTGCCACGTCCTCTATATCAAAAGCTTTTTCTTCTTTTGCAATTTGTGCATGTAACACTACCTGCAAAAGTACATCTCCGAGCTCTTCTTTGAGGTGCTTCATGTCGTTGTCTTCTATTGCATCTACAGCTTCATAGGCTTCTTCAAGCATATTTTTTTTAAGCGAGTAGTGAGTCTGTGCTCTATCCCATGCACAGCCGTTTTCTGACCGGAGTTTTTCTATTATTCCTATAAGTCTTTCCAACTGAGGGTAATTCATGTTTTCGGCTCCCTGTTTTATCGAACCATCTGATCAACAGTCATAATAAGTATGCCCTGTCCGCCAAGAGTTTTGAGTTTTTCTACGCTGTCAAAAACTTTGTCTGCATCGACAACAACGTGAATAACTACATTTTTGTCATCTCCCATCATCGGCATTACTGTAGGGGCAGTAAATCCGGGCAAAAATGTTCTGATTTCATCAAGTTTGTCTTTCGGCACATTTGCCATCAGATATTTCTTCTCTCTTGCTTCAAGAACTGACTTCAAAGCAACAAGAAGTGTGTGTATTTGTTTTTTAAGGTTTTCATCCAGCCCTTTTCTTGCTGCAACAACCGCACTCGAAGAAAGAATCTTGTCTATAACTTTGAGTTTATTTGATTTCAAGGTTGAGCCTGATGAGGTAATATCTACTACTACATCTGCCAGTCCGAGACGGGGTGTAATTTCTGTAGCACCGGTTACTTCTATAATTTTTGGCTTTTTACCGGCTTTTTTGAGGAACTCCTCCGCAATATTTGGAAATGATGTGGCTACATTTATATGCTCCGGCAGGTCTTTTGTGCAGGTATACGGGTCTTCTTCTTTCACTGCAACGACCATATCACAGTTTCCAAAATCCAAATCCATCAGTTTTTCAACATCTGCTTTGAGTTCTGTTATTATATCAAAACCCGTGAAGCCGACATCGGCAACTTTTGCTTCCAAAAATCTCGGAATATCTGCAGTTCTGACAAAAATCAATCTGTGGCGGCCGTCTTTTGTTTCTACCTGCAGAGTTCTTTCGTCTTTTGAGGGGAAATTCAATCCGGCGCATCTTAATAGTTCATATATTTTTTCAGACATTCTGCCTTTGTTTGGAATAGCTATTTTTAAAGGCTCATTATTTTTTGTCATAAAACCTACCTGTATTTGTATTTAAAGTTTATTCAATAATAATCTTTTCTTGCCGCAACTGCAAGTTATTATGCTTTATTTTTTGAAAAATAAAAGGCGCAATGAAAAAATCATTGCGCCTTTTGATATTAAAACAGACTTAAAAAGCTGTCTGCATAGCATTTGGAAGCGGTCTGTTATATTTATCTGTCATTAGCATAAACGGTGAGTTGTATGTAACATGGTCATTGTCTACGGAAATAAGTTCTTTTGGCGTTTCTCCGTAATAATAACCGGGTTTTTTATGAGAGCAGTCAACATCTGAAAGGAAATAATTGTTGTAACCTACCGTATCGTTGTAACACATACCCAGTGCCTGAAAATCCGGCATGTAATAGTTAACTTCGTCAGGACCGGAACATCTCTGGTTTACCTGATTATGTTCTTGATACTTGTATATGCTGGTATTTTTTTCATGGTCATAATAGTAAAGAGGGGCTATATTTCTGCAATTGTTTAAAGTTAAGTATCCGTCTATCAAAGCGAGCGCACCGAGTGAAAAAGGTTCATTCAAACTTTTGCGCTCTTGCGGGGCAATTTTAAAAATGTATTTTTTATATGGAGTATAAACGCCAAACACGTTTTTGTCACTTCTGCCGTCCGTAAAATATTCAAAAGAATATGTTCTATTATCAATATGCAGGTCAGGTATTGTTTGTGGTCTTTTAAAACCGCTCTGCATATAATTTTGCAAATAATTATATATTTTTTCAAATCTTCCGTTTGCAAAATCCTCCGGAAGATTTCCTATTTTTAGATTACGAGAGCCTGTGAGCTGTTCGTATTTGTTTATTAGCGCATCTTCTCTCCAGTCCGGACGAAATTTCAGCAGATATTCTATTGAATTTGCTTCATTATATTTTCTGTCCATGTATTTATTAAATGCCTTGTTGTACGGGGAATTTATATCATTAAAATATATAATAAGTGAATTGCAGTTAAGCAAGTTTTCCATTTTTATCAGATTGTTTTTTGCTTCTCTTGCCCGTCCGGCAATGTCATCAATAAGCCCGTAACTCAGATTTTCATCTGACAAAATATCTGTAAACAATGCATTAATCGCTTCTTTGTTGGCTTTTATTTTCAAGAAAGCATCAAGAGGTCTTGTTTTGTCGTGATTAACATACCAGGTATATTCATTTTTTAGTTCCGGCAATGTTTTTTGCTCATCAGGAAGTCCTTTAAAATTTATCCCTAATGCAGCCAGATTTGAGGAATAAACCTTTTGTTTTAATGATTGATTTTGAATTTTATCAAAATCTGCAGAAATAGTATTTTTTGAGTTTGTCTGTTCTGCCGGAGTATTTTGATAATTGTTTGATATAGCTTTTGCATTAATAGAAGAAATTTGCATTATTCACCGCCTTTTGTACAAATATTTATAAAACAGTAAACAATGCAAATTGTCTTTTTCTATCTAATTTTTAACAAAACTTAATTTATTTAATCAAGCTGTGCCCTGTCATTTCTTTAGGCTGTTCGATACCGAGAAGCTGAAGAATCGTCGGAGCAACATCACAGAGTGCACCGGTCTCTTTCAGTTCAGCGCTGCCGCCGTTGATGAGAATGAACGGAACGGGGTTTGTTGTATGTGCAGTAAACGGAGCATGAGTTTTTGCATCCTCCATGTATTCTGCATTTCCGTGGTCTGCCGTCAAAAGCATAGTAACACCGTTTTTGATTGCTTTATCGGCAATTTTTCCGACACAGGTGTCTACAGTTTCAATTGCTTTTACTGCAGCATCAAACACACCGGTATGTCCTACCATATCAGGGTTTGCAAAGTTCACAAGAATAAATTGATATTCCGGATTATCCAGTGCGGACAGAACATTTTCGCATACAGCCGGAGCACTCATTTCAGGCTGCATGTCATATGTAGCAACTTTTGGAGAAGCAACAAGCGCTCTTGTTTCATATTTTCCTTCTTTTTCTTCACCGCCGTTAAAGAAGAATGTAATGTGAGCATATTTTTCGGTTTCCGCAGTTCTGTACTGTTTGATTTTATGTTCATCCAGCACATCGCCGAGAATATTTGTTAATTTTTCAGGAGGGAATGCTATCGGCAGCGGGAATGTTTCATCATACTGAGCAAAACATACATAGAAAAGATTTTTTCTGACTGCTTTTCTGTTGAAGCCGTCAAAGTTTTCAAAAGTCATTGCTCGTGTGATTTCTCTTGCCCTGTCGGGTCTGTAGTTGAAAAAGATAATAGCATCGTTGTCTTTTATACGAGAATCAGCATCTGCGTTTGTGATTGTCGGTTCAACAAATTCATCAGTAATATCTTTTTCATAAGAAGCTTTGATAGCTTCATCAGAGTTCGCAGCATGTTCCCCTTCACCCAGCAAAAGGGCGTTGTATGCTTTTTCAACCCTATCCCATCTGTTGTCTCTGTCCATTGCCCAGTATCTGCCGGAAATTGTGGCAATCTGAGGCAGGTTATATTTTTTCAATTCATCTTCAAGCTCTGCAAGGAAGTTGATTGCGCTTTTTGGAGGTGTGTCTCTGCCATCCAGAAAAGCGTGTACATACACTTTTTTCAATCCGTTTTCAGCAGCCATTTTTACAAGGGCTTTCAAATGGTTGAAAGAACTGTGTACGCCGCCGGTTGAAACAAGTCCGTACAAGTGAAGTGAAGAGTCATTCTTTTTTACATGTTCAATAGCTGCCTTCAGTGCAGCATTTTCAAAGAAAGAACCTTCTTTTATGTCTTTATTTATTCTTGTTAAGTCTTGATAAACAACTCTTCCTGCACCGAGATTAAGGTGACCTACTTCCGAATTGCCCATCTGTCCGTCAGGAAGACCGACGTATTCGCCTGAAGCGTTTATCTGAGTATATTTTTGTTCTGCTTTGAGTTTGTCAAAATTTGGTGTTTTTGCTGTTTTTACTGCATTTTTAGGGCTGTCGCTGCTGATTCCCCAGCCGTCCATAATACACAGTAAAACTCTTTTGTTATTGTCTGTCATAGTATGTCTCCTCAATTTTTATCTAACCTATGACAAAATTATATAATAAAAAAACAGGAGCTTTAATAAGTCTCCTGTTTTTCTTTTGAGTTGAATTTCAAATACCGTTATTCAAGAATCATACCGTTTGTGAGGTCGATTCTGACAGGTTTGCTCAATTTGAGGTTGAGGATATCTCCTTCTTTTACAACAACTCTGTGACCTTTAAAGATTTTTAGATAAAGAGTTTTCCAGAAACCTTCAAGTCTGTTTCCGCCCATTGCATCACCGCAAAGAGCAGCAACTTGATTTCTGTCAGTTGTAATAGTTTGTGTCTGCATTTCTACAACACCGTTTCTGATAAAGAGTCTTCCGATTTTTACGTTGGAAATTTTACCGTTGAGAGCATCGTTTTCAACGAGCAGGAGGTATCTTTCTTTTGTAATAAGGTTTTTCGGTAATTTTGAAAGGAATTGTTCGCCGACTTTTGATTTTTGGCTTGTAATTTCTTTGTTCAATACCATAATCGGAATAACCGTTCCGGCAGGGATTGTCGCAATATATCCGTCAACGGTTGTATTTTGAATAACAATACCGTCAGCAAGTCTCGGGCTCATAGCATCTTTGAGCTTCTGGTTCGGGTTGAGTTTTGCCTGTTCCAGCATTTTTACGAGGAATGCTGCAAGTTCTGCTCTTGTTGCAGGTCTTTCTGCATTGATATAATTTTCTTCACCCGGAGCTTTAACAACCATGCCGAGGATTTCTGCTTTACCGGCAGCGATAATAAGCCAATCAGGAATTTCTTTGTAATCCGAATAGCTGTTTTCAAGGATTTCTACAGCTTTTTGATTTGAAATAGTTTCTGTAGTCAATGCATTTACGGTTGTAGAGATAACGTGACCTCTTGAAACTGTACCGTACGGATCAAAGTGTCCGTCAGGATAACCTTTGAGAAGGTCAAACATAACAGCTCTTTGAACCATGCCATAGAACCAGTCTTTTTCTGAAACATCAGTAAATTTTACGGGACTGGCTATTTCAGCATTTTGCTGTTCAAAGGCTTTGACAACCATTGTTGCAAACTCAGCTCTTGTAACCTGCTGGTCCGGACGATAGTTTCCGTCAGGATAGCCGACAACAACATTGAAGTCTGTCAAAATTTGAATTTGTTTGTAAGCCCAGTGATCTTCAGGCAAATCTTTATAGTCTTTAGCAAACGAAGTTAATGACGTAAAACCAAAAACTGCAAGAAGCACCAGAGCCTTTGCCAAAAATTGTTTCATAAAACTTCTCCTTTAAAATTATTAAACACATTCTCATTAATATATTGATGATAGCAGTAATTTATATATAACACAACAAAAATAATTAAAAATGTTACGCTTTGGCTTCTTCTTTTTCAGTCAAAATTCTGTATGCCTGAGAGTTTATCTCGCCGCCCACAAGAAATATCAAAGAAGTGTAATAAAGCCATACCATCAGCATAACAAACGCACCGATGGAGCCGTAAACACGGTTGTAGGTGTGCAGGTTGTTGATGTATATAGAAAAGCACCATGAACCGAACATCCAGCAGAAACAGAAAAACAATGTACCGGGCAGGGCGCTTTTGCTCTTTATTTTTTCAGAACCTTCAGATGCAGGCAAAAGGAAATAATTCAAATATGCCATAACATACAAAGCAATAAAAGAAACAAACCATCTGCCTATTAACAGGAAATTGATAAACAAAGATGAAAGATTTACAAAGTTCAGCACAAACATCAAAATTACTTTACCGAAAATTATGAGGTTTATTGTGATGAACATTACAAAAACGTTTACAAAAACCATAAGAATTGACAATGTTCTTGTGCTGATAAGACTTCTGTGCTCATCAATACCCAGTGCTCTGTTCAATCCTTTTATCATACAAAAAATTGCATTTGAAGAAAGAAATACTGTCACAAAGAAACCGAATATTGCAAGCAGTCCGCCGTGCTGAAAAATCATTACTTCATTGAGAACTTCTTTTATCAGGTTGACTGAATCCGTCGGAGCAACGGTGTCAAGAAAGCGTATAATCGGCATAAACAATGACTTTTTTCCGAGAAGCGTGAAAAATGACATCATAAAGAGCATAAAAGGAAAAATTCCTATAGCAAACCAGAACCCCATTTCTGCCGCCATTCCGAGAAAATCGTCTATTATTATTCGATTGATGAGATTCATCAAATATTTTTTTGTACCGTCTAATATACTCATTACAAAACCTTTTTCACTTCATCAATCAATTTTTCACACGCTATATTAATCGGTTTTCTTATCGTACAGCCGGCAGCAAAGGTGTGTCCCCCTCCGCCAAATACGGAAGCGACTTTACTGATATCGGCAGTTTTACTTCGAAGGCTTACTTTTGTAGTGTTTTCATCAACTTCTTTCAGAACAAAAGAGATTTCTGTAGTGTTGATTTGTCTCAGAGCCTCAACAATTCCTTCAGTGTGGTCATTTTGTGCACCGAATTTTTCCATATCGCTGTTTTTTATACAGACATACGCAATTTTGTTGTTTTCCAGAAATTTTGCATTGATAATGCTGTTTGCCTGTAAAAGCACCATTGGCTTGGGCTTTGACTCATAACAACACCTTGCGACATATGCGGCATCAGCACCGTATTCAATAAGTTTTGCTGCTTTTTTTAGTGTATCCGATTTTGTATTTTCAAATCTGAAACATCCCGTGTCAGTCAAAACAGCGGTATAAAGAGAAATTGCCGTATTTTTATCCGGCGTCAGTGAAAGTTCTTCAAAGATATCGAGCAAAACTTCTCCAGCACAGGAAGCATCAGCTCGTACAAAATTTATATCGCCGTATCCGTTATTTGTTTTGTGATGGTCAATATTCATTTTGACTTTTGCATTTTCAAACAGCGGCAAAGCTGCTGCCATTCTGTCTTTTGCTGCAATATCCACAGCTACAGCCAAATCAAAAACCTGTTTTAAATCAAGTTCTTCCGGCTTTTTTACGTTTCGGATGAACGGAAGAAAATGGTATATATCCGGTATTTTGCCTACCGTAACCATTACGGCTTCTTTGCCGAAATGATTTTTTATTGTCTGATACAGCGCACACATACTGCCCAGTGTATCTCCGTCCGGATTGACATGCGAAAATATCACTATAGAGCTTGATTTTTCTATCGTTTCTTTAAATGATTTTAAATCCATAGAGATATTATAGTATAAAGTAAATTGATTAAGAAACAAATAAGGAAAAACCAAAATGGAAGCGATTTTTCACGGATTTTTGACAGTTTTGAATCTGTTTTTGATAGTCGGGTGCTGTGTTGTGTTCACAAATGCAGTAGAGCATCTGGGCAAAATATATAACCTTAACGAAGGCGCTGTCGGGAGTATTCTGGCTGCAGTCGGAACGGCTCTGCCGGAGACAATAGTTCCTCTTGTTGCAATAATAGGAGCTTATTTTGCACATACTGACGTAAATGTCGGAAAAGAAATCGGCATCGGTGCTATTTTGGGTGCACCGTTTTTGCTTTCCACTCTGGCTATGTTTGTGACGGGTCTTGCCGTTGTTATTTTTTGGAAGCTCGGAAAGCGTGAAAGAAAAATGAATGCAAACTATGTCGTAATGTTTCGTGACTTAAAATTCTTTTTCTTCAGCTACACTCTGGCAATTGCGGCAGGTTTTATTCCTTTTAAGCCGTTAAAATATCTATGCGCGGCAGCTTTGTTTGCATATTATCTGTTATATGTTTTCAGAACATTAAACTGCTCTCATTCACAGGGCACAGAGGACGCCGAACTTGAAGAACTTTTGTTTGAAAAAATATTCAGAAAATACAATACATTTCTTGTCTGGCTTCAGGTAATCGTTTCTATAACTGCATTGATTTGTTTTGCTCATATGTTTGTCGGACAAATCAAGTATTTTGCACAATTGTTCAGCATAAATCCGCTTGTATTGAGCTTGATTCTTGCTCCTATTGCAACCGAACTGCCGGAAAAATTCAACAGTGTACTGTGGGTAAGTCAGAAAAAAGACACACTTGCCCTCGGAAATATTACAGGAGCAATGGTTTTTCAAAGCTGTATTCCGACAGCAATAGGAATTCTCCTGACACCCTGGGTTTTTGGAACAGAATCCGTTATAAATATCATTCTTGTTTATCTTTCTACCGTTATTCTTTTTATCAACCTGTACAGAGACAAAGCATTCAGTGCACATATTCTTGTGACCTGCGGGTTGTTCTACCTTATTTACCTCGTATACATTATGTTTGATATTTTAAAATAAATTGTCATACACTCCCTCATTCAAATTAAATCGCTAAAGTTTGTATTTTTTTAACCGATATAATTTTTAACAAAAGGGAAAAGACGGAGAGCCAACATGCTGTTCAAAAGAAAATGTAAAATAACGTTTATTGCTCACGGAGCAACTATATATACGGAAGAAAATCGCATTTGCGACAAGGAAAGCCACCCGCCGTTAAACGAAATCGGACAGGAAGAAGCCGAACGCATAGCAAAATGGATTGTCCTTCGCTCTCCGCAGGTAGACAAAATATACACGGGAGCTTCTCTCAGCTGTATACAAACGGCAAATTATGTAGCAAAAGAATACGGACAGGAGTTTGAAATCAGACCTGAGCTCAAAAATCAGGAATTTGGTATCTGGAAAGGTTTAAACTATCAGGAGATTGAAGAAAGATATCCTGAAATGCTGGACAAATACCACGAACTAACTTCAAGCTATGCTCCGGAAGGCGGAGAAACGCTTATCGAATTTGATAAGAGAGTAGAAGAAACGCTAAATCAGCTTATCGAAGAAAACCTCACAAAAAGAATTGTTGTCGTTACTCACTCAAACTTTATACGTGCGGCAATAAGAAATGCTCTTGAGCTGCCTGTTGAGTTTCAAAACAGAGTGTTTATTCCGACGGGAAGCGCTTCTCAAATCAAATATTACAAAGGCTGGAATATTCTTATGTACAGCGGGCATGTGCCGTTAGTAATGTAATTACCTTGCGACTCTTCCCCACCAGCGGACTTCGCCGATTACTTCAAAGTCAAATTCCTGATTTTTTGAAAAATCTATTTCAAAACTTCTGTATTTGCTGTTGTCTGACACAACCCTGATTGTGTCAGGCGGGATTTTTTGGAGTCGTTTTACATAAAGCTGTCCGTCCATCCTGATGCAGTATATTTTTCCGTCATAAATTTCAGTTCTTGCATGGTCAACAAGAAGGCTGTCACCGCCTTCTATGGTTGGCAGCATACTGTCTCCCTGAGCAAAAATCATCTCTGTTTGGTTTTTGCAGATACCCAAATCGTTAACAAGCTTTCTGCTGACTGGATATGTGGCAGTCTGGCTTTCATTATAAACAATAACCCCGTATCCCATACTTGCTACAACATCGCCTTTTACGGGAATATTTACACAATCGTCTTCGACAAGTAATATCTTGGACTCTTGCAAATTCGCATTAAAATACGATTCCAGCGCCTTTATTTGTTTGTTGGAAAGCTCTTTTTCTTTTATCTGGCTGGCATACTGTCTTGTTACATCCAGTGCTTTTGCAGCCTGTGCGTATGAAATACTTTTTGAAAGTTTTCCTGTGAGTAATGTAATTGCCTGTTTTAAATTCATTTCTCTGCCAATTTAACCTTAATCCTGTATAAATGATGTTTACAATTGTAAACCATTGCTTGACAAATGTAAAGCTAAAAATTATACTTTACTTAAAGTTGTTACAAATTTGTACAAAATTTTTCACAAAAACGAACCTAAAAAAATGCCTGACCCCCGAGATCAGGCAAGATATATACTTCATAAGTATAATATCACAAATTTTTTTCAGATTCAAATTTTTAACTATACTTGGGAAACAAAGGATTTTTATACTTCATGCACTACACAAAAACTATCTACAACAAAGAAACATTGCTTGGCATGCTCAAATATTCAATAGGGGCAATGATAGAAAACGACATTTGCTGCTTTTGTAAATATTTTCATGACAAAAGCAAAGAAACCTGCAGCAGTACTGATACCTGCGAACTAAATCTATTTGAAGGTCTTTTAAAAAAAGTAAGGGAGAAAGAACATAAAAATGGAGCTCAGTAATGAACAAATAAGTATCATCGATTATGTAAAACAGGGATACTCAAACCTTGAAATTGCAGGGAAATTGGGGTATAGTCCTGATACAATAAAGAAAAAACTCTGCAAGATATACAAAATTTTTAATGTCAGAGGCAGAATAGCGTTAGTAAACCATTTGATAAAACAATCAAAATAAGGCAAAATTTTATGAAAAAAACGGCAATATTTGATTTGGACGGAACTTTACTGTACACACTTGAAGACTTGACGGACAGTACAAACTATGCCCTTCAAAAATTCAATTTTTCAAAATGCACCGTTGAACAGGTTCGTTCTTATGTAGGAAACGGTGTTTACAAACTTATTGAAAGAGCATTGCCGCTGGGCAGTGAAAACCCTGATTTTCAAAACTGTCTTGAAACTTTTAAAAAACATTATAAAGAAAATATGTACAACAAAACCCGCCCTTATGACGGCATTCCTGAGATGCTTGCGGAATTAAAGAAAAGAAACATTAATGTTGCTGTTGTATCAAACAAATTTGATGCTGCAGTAAAAGAACTCTGCTGCAAGTATTTTTCTAATCTGGTAGACATTGCTGTCGGGGAATCGCCGGATGTGAAGAAAAAACCTGCTCCCGACAGCGTTTTTGCAGTAATGAAACACTTTAATGCAGCACCTGATACTTGTGTATACATAGGTGACTCGGAAGTTGATATTCGGACGGCACAAAATGCCGGAATTGACTGCATAAGCGTAAACTGGGGATACAAAGACGAGTCTTTTTTGAAAGCAAACAATGCACAGGTTATAGTTTCGAGCCATGATGAACTTTTGAAAGAGATTTTGAAATAGTTTTGATTTTTACAAAAACAAATTTTTCGCTTATACTTACACTATGAGCAGTACGAGAAACATTGACAGAGTAAGAAATTTTTGCATAATTGCCCACATTGACCACGGCAAATCGACACTGGCTGACAGACTTCTGGAGTATACAGGGACTGTTGCGCAGCGTGATATGCAAAACCAGCTTCTTGATTCTATGGATATTGAGCGAGAACGGGGCATCACAATAAAACTCAATGCCGCAAGAATGAAATACAAAGCAAAAGACGGGCTTGAATACGAGTTGAATCTTATCGACACACCGGGTCATGTTGATTTTTCTTACGAAGTATCCCGCTCTCTGGCTGCTTGTGAGGGAGCACTTCTTATTGTGGACTCAACACAGGGGGTTGAAGCACAGACACTTGCAAATGCATATCTGGCTATTGATCAAAATCTTGAAATTATTCCTGTTATAAACAAAATAGATCTCCCTTCTGCCGATGTTGACAGAGTAAAAGAAGAAATTGAAGAAATCCTCGGGATAGACTCCGAGCATGCTATACCCGCAAGTGCAAAAGCCGGTATAGGAATAGAAGAGATTCTGGAAGCGATAGTAAAATATGTGCCGGCACCAAAAGACACTTCTGACAAACCGTTAAGAGCACTGGTCTTTGACAGTGCCTATGATCCGTATCTCGGCACATTGTGCTTTTTCAAAATAGTAGACGGCAGCATAAAAGTCGGGGATTCAATTAAATTTATGGCATCAGGCAACAAGTACGAAGTTGTGGAACTTGGTTATCTGAATCCAAACAGAGTTCCTGTAAAAGAACTGAATACGGGTGATGTCGGTTATATGGCGTGTTCTATAAAAGAACTGACAAGGTTTGTCGGTGATACCGTCACACACGCAGACAAACCTGCAGCAGAACCGCTTCCCGGATACAAAGAGGCTCTTCCTGTCGTGTTCTCCGGTTTATACCCCGTTGACAACGAAGATTATCAGGACTTAAAAGAGTCTTTGGAAAAATTAAAACTAAATGATTCTTCCATAACTTTTGAACCGGAAACATCCTCTGCATTGGGGTTTGGTTTCAGATGCGGATTTTTGGGAATGCTGCACATGGAAATTGCACAGGAAAGACTGGAGAGGGAATATGACCTGTCTCTTGTCACAACAGCACCGTCTGTAGTATACAAAGTGCACAAAACTGACGGCTCTGTTGTTGAAATCGACAATCCTGCAAATCTTCCGGATCCTCAATACAGAGAATATATAGAAGAGCCTTATGTAAAAGTAAATATAATTGCTCCGAATGAATACGTCGGAACACTCATGGAACTTTGTCAGTCAAAACGCGGCATTTTTGTCAATATGCATTATATCGATAAAGTGCGTGTCGATTTGGAGTACGAAATGCCTCTGAGTGAAGTTATCATTGATTTTTATGACCAGTTAAAATCCAGAACAAAAGGCTATGCAAGTATGGATTATGAGTTTAAAGAGTACAAACGTTCAGACCTTGTAAAACTGGATGTAATGCTCGCAGGAGAAGTCGTTGATGCACTGAGTGCTATTGTTCACAAAGACAATGCTTTTTATGTGGGTCAAAAACTTACGGCAAAACTAAAAGACATCATTCCGAGACAAATGTTTGAAGTACCCATTCAGGCGGCTGTCGGAGGAAGAATAATTGCAAGAACAAACATAAAAGCTCTTCGAAAGAGTGTTCTTGACAAATGTTACGGCGGGGATATTTCAAGAAAGAGAAAATTGCTAGAAAAACAAAAACGAGGCAAAAAGAGAATGAAAGCCGTCGGAAAAGTAGAGGTCCCGCAAGAAGCATTTATGGCTGTATTGAGCCTGAGCGAAGAATAAAGGAGCGGCTATGGCTCATATCCACTGGTATCCCGGACATATTGCAAAAGCAGAAAAAAAGCTCAAGGAACTTTTGAACCTTGTCGACGTTGTCATAGAAGTTCTGGATGCAAGAATTCCGCAGAGTTCTGTTTATCCTGATATAAAAAAATTGCTCGGAGAAAAACCGAGACTTATTATTCTTAACAAAGCAGACCTCGCTGACGAAACAGACACAAAAGAATGGAAGAAACTTATTGAAAAAAGTACGGGATATCCTGTAATTTCATCTTGTGCCTCTCAAAATGCAGACATATCAATAATTGTCAACAAAGTTACAGAGCTTGCAAAACCCAAAATAGACAAGCTTGTAGCAAAAGGGCTTCTTCCCAGACCGGCAAGAGTAGTGGTTGTCGGTATGCCAAATGTGGGTAAGTCAAGTATTATCAATAAACTGATAAAAAAAGGCAAGACGAAAGTCGGAGCAAAAGCAGGTGTTACAAGACAGCAGCAGTGGGTAAGGGTAAACCCAAAAATAGATTTGCTCGACACTCCGGGGATTATTCCTCTGAAACAGGAAGACCAGACAAAAGCGGGCAAACTAGCCATGGTAAACTCTGTCAGTGAAAATGCCTATGAAAACGAAGAAGTCGCTTCGGAATTGATTGATATTCTGAAAACAAAATACCCCGAACAGTTAAGGGAATACTACAAGCTGGAGAATGAATTTTCACTCGAAGCAATTGCCAAAAGCAGAAACTGGATTGTTAAAAACGAAGAACCGGATGTTACCCGTACGGCAGTAATGGTTCTGACAGATTTTAGAGCCGGCAGAATAGGCAAGTTTACGCTTGACAATATGGAACAGCAGGATGAATAAAAAGTTTTCGAAAATACACGAACTTTTTGAGTTTGATAAAACAAACAAAAAGGACTCTGATTACATTATCGGAACCGATGAAGCTGGAAGAGGTCCAGGAGCCGGTCCTGTATTTGCCGCTGCCGTGTGTTTTGTTTCAGATATTGATGATGAAATTTTTGAAAAACTATCCGTCTTAAACGACTCAAAACAACTGACAGAAAAGAAAAGAGAAGAACTTTATGAAAAAATAAAAGAACTGGAAAAAGCCGGTAAATGTGTTTGTTCTGTTCAAGAAGGCAGTGTCTCTCAAATTGATAAAATGAATATTCTGAACACCTCTTTGGATTGTATGAAAAGAAGTTGTGAATCTGTTGCCGGAAAAATTGATATGCAAAAAGCAAAAGTTCTAGTAGACGGAAACAAACTGATAAAAAACTTTTCCATACCGCAGATAACCGTAGTCAAAGGCGACTCAAAATCGGCAGCAATTGCTGCAGCGAGCATTCTTGCAAAAGTTAGCAGAGACAGACTGATGGAAAAACTCTCAAAAGAATATCCCCAATACCACTGGGAAAAGAACAAAGGATATTTGAGTGCAGAACACATAGAAGCAATAAAAACATACGGAGCAACAAAATTCCACAGAGCCAAATTTTTGAGAAATATTCTTGCCGCAACAGATCCTGTTTCAAAAAACAGAAAAATTTCGGAACAGCCTGAATCGCAGCTTTCTCTGTTTTAGTGTGTTAAAATCATTCCCTGTACTTCTTTTGAAATGTTTAAAGAGTTCGAAAGACTTTTCATTAGCTCAGCGGCAGTGTTTGCACTGTAAAATTTTCCGCTTGTTACAAGCGCCGTGCATTTTAGCTGGTTATTTGCATCTTGATCATAGATATTAAAGGCAATTACATCAATATAGATATCCTGCCTTGTTTTTTGCAGCTCCATTACGTAATCACACGGGCTTTCGTCACAGTTTTCTCCTCCGTCTGTGAGCAAAATTATTCTTTTTTTGCCTGGTATTCCGGCAAAATCACAATTCACAGCCTGCTTAAGAGAATAAGTAATCGGCGTAAGCCCTGTCGGTTTTAAAGAAAAAAGCGCCTGTTGAATTGCAGCAGAAGAGCCTTTTGACATAGGCACAATCAAAGAACTTGCTTTGCAGCCGCTTCCCGGAATTAAAAGGTTGTTTTTGTGCCCGTAAACTCTCAGTCCGACTCTTATATTTTCCGGCAATTTCGGTAAAAGCTCCTGCATTGTATCAAGCAGCATATTTATCTTTTTTGTACCGTGAAGTTTTTCTGTCATACTGTTAGAAAAATCAACAATAAATAGCACAAATTCATCCTGTCCCTGTTTTTGGACATAACAATTTTTTGCTGCATCAATTGAAGTATTTTTGGATATACAGGTATTTACAAGACCCGAAAAAATTATTAATATAAAAACAAGCAATATTTTTCTCTGCAAAACATACGACATTAGGAGTTCCCCCATGGTTTTTGAAACAGACGGCTGTGATTTTTTTGATGTAATTAACACAAGAAAAACTATCAGAAAATATACAAACGAAATACCCCCTCTTGAGGCTATAAAAAAAATAGCCGATGCGGGCAGACTTGCGCCTTGTGCGACAAACACGCAGAACTGGGAGTTTATTGCCGTATATGACAATACAACAAAAGAAAAAATGGCTCAGGCTGTGAATGACAAATATGACGAACTGAAAGAAAAACTAAATAACGAGGAAGATAAAAACAAAGTTAACGGATACAAGTACTATTCAATGTTTTTTAGCAAAGCACCAGTCGTTTTTGCTGTTGTTGAAAAGAAAAGAGTATCTACACTGCTGTCTATACTTGAAAAAAACGGAATGACAAAAGAACAGCTCTCAAAGTATGACAACCGTTCTTCCATTTTGAGTATGGGCGCCGCTATTGAGAACATGTCGCTTTGTGCACATGCTCTGGGACTCGGCACATGCTGGATGTGTGCACCTTTGATTGCTGCAGATGAGTTTCGAAAAATTCTCGGTTTAAGTGATGATGATAAAGTTGTCACATTACTAACTGTCGGCTATCCGGACGGCGCAGACAGCAATGCGCAAAAATCAAAAAAATCTTTGGATGAAGTCTTTCGTCTGATTGTGTAAAATGTTAATTTTTATTTATTTTAAAACTCAAAAGTAGCAAAAAAATCATTGTTGTTTATTTATTGTTATGATATAATGAAGCACACGTTTGGAGGTTTTAGATTATTATGCAAAACAGTGAGACTGCATCAAAGAGTACAATAAATTCATATGAAAAATTAGAAAAAAATGAACTGAAAAGAATAGAAATCTCTCAACTGCCAAAAGAAATTCCGGATTTCAAAAACTCTTTTGAATCAAAAGATTCTGTCATAAAGAAATGGCTGACAGACTGGATTACCTCCGGCGTAAAAAAAGGAAAAATTTCAGAAAATACTCTTTTGCCTAAAAAAGCAGATCTTGCATATTATCTCGGTGTCAGTGTCGGCACAGTCCAAAATGCAATTCGCTTTGTTGAAGACTCCGGACTGCTAGAATCAAAACAGCGTATCGGTACAATAATCAGAAGTTCAAATACATCAAATCCGATTATCAGAAAAGCATCTTCAAAAAGAGAAAAAGTTATTGCACAGATAAAAAAATACATTCTTGATAATGAAATTAATGTCAATGAGCCGCTTCCTTCCGCCAGAGCGCTTTCGTCTATAATCGGAAATTCAACCAACACAACAAGGCTTGCTCTGGATTTTCTGGGAGCACAGGGGATAATTGAAGCAAAAGCATTTCGCTCAAATGATTCAAATTGGATTTTAAAAAAGATTCCCAATTTTACACCGGATGAACGGGAACTGCTGGCAACAAGCGATTTGAGTTCAGAGACACTTGTTTCTCAGGTTGAAAAAGATTTGAAAGAATACATAAAAAATAACTTGAATGTCGGCGATAAACTGCCTCCGCATATGGAATTGTCGGAAATTCTTAAGGTGAGTATAAAGACTGTCCATGATGCGTTAAGAGGCTTGGTTGAGGACGGCACACTTCTTGTTCGCAGAGGAAGATACGGAACAACCGTTTTGAAAATCCCCGGCGAAAATGTCTTGCAGCCGACAAAAGAAGTTTCTATTCTGGCAGACTCTATCTTTGCCAGAGCAGATGAAGCAGCTTTTTACAGCTACCAAAAAATTGAAAATGTCATAAAAAATTATATTGCACAAAACCATGAAATAGGCGATAAACTTCCGTCTATGGAATCACTTTCAGAACAGTTTGACGTGTCCAGCAATACAATCAGAAAAGCCCTTCAAAATCTTGCAAAACAAGGCTATGTGACATTTCTCAGAGGTCGTTACGGCGGAACTTTTGTTTCTGACCTTCCTGAAACGGAAGGAACTGAGGCATACAGGTGGCTTGCCGTAAGCCCTCAATATACAATCGACAACGGAAACTAAGATGTCTATTGCACCTATATCTTCAGTGTTTTCAAATATTTCATCACCATTAAAGAAAATTTCCTCGGCGAATGACAAACAAAATGAGGAACTAATTCACAGTGCCGAATTTTTGAAATTAATGCCGTGGCTGAATGACAAATCTATAGAAAAAGCACTGCTTGAACTTGAGGATTTGGAATTTGCACCTGAGGATATCAAATATCTGAAAAACATGGGTATAAATGTCCCGTACAAATCCGGAGCGGAAGCCGTAAAATTCATTGAAAAACAAAATATAAGAATAATGTTCGACAAAACTACCGAACCCGGTATCCATGCCCAGTATGATTTCTGGAAAAATATAATAACAATCAACGACCGCTACAGGGGCACAACTGATTTTTCCGTAATACTTGCAATCGGCGAAGCCATATTACATGAAGCGGGACATGCAAAAGATCAAGACGGCGACAGTTCTGTACAGGAGGAATTAGACTTTCTGGGGATGAATGCAATAGCACATCGTGCTTTCCTTAGAAAATACGGTGAAGTTTTTTCTGATTCGCAAGAACCTATTATTAAAGACGGTGTAAGCGTATATGCAAAACTCTTTTTTGAAGCGGATCCCGAAAAGAAAAATCTCATCCGCAGAATAAAGGATAAATACGGAGATCTTCCTGCTGGAGATCGTATGCATCCGCCGGGTGCAATTGCAAGAACGGTAAAACGGAATAATCCGAGATTGTAAACAAGAATTAACTTAAAACATCCTAAAGTCTGTTACGAACTGTAAAGAAAAAACAAACAAAATACTTGATTTTTAGCAAAACTTTACCTTTACAAGTTTTACATTTATAGTAAAATTTGTAGCACACATGACCCAAATGTGATATAATTATCTCATTAAGGCGAAAGTTGATTTTATATATTTCTCACAATTCTTTTAAAAGGAGGCGCTATGTCTACTAGTAAAACTGCATCAAAGGAAGTAAAAGAAGTTAAATCAAAATTTAACGACGAATTTGATTCCTATCTGAAAAAACAATGCTTGAAGACAACATTCAACGGCTTGGAACTTGAAACTTTCAGCTGGTACAAAAAAATGCTGGGTCTTGTATAGTTTTAGAATCTTTTAAAATAAATCAGAGGGGATAACCCCTCTTTTTTAATGTCAACTCTCTAATTGCCTCTAAGCTCGTCAAAATTTTCCTGAGCCTGTTTGTACAAATCATTTAGTGCTGTTTCAAGCTTTTGTCTGTACATTTCCGTTTCTTCTTTTGAACAATCCGACGGAATATATATAGGCTCACCATACAAGGCTATTGTTTTTACGCCAAGAACCGGAAACCGAAACTCGTCCCAGGTATTGAATTTTATCCACCATTTTGAAGGGGAGTACCATGTCATAGGCACAATCGGTGCCTGCGATAGTTTTGCGATATTTATTATTCCGTCTTTCACAACGCCCTTGGGTCCTCGTGGTCCGTCTATTGTGATTGCTGCATTTTCTCCCTGCTCCAGTTTTTCAATCATTGCAAGTGTGGCAGAAGCGCCTGCTCTTTTGTGAGAACCTCTGATGACTTTTATTCCGACACGTTCGGTTGCTGCTGCAATAATCTCACCGTCATTTGATTTGGAAATCATTACATTCAAATGAGCCCTGTCTTCATTTGCATACAGTGCACACTGATGTGCATGCCACAATGCAAAAATCACGGGTTTGTTTTTTGGAAAATTTATATTCTTGCAATCGTAAAACCAGCTTTCAAAGGTATAAAAATTTTTTACAAGAAATGCCAATATCGGCGTTGAATATTTTTTATCAAGCTTAAACATGCATATGATTATACAACAAACACAAATTTTTGTATTTATTCCTGAATATACCCGCCTGTTCTTTTTAATCAGCAGATATTTGTGCTAAGATAAGTTTAGATTTAATTAGCTTAGGATGGAGTTTTTAATGTTTTCGAAATGTTCGTTTTTCCAAAAATTACAGGATAACTTTGCAAAAAAGGAAAAAAGTATAGACTGCAGAATTAATGATTTGTACAAAAAATTAAAAGATTTGTATGATTACAATTCCATTGAGGACGACAGAAAAACTTTTTTGAAAAATATTATTGAAAAAAACGGTTATCTGCCTTATCCATACATAAAAGCCATTGAAGACCTGACTCCGGCGGAAGTTTTGTTCGGACTGGAAATAAAATGGAAACAAAACGGAGTGATGAACAATGACGGAGAATTCAAGTTTGAAAATAATATGATTTCTCCCGCACAAAGAGCCGGATACACTGACGGAAGCTGGCTTAACAGAGAACAACACAACGTAAAACTTATCAATCTTGCAGGATTAAAAGACGGAAACGAAACACAGGAACCCGGCAAATTGATTGACTGGCTCAGGCAGGTTTTGATTTTGCCGGCAGGAAACGAACAGGCAAAAATTCTCGGAACGACAATTTATCTCATTCCCTTCCATCCAAGAGAATTCGGATGCGCTTATCTTCCTGTAAGCAGTGAAGTCAGCCCGAATCTTGAAGACAAAGAAATTACCAAAAAATTGAACATAAACACAAAAGCTCAGGTTCGTTTGTTTATAAAATTGGCACAGCTTGCCGGACACTGTGTTATTTATGATGTGCTGCCGCAGACAGGAAGATTTTCCAAGATGGTTCTTGCAAATCCGGAAGTTGCCCGCTGGTATGATGTCAATGAGCTTATTTCAAATATAGAAAAAGAAGTCGATTTTGCTGTAGAAAAGCTAAATGAAGACGGAGATTTTGACAGAGAAGACATTGGAATAGTAGCCGATATCTATAAAAAGACATTAAAAAGCGGTTCAAATACGCTTTCTGAACACTATCAGACAATATATGACAAACTTGAAGAAATAATACTGCCAAAGAAGAAAGAATTGTCTGAAAATATGCTCAAAAAACAAACACAGACAATATTGCATGAGAAAGCAAAAGCCGTAATATCTGAACTCAACAGTCTTAAAGAAATAAAAACCGTTACTGAAGACAATATTATCAAACAGGGTGAGACTATCAGAGAGCTTATAAACAAAGGACTCTGGCCTGCTCCTGGCGGTGCATGGTGCTCTGCCGGTGTTCCGGTATTTGACAGAATGTCGGAAACAGGTGACTATCCTGTATTCAAACACTACGATTACAAAGGTGATGACGTTACTCATTTTGCAAACCTTGATTGTCAGACTCCATTTTACTTTGTTTTTCTTGAATCAGGAGAATACAACAACAATGTAATTGACAGATATGTTGATTATCTGAAAAAACTTCAAAAAGATTACAACTTTGACGGTTTCAGAGTAGATCACATAGACCATGTTGTAGATACTGTTTCGGAAAAAGACGGTGTTCCGATAAGTTACAGGGCACCGAGAAAAGTTCTCGGAAAAGCTAACAGAGAACTGAAAGAAATCATTCCCCATTTTGCTGCTCTTGCGGAATATATGCTCTGGGACAGATTTTTAAAGGAATACCATCAGGACATGTCTTTTGACACTCTCTGGGGTGATGATATTATTTCTCAATTTTGCAAAACACCTCAGGAAATTGTGAACAACAATCAGGAACTGGAACAATATAACAACGACAGCAAGGCAAAAACCAACCTTTCTATTTTGAAAATATACAACAATCAAGACGGTGAATTTAGAGACATAGACCAGTATCCCGGACAATTAGGAGAAGACGGTGCTTTGTTTAAATGGTTCAAATACAAGTTCCTGCCCGGCGGAAAAAATGCCCAAAGACCCGTCATGTATATAGACGGTGATGAATCTTTCACAAAAACAGGTATCGAGGGAGTAATCGGGGCAGAAATTTCTATGCCCAGAGAAAAGAACTACAAGTTTTTTAACAAGTTTAATGCAATAAACAAATTTGCACTTGAAAATCGTCTCACAAGAGAAGGAGAAGCGCAGATAATTGCTTTTGATGACGATGGTTTTGTTAGCTGGATGATATCAAAAGACCCGCTGAAAGAAGCTTTGCTTGTCGTTGCAAACTATCAGGCACCGACAGAAAAAGTAACAGAAACTCAGGAAGACGGCTTTTCAAATACTTATATCAAAGAAGGCTCAAAAGTTTATGACAAATCAGTTCAGATGCCATGCGACTATTCAATTGTCTCCGAATATGTATACAAAGACGGAGAAATCGGAGAAGCAGGGTTTGAAGAAGTAGCCTTTGAAAATCCTGAAACAAGTTTGCACTTTGGAGAGCTGAATCCTTCGGAATTTAAAATATATAAAATTAAGAAATAACATTTTTGATTTTACGCAAAAACAGCGCTGCAAAGCACTTTGTAAACAAATATTAATTAAGTGTCAAAACATGCAAAACATGTCGTAGTGTGCTTATCCATGATTGTAAAAAAAATGTTACTTTTAAAACGATAAAAAGCCCTTCACAAACAGACTATTCAGTGATTTAATTATTAATAACAACTCGGGTACGAGTTCCATAAAAAAGAATAATGTATTGGGAGGAGATTTGGGATATCCAAATCAAAAAAGACCGGAAACAAGACCGGTCTTTTCTATTTTATCAGGTTTTGACTCAGTCTTTAACGACTTTTTTCAAACCTTTTGGTTGATCTGGGTTTCGTTTCAAAATTGAGGCAAGTTCGCATGCGATAAGCTGTAATGTCAAAAGCGAACCAAAAATTGCTTTCAGTTTTCTTTTAGTTTTTATATAAATATTTAAATCACCGGCCTTTACATCCTGCACGCTTGTAATGCAAATGATTTTCGGGGAGTAATCGTTTCTTATTTTTTGAAGATTTCTGACCGCAAACTGTGCATTTTCTTCATCAATAATTGCTACAACTACAGATTTCTGGTTCAGCACCGCAACATGCCCGTGCATAAATTCTCCAAACGGATATGCCATGACATTCAGATAACATGTCTCTTTTATTTTTAAAGCACCCTCTTTTGCTACGGGATAGTAGTTTTTGTTTCCCAGAATAGAAATATTGCTGTAATTCGAAAGCTCTTTTGCTGCGGATTTTATCTTTTGTTCTTCATTTTTTATCCTTTCGAGATATGCCGGCAGCCTTCTCATTGTGTTCAGATAGCCGGAAATGTCCTCTCCTTTGTGAGCTTTTATTTTTAGCAAAACAAGGATTGAACAAAGAATTTGTGCGGTAAGCGCCTTTGTTGATGCAATACTTTTTTCTTCTCCTGCATCGGACAAAATTCTGTAATCGCAAAGATTCCACATTGTAGAGTTTTTTGCATTTGTAATACACATTGTTTTTACGCCCTCCGCTTTGATTGCGCTGAGTGCGTTCAATGTATCGGAGGTTTCACCTGACTGTGAAACAAATATGTACAAAGAATCAGGTGTTATAAAGTGCTTTTTCTGCAGGATAAACTCGCTTGAGTATTCATATTCACATGGAATATCCGCATATTCAATAAATAGAGGGGCGGCAATGGCTGCACAATTGTATGAAGAGCCGCTTGCAACTATTACAATATTGTCGATTTTTGAAGGAAGTTCTATGTTGATGCTGTCTTTTTCATCTGTATATTTTTCCAGAAGATACTTTACAACACCCGGCTGCTCAAAAATTTCCTTTTGCATTATTGAACAGTAGTGCTCTTGATTATTGTTTTGTTCTGTTTTTTTTGTTTCCATCTTGCAACCCTCAAAATAGACTCATAAACTATCCTTTTTCTTTTATTATTATCGGTACATTTTTCATTTAGTTTAACAATTTTGTATGCTTTATTAAGTTATATAAATTAGTCTTTATGTACGAGTTTTTCTTATTTACTGGATTTTTGAATATTTTTTTTATAAAATCATAAATATAAAAAGACAGAAGCCGCACCCCACACCCGTATATAGAAAAAAGAACAAATATAAAACGGCTCTACGAGGAAAGAAATGGTTAATTTTTTACTTAATTTGCTGATAATACTTTTTGTATACGTAATTATCTACATAATGTATTACGCTGTTTGTGTATACAAAAGCACTAAAGCAAGAAGGTTTTTACAAAGACAAAAATACAATGCTGCCGCAGCACCGAACAATATGATTTTAATCATCTATGCAAGAAACAACGAATCTACTATTGTTCCGCTTCTGGAAGCACTAAACAAACAAAATTACCCGAAAGACAATTTCCAAACTCATATCATACTTGATCACTGTACTGACAATTCGTCAAATGTACTTGAATTTATCGGCGGTGCAAAAATATGGAGAGTAGGAGAAAATGCACCGGTAGGAAAAGACGAAGCCATTTCATGGCTTTTGGAAGGTCTTTTATCCTATCAAAATGTTGACGGATTCATCTTCCTGAGTGCTGACAGATATATTGATGAAAACTTCCTTGCATCAATAAATGCAAACCTGTACGGAGAAAATGTTCTTGTGGGTTCAACAGATTACATTTCAAGAACCAAAACTCTGCTAAACGGAATAAAAACAACTTATCATTCATATATTGACAGGATTTTCAACTGCGGACGTTCTTTGATGGGGCTTGCAACCATTGTTGACTCGGATATTTTTGTCATAAGAAAAGAAGTTCTTGACAAAATAAAATGCGTTGATTTTAAAGATATAAACAGCGAACTCAAATATACAACACTGCTGGTGAGAAACGGATTTATTCCAAAATTCTGCCCGCTTATTAAAACATATACTTCAATAGACAATTTCAACGACAGAAAACCCTCAATATCATTCAAACTTTCACTGGTCTGGCATTGTCTCGGTCTGGTATTCAAATCTAATGTAAAATTCGGCGAATTTCTCCTGAGTATAGTTGCTCCGAATTTCTGGTTCTTGATGCTGATATACTGGAGTATTTTTGCATTTACTTACAACTATTATTTCTTCTTTGATTACACCTTTGTATTTGCTATGGGTATAATTCTGGCTCTGGCATTCGGTGCATCGTTGTATACATCAAAGATTGGCAGAACCAATATTGGATACCTGATATTGTATCCTTTGTATTCTCTGCTGAAGATATTTTTCCATGTACCGGTTATCGGCACGATAATTAATGCTCTCACCAACAAAAAATCGGATGAAGAAAGAGAGTTGTCCACAGTTGACGTTTGTGTAACAGACGGCAGAAATAATCTTGCCTGCAAACTGGATTTGATATCTGAAAGTGGTCTTGTCAGAGCGGTCTTCAGATTTAAAAAGAAAAAATATTCTTCTTCATCACAAATTCGTATGGTTGATGCTCTCAAAGAAGTTTCTGACAAGCTTAATGAACACGGCTTCAGAATAAAAATCTGCCAGTCCTGCGGTTACTTTAACCTCAAAATGGACGGTTCAACAAATATGGTCAAAGGATATTGCAACAGACTGGTTCTGCAAAACCAATCCGAAACACCTTTGGATACAATTCTCTGGAATTCCTGCCCTTATTATGTTCCGCAGGAAGTTAACAAAATTATTGATATAAACAACTTTAGAGAAAATCAATAAAACAGGCTGATTGTAAATGGAAGAAGATGTCTCAAAATACTGGCTTGCATTTGCCTCTATTGAAAAAATAGGAAGCGGTTTTATAAAAACCGTCTTTGACCATTTCGGTTCAATAAAATCCGCCTGGTGCGCCGGTCCGAATGATTTAATAAAAATAGAAAACCTTACAAAAAGACAGATAAACGACTTTTTGTCTGAACGCGACAAAACCGACCCCGATGCATGTTTGAATTATATCAAAGAAAAAAATCTCAAATTTTTGACATACACAGACAAAGATTTTCCCTTGCTTTTAAAACAAATTCCAAACTGTCCGGTTACTTTGTTTTACAAAGGAGACCTTTCAAGATGCAACTTTGACAGGACTATTGCGATTGTAGGTTCAAGAAATGCAAGCGAAAATGCAAAAACAGTTCTGACAAAAATTATCTCGGAATTTAAAGGTACAGATTTGTGTATAGTTTCAGGATTGGCAAGAGGAATAGACTCTTGCGCACACAAAGCTGCTTTAAAATACGGCTTGAGTACGATAGGCGTAATCGCAAGCGGGTTTGATTTTGTATACCCGACACAAAATAAAGCTCTTTATAAAGAAATAGAAGACAATGGCGGAGTAATATTCAGTGAGTACTGGCCGAGTTTTCAACCCATGACATGGCGTTTTCCTCACAGAAACAGAATTGTCACGGGACTCTCCAAAGGAACGCTTGTCGCTGAAGCAGCGCTAAAAAGCGGTGCTTTAATCAGTGCAAACTTCTGTTTGGAGCAAAACAGAGAACTTATGTGTATGCCGGGACTATTAACAAACCCGAATACAGAAGGTGTATACAAACTTATAAAAAACGGTGCTGCGGTAATTACCAGAGGGCAGGATATCTTGGATGCCCTCGGGTGGGAAATGCCTGTAGTATCTTCTCAATCACAAGAAAAAACTGCTTCTGCTCAGCTTGATTTGAATGAAGAAGAGCAAAAAGTTTTTGAATATATTGCCAGACAGAGCTGCACCACAGATGAACTCTGTGCCGGCTTGAACATGGATTTTGGTGAAATTACCGTTATTCTGCTAAATCTTGAAATGAACGGATATATAAAACAAATTGATGGTGACAGATATATGTCGGTTGTCAAATTTTCATAGTTTGTAAAACAGATTACCCAATGCAGTATATAGCTATAAATGCCCGTTACCACTTATTTGCAGGCAGAATTCTCTTGTTGCGGCTCACTTTAGCAAATTTGGGCTAATCAATTGGGAATATAAAAATTGCTAAAAAAAACGGGTTCGAATAACGAACCCGAGTGATTTTATTTTGCCATCCATGTTTATATCTTTTTTTATTGTAATTTTGGTTTAACCCAGTTTACAATATCATCGGCAGCAGTGGGGTTTACTTTTAGCATAAGCATACCCATTCCGCCCGCAGGATAAGTCTTTATTTCATATGTGCCTTGTGCAAATTTTTTGAGCACCTGAGCTTCTTGAACAGAGTGATTGTCTCTGGCACTGACAAGAGTCAAAATCGGTCCGTGTCCTACGTTCGTCATTGCAATAGACGTTTTCAGCCCTTTAAAGTTGCGTGTGGGTGACAGCAAAACCATACAGCTTGGTTTGTTTACCATTTTTTCTGCCGCAAGAATAGCCGTATTTGCTCCTATATCAGCACCTACTATTGCATATTTTGTAGTGGATATATTTTTGTAGTTCATAGCTACATAGTGTAAAATATCAGCTATATCAGACGGATATTTATTGTAGTCATTTTCCGTAAAATACACCCATGAACTGATTTTAAAGTTTGAATTATAGATACTTTGCCCGTGTCCTCTCAAATCAACAAGCAAAACAGCAACACCTGAGTCTACGAATTTTTTGACAACGAGTCCCCAGTAATCGCTCGAATAGCCAAGGGAATGCAAGAAGATTACTATCGGGTATACAGCTTGTTTTTTGGACGGATAGAAAAGTTTTGATTTTATAACAAAAGTATCTTTTGTCTCATATGTCAGTCCCAGATAACCTACCTTTTTCTTTTTTGCAGCAGCAAAAGACAGGGTTGGAGTCAATAACAATAAAGCCAGTATAAGTATTAAAATTTTTTTCATTTTTCTTCTCTAATTCTTATTTAGCCGGCAGAAATTTACTCTGATATTACATGTACCAGTGTTTCTACCATCTCCGGATCCCATTTCGTTCCGGATTCTTCTTTTATTATTTTTATTGCTTCATCTTTAGGCAATGCTTTTCTGTAAGGGCGGTCTTCTCTGAGGGCGCAATATGCATCTGCAACCGCAATTATACGGGAGCCAAGCGGAATACTTTGTGCTTTTAGTCCTTCCGGTTCACCTTTTCCGTCCCAGCGCTCTTTGTGGTAATGAATATAGGGTATAACTTCTGAAAGGAAGTTTATACTCATAAGCAGGCTTACACCTATATTCGGATGGTTTTGAATCATTTCCCAATCCTGTTGGGAAAGTTTTTCTTTTTTGTTGAACAACTCTTCAGGAATTGTTATCTTTCCTATATTTTGCAAAAGTCCTGCATAATATATCAAATCTTTCGTTTTTTCATTTAAGCCTATAGCGATACAGATTTCTTTTGCGAGCTGTGCAACATTTTGAGAGTGGTTGTTGTGATATTCGCTTTTGGCATCAACAGCTTTTGCGAGCATTTCAACAAAATGCTGCTGTTCGCTGCCCAAATCTCCTATTACGGCAGTCAATTCCGCCCTGTAGTGCTGAAGATCCGTGCTTGTTACATCCGGTTCCTGCATTGTTTTTGCTGTACTGTCTGTCAGTTTTAGCAGCAACATTGATATAGCAAAGAGCCTTGCCGTGACTTTGATGAGTTTTGAGAATTCTTCACTGATGTTTTTTTTGTCTGCCGGCTCAACCATTATAATACCGGTATTTTCAGAGCCGTATTGCATCGGGATTTTTATTAAATTCGGATTGTTTAAATCTATTTCTTCATTTTCATTGACGGAAGAACCAACCAGAACATAGTTTGTTTCGTTTGTATCAAGACCTTTGGCAAATTCTGCGGATAAAAATATATGACAGGCTTTTGCATCTATCATCTGAACAATTGTTTTTGCAATTGAGTTGTAGATTATATAGTCTTCTTTGTTCGAAAAGCCGAGAACACTCAATGTGTTGTTTATCGAATATATTGAAATAAGCTCGTTAAGCTGTTTTTTCAAGCTTTCCGCTTTATCTGCATTGTCATGCTTTTTTATTTTTTGTGCAAGTTCTTCAGAGATAAGATGTTCTGTCAAAAAATCTCCGAGGTTTAGTGCAAAAATTTCTTCAAGCGGGTCAGAATCCAAAAATTCCGCACTTCTTGAAAAAAGTGATACGCTTTCTTCTTTTTTTTCTGTGTTATCTTTTGTCATCTGTCATTCCTATAAACTAAAGGCAAATCCGCAATCTTCCTATCACACGTACGGTAAATTTATACCGTTGAAGATCCCTTCTCTGTTTAATGTATTCTCTTTTGTCACACAATAATTTCTTAATCAATTTGTCTGACATTTTTATTATCGGCACACAAATTTCAAAACTTTATAGCAAAAAGCAAAATATTATACTTTTGTTTAAGAAACTTAATAATTTAATATATCAACTTCAAACTTTTAGAAAAAAATAATCCTATCTGATATCTGATAGTCTAGTTAAATATTGAAATAAAGTTCTTATAATTTATGTTGTACTAAATAGGGTTTAATAAATAAGGAGAACTATATGAAAAAACTTGCAATCACCCTGTCTGCGGCAATGTTGTGCTCTGTTTTGAGTGTATGTGCCGCTTCCTCTGAAACAATCACTCCCGTAAACTGCTGCCCTCAGCAAACACAGCAATGTCAGGCTCCGTGTGCCACTCAGCAGCCTTGCACATGCGGAAAGCCGGAATGTCCGAACTGCTCAGCACAGGCGCCGGTTTTTGATTCTTGCGAAGAGATTCAGCAGTGGAAAATAAAATATTTTGAAAAAAGATGCGAAGTCTATACAAAACTCGGACTTTCTCAAGAACAAAGAGTCAAAGCCAGAACGGTTGATGAAAAATTCTTTGACGAAATAGCACCTCTCAAAGTCTGCTGCAAGCAGGAAAAGGCAAAACTCAAAGATATGGAATGTAAAAAATGCTCCTGGAAAGAAAAAAGAGCACAAAAACAAAAAATTAAAGACCTAAAATCCGAAATAAAAGACAAAAAGAAACAACATAAAGAATGTTTTGAACAATTATTAAACCAGTGTCAAAAAGATACATATAAAAAACTTTCAAAAAATAAAGGCTGCGGCTGTTAAAACAACAAAAATTCCGGAAACATTTCCGGAATTTTTGTTTTCTTTTTACTTATACTTTGTTATGATTTTAAGATATGCTGGAAGATAAAAACCAAAAAATATTTTTTATAATCAATCTTTCATATTTTGGAGATGTTCTTGTTACGAATGCATTATGCCGTAATATTAAAAACAATTATCCTGATTCAAAAATCGTTTATGTAGTGAACGAGCCATTTTATGAAGCAGCAAAGTATCAAGAGGGAGTTGATGACGTCCTTGTTATAGATAAAAGAGGAGAACATAAGGGACTTTGGGGGTTGATAAAATTTGCATATAACTGTCCTTATCGCAGTAAAATTTATGCCGCTTTTATAATTTACGGCAATGACAGAGGAATCTTGCTTTCCTGGCTTCTGCGGGCAAAAAGAAGGATTTCCGGTTTTCGCTTTTTTTCAAGATTGTTTTTAACAGATGCTGTCGAAAATAAGATATATTTCAGTATGCAAGATATTAATGCTTCATATATAAAAGTGCTTACAAAAAAAGAACCTGATATTGTTCCGATAAAATATCTTACAAATCCGGAGAGTGATGCTCTTACACAAGAACTTGCACAAAAATATAAAAATAAAGATATAATAGGACTTTGTACAGTTGGAAAGCATATAGAAAACTATATGCCGGTTGAAACAGCAATTGAAATAATAAACAAGCTTTCTGCTGACAACAAACTCGTTTTTTATTTTGGTGCCGGCGATGATAGCAGAAAATATGCAGATAAACTAAGAAAAGAAGGCTGTAAAGACTTTGTTGATTTATCAAATAAAACAACGATTTATCAGCTTGCAAATATAATGCAGTTGTGTAAAGCCATAGTCAGTATTGATACGGGAACCCTTCATCTTGCTTATGCCACAGGTATACCGCTTGTCGGGGTTTTTTACAGACCAAATCAGGTGAAAAAATGGGCGCCTCGAAAAGAACTGTATCCAAACACTGAAGTTATAGATTGTAATTATACAGCACAAAATATTTTGGATAGAATGCAAAAACTTTTAAATAACTCTTTTAGTAATTAATTTTGCAATAAAAAAGAGGCTTCCGCCTCTTCTTTTATATATGTCGGTTTTTATTAAACAAAAACCGTCAGTTTTAAATGGTACTCCCAAGGGGATTTGAACCCCTGCCGCATCCGTGAAAGGGATGTGTCCTAGGCCTCTAGACGATGGGAGCCTGTGACAATCAATTCCTTGACCGTAAAAATAATATATCTAAGACATAATCCCATGTCAACAAAACATTTTGCATTTTTTTTAACGAATTGAAAAACCCCTTGATTTATAGTAAATTTCTTTTATAGATGCGAGGGGGAATATGGCAAAGTCGGAAATTAATTATATAAACAGCACAGATGTTGATATAAATGAAGCAACACCCATGCTAAAACAGTATCTTGAAATAAAGAAAAACAATCTCGATGTTCTTTTGTTGTATAGAATGGGTGATTTTTACGAAACTTTTTTTGAAGATGCCATGATTTTTTCCCGTGATTTGGAAATCACATTGACAAGCAGAGATGCCGGCAGTCTGGGGCGTATACCCATGGCAGGAATACCTGCAAAAGCGGTGGATAATTACCTGCCAAAACTTCTTGAAAAAGGCCACAAAATCGCCATCTGTGAACAAATGGAAGACCCTGCATCTGCAAAAGGACTAGTTAAAAGAGATATAGTAAAAACTATTACCGCAGGCACTCTCACGGAGTCCAGCCTTTTGAAATCAAATGTAAACAACTATCTTGCCTCTGTTATAAAAGATAAAAAAAGCGGCTTATACGGATTGGCATACACTGATATTTCAACAGGTGAGTTTAAAGTTACCCAGACAGATTTTGAACAACTGCTGAGTGAGCTTTCGAGAATAAAGCCGACAGAGGTTGTTGTTCCAAAAATTTCTCAGAAAGTTCTGCCGTTTCAGTTTATCGGTGATGAAAAAATAGATTTGCCGGAAGAAATTACGTTAAATTATAACTGTTCAAAAATCAGCTATGCTGCTTTTGACGAAGACAGAGCACAGAAGAACATAAAAGAAATATTTAAAGTGGAAACACCCGAAACTTTTGGCTTTTCGCAATACAAAGCAGGTTTTTGTGCCGCAAGTGCAATATTTGAATATCTTTTTAGAACTCAGAAAGAGAATTTTCCAAAATTTGAAAAAATCGATACATACAGTCTTACCCAGTTTGTTTCAATCGATTCAAATACAAGACGTAATCTGGAATTGACAGAAACCTCACGAGATAAAGCAAAATACGGTTCTTTGCTCTGGGCAATTGATAACACAAAGACAAATATGGGTTCAAGACAGCTCAAAAAGTGGATTCACCAGCCGCTTAAAAATGTGGAAAAAATTATTGAACGCCAGAATGCAGTAAAAGAACTTATAAAAAACACTGAAGCCAGAATAAAATTAATCGGACTGCTTGAAAAAGTCTATGATATTCAGCGCTCCTCCACAAGAATAAGCAATAACAGCGCAAATCCCAGAGATTTTCTTGCTTTGAAAGATACATTGAGCCTTATTCCGGAGTTTTCTGACCTGTTGAAGAATTTTGACTCAAAACTCTTAAATTCAGCAACAGCAGGCAGGGAAAATCTGTTAGAGTTTGCGGATATTGTTGAAAAAACAATTTCTCCCGATGCTCCTATTATTGTAAAAGACGGAAATGTAATAAAATCAGGTGTGTCAGGAGACTTGGACTATTATAGAGACTTGCTTAACGGCGGTAAAAACTGGCTTGTAGAATTTGAAAACAGACAGAAGGAAGAAACGGGCATAAAGTTTTTGAAAGTCGGTTTTTCAAAAACTTTCGGCTATTTTATTGAAGTTTCAAATTCAAACCTGAATATGGTTCCTGATACTTATATCAGACGTCAGACACTAACAAACGGCGAAAGATTTATAACGGAAGAGCTCAAAAAGCATGAGTCCGATGTACTTTCCGCACAGGCAAAATCAATAGAGCTTGAATACAAAATATTTTCTGACCTTAGAGAATATTCAAAAGAGTTTGTCGATGATATAAGGGAATTTGCACAATGTCTTGCTGATTTGGATGTTCTTGTTTCATTTGCTGTTTGTGCAATTGAAAATAAATATGTCTGCCCTGTTGTGGATGAGACTAATGAACTGTATATAAAAGAAGGCAGACACCCTGTTCTTGAAAAAATTCTGCCGATGGGTCAGTATGTATCAAATGACCTCAAACTCGTTGCTGACAACACTTCACAAAGAGATGTTCAATTTATGATTTTGACAGGACCAAATATGGCAGGTAAATCTACTTATATGAGACAAAATGCTCTGATAGTTATACTTGCTCAAATTGGCAGTTTTGTTCCTGCAGATGCGGCAAAAATCGGTGTTGTAGACAAAATATTCACCCGTGTCGGAGCTGTTGACGATTTATCTTTGGGCCAGTCTACTTTTATGGTGGAAATGAATGAAACAGCTTTTATTCTCAATTCAGCCACCGAAAAGAGCCTTATTCTGCTGGACGAAATAGGAAGAGGAACAAGTACCTATGACGGTGTCGCTATAGCATGGAGTGTTGCGGAGTACATTGCAACAAAAATCAAGGCAAGAACGATATTTGCAACACACTATCACGAACTCAATGTCATGAGTTCAATTTTTCCTCAGATAAAGAATTACCGTGTAACTATCTCGGAAAATGACGGCGAAATTATTTTCCTGAGAAAAGTAATAGAAGGCTCTGCCAGCAAAAGCTACGGCATTCAAGTCGCAAAAATGGCAGGTCTGCCCCCCAGTGTGATAAAAACAGCTGAAGAAATGATGACAAAAATGCAGCTCGATTACTCAAAAGACCTGTCTGCAAACAAACGTAAGAATAAAGGTCCTGTTGCAGAAGTTCCTCAGCTGTCTTTGCTGTTTACTGATAAGGACTAAATTATTTTACGCCTCTTGCTATTTTCATTCCCTGAACAATAATGCCGAGTTCTTTCAGTGCATTGTCGTCTTTTAAAGATTCAATTGATGTTTTTAAGAAATCAACGGCATGGGGTTCTTTTGCAATCTTTTTGATTTCTGTCATAAAATAAATCATGTTTTGTTTTGCTTCGACGTCAACGGAATTTTTGATGACTTTTTCTTTGCCGTCAGGATAGAAAACGACAATTTTCGAAGCTTTGTTTTCTTCAAAATATTCTACAAATACGGGTTTATTTATAGCTTTCGCCGTTTTTGCCATGCTCTCATCCGTACTTGTTTTTGGCATACTTTCTTTGTTGAGATTGTCCGGTCTTAGGTTGTATATATTGCTTTGACCTGATGCCGTTGAATTCACTCTGAACGCAACAGTGTTGTCGGTTCCTGTCAGGGCGCCTTCATTTTCATCAAGTAAAAATTCAAAATCAAAAAGAACTTTCGGTGTTACATCCAGAGCAACACACAATTTTTCTAACGTTTTGCATGAAGGAAAGTGCTCGCCCGTTTCAATCTTTGACAGTTGTCTTGAGTGAATACCTATAGTCTCAGCGAGTTCTTCCTGTGTGATATTTCTTGCTTTTCTGAGCAACTTAATGTTGTTGCCTACTCCGAGTTTGAAATTTGCCATAAATCATCCTTTCGTTTAAGTATATGGTTCTAAAATGATTAATTTAATGATTTATAACGACCAGTTATTTTGATATTTGGGGTTGACTTAGGCGTTTTACAACGTATTATGAAAAAATGCACAGCGTTAGACATTGTATTAAATACCCGCTTTTGTGTTTATTTATACAAAACTAAAATTTGCTCCGTGATATTAATAAAGATTTGATTTTTTATGAATACAGGATATGACAGAATCATATATACCTATCTGGCTAAAAACTCGCCGGAGTATCTTGGCTTGTGTATAAAAACCTGGCTAAAATATTTACCCGAAGGGTACAAAATAATTGTTCTCAATGAAACAAACTACAAAAACTTTGTTTCTGAAGATATTTTCCAAAACTTGAAAAAAATAAAAAATATAAGGTTTTTTTGTGATTATCTTGCTGCTGCTGTTTTGTATTCCAAGGGCGGAATGTTTTTGGATGCGGATACAATAATGACAGAGAAATTTTTTCCGCAGGATATTCTTTTAAAATGTACAAATCTTGTTATGTTCTCAAATGCATCAAGCAATATTTGTTCCGGCTTTATGGCGGCAAACAAAGGTTCTCAGGTCTTGAAAGAAATTTTGAACAGGTACTCAAATTTAAAACAAGAAGATACCTCAAATTGGCATAGAAACTTTTGGGGTTCTGATATTGCAAAAAATTATACAGAAGAGGAAATTCTTCTTTTGGACAGCGAGGACAATGCCTATGTTATGGAAAAGGCTATCTATGGCGTAGAGAGCGGCTATTTGTACAACAAATATTATTTTTCAGATATTTGTCAGGTAAGCGAATTTTTTGAATATACGAAGGGCTTGACTGCTTTGCATAATTCTTTGACTCCGGAAAAGTATAAAAAAATGACAGCGGAGGAATTTTTTAATCAAGATATTTTGCTGTCAAAAATTTTTAAAACTATTTTAACCGCACAGGTATCATAGACAAAAAGCTGTTTTTTCTGTTTGAAACAAATTTTATAATCTGTTAGTAAACAGAAAACAGGTTTTTTATGTATAAATTACGACTGAGAGAAGACAGGGGAAAAACTCTGACAGATTGGCTGAAAAGTGCGCATACTTTTTCTTTTGCGCAGTACTTTGATCCGTTTAATATGGGGTTTAGTGATTTAAGAGTAATAAATGATGATATTGTTGCTCCTTCAAGCGGCTTTGAACAGCACGCTCACGCAAATATGGAGATTGTCACAATCGTGTTGGAAGGAGCGATTGAACACAGGGATTCTCTCGGAAATGAAACGATTTTGAATGCCGGAGCTATACAGGCAATGACAACAGGAACCGGTATTTTGCATAGCGAGTATAATCCTTCTGTAAATGAACGGGCGCATATATTGCAAATATGGGTTTTGCCGGACAGAAAAAATTTATCGCCGGAGTATAGCCAAAAATATTTTCCTGAAGAAGAAATGAAAAATGAATTGAGACTTGTTGTTTCAAAATACGGAAAAAAGGGTTCTCTCAAAATTCATCAGGATGTTTTGCTGTATCGTTCAATTCTTGAGGCAGACAAAACAATTATTTATGAACTTTCTGATAACAGAAAATTCTGGCTGCAGGTGGCAAGAGGTGCTGTTGAGGTAAATTCAAGTATTCTTGAGGCGGGAGACGGAATATCTTTTGTTGATGAGTCAGGTTATCTTGAGATTTCCGGAGTAGATTTGGAGTCGGATTTTTTGCTTTTCTGTTTAAGAAATTTGACTATATAATATATCTTTTCTTGTTTGTGCTCTTTGGGTCAAAAAATAATGCTCTTGGTGTTCTTATGAAAACGGTGAATGAACTTTTCTGCCGGATGCAGCCAGATTATCCTTTTAGTTCTTTCAAAATTTGGGAATGCAAAATACCGGCTCTGGAAAGGTGATTTACAAGCGTTTCATACCTTGCTTCCTGTTCTCCGAAAGGAACACGCATACTCACAAGCTCATCAACGGATTTGTTGATTTTATCCAGTCTGCCGATAGTGTCCCTGACCGCCATCGAACGAACAAAAGGCGTAAAGTTTTTGAGCAGTTTTGAACGGCGCAGCACAAGCTTGAACTGCTTTTTTAGCCTGATTTTAAATTTTTGAGGAAACTCCATTATTTTTACCAGAACAGATGTCATTTTTGTATCAATATTTTTTGACTGATATTCAAGTTTTACATTTTCCAGATTACGGATGAGTATTTCTCTTTGAAGATTTAACTCTTCGAGTGCGGGAATATCCTTTATTGTCTCGGCAACTACAATTTTTTCATTTACATCTTTCAGTGTTGCTTCTATTTTTTCAATTCTTTTTTCGAGTTTCAGCTCTGTGTCATCCAAAACGTTGTATGCAGCATCTTCAAGCATTGTTGAGTCATATGCATTTAGCCTTTTTTTCAAAATAAACGGCTGTACGGATTGCGAGGAATTAAAAACCGAGGTTGTCTTTGCAATGGCGCTGTCATATTTGTCTATATTGACAGACAGCTGATGTTTTGTGAGTTGAAAAAATCCCGCATTATTATTCACAGGCTGTTTTTCTGCCTGTAATTTTGTATTTTTGCTGTCATTAAATTTATTTGAATTCATTTGTACAAGTTATTTTTTCTTGAAAATTTCTGACATTTTGTTCCAAACTGCAGAAAAAGCGTTTTTTACGGGTTTTCTGAATTTGTACAACAAAATACCGCCTCCTATGACTATACCCCAATTTATTATTTTTGATAAGAGGGCTTTTCTTTTATCTCTTTTTAAGTTTTTCTGTGCTGTTTTTGTATGAAGATTTCCCAGAATTTCTTTAAACTTGTCTTCGCCCAGTTTTATTTCGTCATAGACAGAGTATTTGTAAAATTGAGAAGGCGGGTTTACAACAAAATTTCCGGCATCAAATCTGTTTGACCCGTTTAGTGTATATGCACCAATAGGCTGCTGCGGTATTGTAGTGTTTGTGCTCACGGGAGCTGTCATTTTCACCTCACACTTTTACAATACTATTAAAACAAGTCGATATGCATTTTTGCATGATTTTTAAAATTAATGTTAATTTTGTTACAAATATCCGTAAAGTTCAAAAAATATTTAGTAATTTGATATTGCTTTAAGTACAATAGTCTCAAAAGCTATATCAAAAACAAAGGAAAAATTATGGATAGATTTGTCGGAATTATCGGGATAGTGTTGATTTTGGGAATTGCATATGCCCTTTCCAACAACAGAAAAGCAATTTGCTTAAAAACAATAATTCCCGGATTTATTTTGCAGGTGCTGCTGGCAATCTTTGTTTTAAAAGTACCGCTAGGGCAAAAAATCTTCCATGCAATCGGTCTTTTCATACAAAAAATTCTCGATTTTTCAAATGAAGGCGGAAACTTTGTCTTTGGTGTTTTGACAAACAGCCCTGTCAGAATGGAAGAATTGTTCGGTGAAGGAACGGGCTTTATCTTTGCATTGAAACTTATTCCGACAATTATTTTTATACTCATACTCGTAAACATTCTTTATTATTACGGAATTATGCAAAGAGTGGTTGAGTTCTGTGCAAAGATTATGTACAAAATAATGAACGTTTCAGGGGCAGAATCTCTGTCGAATATTGCATCGGCATTTGTCGGGCAGGTTGAAGCACAAATCATGATTAAACCATATCTTGCTACAATGACGATGTCGGAATTGCTGGCATCTATGACCGGTTCTATGGCTTGTATTGCCGGAGGTGTCATGGCTATGTATGTAGGAATGGGGATTCCGGCTGAATATCTGCTTGCCGCATCTATAATGGCGGCGCCGGGTGCACTTGTTATATCAAAAATAGTTTATCCTGAGACCGAAGAGTCTCAGACAAAGAATGAAGTCAAAGTGGAAATCAAAAAGACACATGTAAACCTCATTGACTCAATTGCCCATGGTGCTTCAGACGGTATGAAGGTTTCAATAAATGTTATAGCAATGCTTATTGCGCTGACTGCTTTGATTTCAATGGTCGACTGGATGCTCGGACATCTCGGGCTGTTTATGGCAAATACTCTTCATATGAATTTTTCTGCCATTCACATTGATTTGACACATCTTTCGCTAAAAGAAATTTTGGGCAGCATATTTTCTCTGTTTGCTCTGGCAATGGGTGTTCCTTTTAAGGAAGCAATTGATGTGGGTGCTTTGATGGGAACCAAACTTGTATTTAATGAATTTATTGCATACCTTGATTTGACGGCACTAAAAAGTGTTTTGAGTCCAAAAAGTGTTATCATTGCATCATTTGCTCTTTGCGGTTTTGCAAATCTCGGCTCTATTGCTATTCAAATAGGAGGAATAGGCGAGCTTGCTCCAAACAGAAGAAAGGATCTGGCAAAACTGGGGGTAAGAGCATTGATTTGCGGAACACTTGCATCATACCTTTCCGCCTGCATTGCCGGTATGCTGCTCTAATAAATTATTACAGACAGCCGGAATATCCGCAGTTCGGGCAGATATAGCAGCCTTCTCCGTAACCAAGAACGGCGCCGCATTCGGGACAGAGATGTTCTTTTGTTTCATCTGTTTGCTTTGTTTTGTCCGGTTCTTGTCCTGCAAGAGCGTTTGCTTTACCCTTTTTTTGAAGATTCATCGGTTGAAGAGACCTTGAATTGTTCCTGTATACGGTAATTCCCTTTAGTCTGTTTTCATAAGCAAGAATATATGTCTGTGCTACATCTTCTTTTGTTGCGTTTTCAACAAAATTTACCGTTTTTGAAACGGCATTGTCTGTATGAAACTGAAAAGCCGCCTGCATTTTTACGTGCCAGTACGGTGAAATATCGTGCGCACAAACAAAAATCTTTTTTGCTTCCTCGGGTACTGTGCTGCAGTGAGCCAGCGTTCCGTCAACAGAGATTTTTGTCATAAGTTCATCCGAATAAAATCCGTGATTTTTTGCGTAGTTTTCAAAAACAGGATTTACTTCAACCAGTTTTGTTCCATCCATTATGTCTCGTATAAACACAAGACCGAACAGAGGCTCTATTCCGCCTGAAGCGCCTGCAATCATCGAAATAGTTCCTGTAGGCGCAATGCAGGTTGTTGTGGCATTTCTCAAGCCGTATAGAGCAATCTTCTTGTCCAGTTCCTCCCACATTTCATCAGAAACAAGACCGGCGGATTTGCCTTGATATTTATAACTCAAAAACGGTTTTTCATCCTTAAAATTACCGTCATAAATACTTCCTTTGAAATTTGCAAATTTCCCCCGTTGTTTGGCAAGTTCAACGGATTTTACCTTTGAATGGTAGTCAATAAACTCCATAATCTGTAAGGCAAGTTTTGTACCTTCTTCTGAATTGTAAGCGATACCAAGCTGCATAAGCATATCTGCCCAGCCCATTACACCCAGTCCGATTTTTCTGTTGTTTCTGACCGTTTGAGCTATTTGAGGCAAAGGGTATTTGTTTATTGTAATTACGTTATCGAGAAAATGAATGGCAACATTAACCGTATTTTTCAGCTTATCCCAATCCACACAGGGAGATGAGTTTTCGTTTTTAATCATCAAGCCGAGATTTATTGACCCGAGGTTACAAGCTTCGTACGGAAGTAAAGGAACTTCTCCGCATGGATTTGTTGATTCAATTTCTCCTATTTGCGGTGTGGGATTGTATTCATTCATCCTGTCTATAAAGACAATTCCGGGTTCTCCGTTTTTCCAGGCACCGTCAACAATGATGTCAAACACAGCTTTTGCACTGAGTTTGCCGGCAGGCTGTTTTGTTCTCGGGTTTATCAGTTCATAATCCTCTCCTGTTTTCAGCGCTTCCATAAATTTGTCAGTTATTGCAACGGAAATATTAAAATTGTTGAGTTTGTCATTGTCTGTTTTGCAATGAATGAAATCAAGAATATCCGGATGATCCACCCTCAATATCCCCATATTTGCGCCCCGTCTTGCTCCGCCCTGTTTTACGGCTTCCGTTGCAGCATTAAATACCTCCATAAAACTCACCGGACCCGATGAAACTCCCATTGTGGAATGAACTATGTCGTTTTTGGGTCTTAGTCTTGAAAAAGAAAATCCCGTTCCTCCGCCGGATTGATGAATAAGCGCCGTGTTTTTTATTGTCTCAAAAATACCTTCAAGACTGTCTTCAACAGGCAGAACAAAACATGCGGCAAGCTGTCCTATGTCTTTTCCCGCATTCATCAGTGTCGGAGAATTCGGCATAAAATAACGTTTTGAAATGTATTCGTAAAACTCTTTTGTTGTTTCATCGACTTCCTGCTGCGTAGCACCGTAGTTTTTGTCGGCTTCAGCCAGAGTCTTTGCTGAGCGGTAGAACATTTCTGCAGGGGTTTCTGTTGCATTGCCGTGAAAGTCTCTGATTAAATAGCGCTTTTCAAGCACTTTTATCGCATTTTTTGACAAAACAGGTTCATTCTTAATCAAATCTTCTTTCTGCATTCAAATTCTCCAAAACAAAAACACAACTCTTTGTTCTTTTATTTTATAACAAAATCAAATCCCTTACATATTTTTATTGATTTCTTTTGTGCTAAAATTGTCTTATATTAGTATTAGATTTGAGGAAGCAAACATGGTTTCACAAGAGGTCAGAGATAAATATGAAGTTGTTATCGGTCTTGAGGTTCATGCCCAATTGAAGACCAAATCAAAGATTTTTGCACCTGATTCAACAGAATTCGGTGCGGAGCCTAATACTCACACAAGTACAATTACACTCGGTATGCCCGGTGTTTTGCCGGTATTGAACAAAGAATGTGTGAATATGGGAATACTCCTCGGTCTGGCTTTGAATTGTGAAATTCCTAAAAGATGCAAATTTGACAGAAAACAGTATTTTTATCCGGATTTGCCGAAAGGATATCAAATTTCGCAGTATGACCAGCCAATTTGTGTAAACGGATATATAAATATTAAAGGCAAAAAAATCGGTATCACGAGAGCCCACCTTGAAGAAGATGCAGGAAAACTCGTTCATGCCGGTGCTGACGGGCTTGCCGGTTCTTTGTATTCGCTGGTCGATTTGAACCGTGCGGGAACTCCGCTTCTGGAAATTGTATCAGAGCCAGATATGCGCTCCAGTGAAGAAGCAAGAGCATATATGGAAGAACTCAGAAACATTGTCCGCTACATAGGTGTTTGTGACGGAAACCTTGAAGAAGGCTCTATGAGATGTGATGCAAACATTTCTGTTATGCCAAAAGGTTCGGACAAATTCGGTACACGTGCCGAAATTAAAAACATAAACAGTTTTTCCGCATTGCAAAGAGCTATTGAGTACGAAATTGACAGGCAAATAGAAATTGTTGAAGAAGGCGGTGAAGTGGATCAAGAAACCAGACTCTGGGATGACAACCAGAAGGTCACAAAAACAATGAGAAGCAAAGAAGATGCAAACGACTATCGCTATTTCCCCGAGCCCGATTTGATGCCTGTTGAAATTTCAAGAGAATGGGTTGAAGAAATCAGAGCAAAAATGCCGGAACTTCCTGAAGCAAAACGTAAAAGATACGAAAGTCTCGGGCTCAGTGCATATGATGCAAATGTTATGGTAGAGCAGATGGAAACGGCACTCTTTTATGACAAAGTTCTTGAACTCGGTGCTGACTACAGGATTGCAAACAATCTTCTTGTCGGGGATATTACGGCTTACTTAAAAGAAAACAACCTTAATATTAATCAGACAAAACTTACGCCGGAAAATCTTGCACAGCTTGTCGGCATGATTACAAAAGGAACAATTTCAAACAATATTGCAAAGAAAATTCTGCCGCAAATGCTTGAAAACGGTGCATCTGCTCAAGAAATTGTAGAAAAAGAAGGTCTGAGCGTAATTTCAGATGAGGGTGCAATCAAAGAACTCGTTCAAAAAGTTATTGAAAACAATCCGGCACAGGTTCAAGCCTACAAAAACGGCAAGACAAACCTTATGGGATTCTTTGTCGGACAGATTATGAAAGAGACAAAAGGCAGAGCAAATCCTCAAATAATTAACAAATTGTTACAAGATGCATTAAAATAAAAAAAGTGGGTATTATCAATATGTAAGGATAAAAGAGGGAGGCAGTTTAAAAATTGCCCTCCTCTTTTTTTCGGTCGAACATTAAAAAGGGAAATGTAACGAAATGTAACAGATATAACTTTTATTGAAATAGTATATAACAAAATGTTTTTATATTAATGTGTGTAATTTTAAAGGTATAATTATGGATTTCTCAGTAAACAGTGTAAACAACGTAACAACAGCAAAATCAACTCAAGCTTCTTCCGTTTCTGCAGAAGTTGAAACAACTGGTCTTTTTGAAACAGAGGAAACTAAAGAAGAAAAACAAGTCAAAAAAGATACACAAAAACTTGAAGCACAGCTTGCACAATATGAGTCTGAGCTCAAAGCTCTGGAAGCACAAAAAGCTCAAAAACAGGCTGAAAAAAATGAGTTGAATGCTCAAAAAAGAACTTTGGAAACAAGAAAAGAAAAAATTGAAGCTGAAATTGAAGCAAATGAACAGCAAATCGAAGAATACGAAGAACAAGTAAAAAAATATAATGAAGAACTCAAGGCTGAACAAAAAGAACTTGAAAATCTTCAAAAACAATATGATGAAAAAACAGAAAAAGCAGATGAACTTAACCAAAAATTGAGCGAAAAAATTGATGAAATTGTTGCTCAATCAAACGAAGAAGTAAATACGCAAAAACAAAAAATCCAAAATGCTCAAGAAGAAGCAAATGCAAAAGTTCAATCAGGCGAACTTGAAGAAGACGAAGTTGCTCAATATGTAGCCCAAAAAGTCGGTACTGCTTACACATCAGCATCAGCTTCCATGTTTTCTGAAATCTCTGCATTGAACGGTCAACTCAAAGAATTGATTCAGACTAACGCTTCTTTGCTTTCAAAAATAGAATCAAAACAAACAAACATTAATAAATATCAGGCACAAATCCAAAGTGGACAAGATGCTATCGATAAACTTGAAGCACAAAATTCCGTAAAACAAACAAATTTGAATTCCGTTAAAGATGAACTTTCTACTGTCAATACAGAAGTCAATGCAGTAAATTCTGATATTACAAAAATTGATAAAGATATTACAAAAGTAAATTCAAATATCACATCAACAAAAGCAGAAATTTTAGAAGCAAACGGTACAGCAGCTTCAGAAAATACAACTGACACAGTTGAACAACCGACACAAAATCAGGAAGCACCCCAAAACAAACCTGCAGCAGATAATAACACAAATTCTATAATCACAGAAACAGCTGTAGGCTACAATCCGTTTGTTTCAATTGCATATGACAAAGCCGATTATTCAAATCTTGTTGATGCACTTGATGCAATGTCCAGAAAAAATGATCAGAGTGTAGAAAATGCAAGATCAGTTGTAGAATCTAATAAACAAGAAATCAGAAAAATGTTTCAGGATATTTTAAAATAATAAATAATAAATAATAAAAAGACTCCGCTTTCTAAAAAGCGGAGTCTTTTTATTTAAATTTTAGTTACCTTGATGGAATAGGTGGCACCGGCGGTTCAGACGGCTGTACCGGCTGAGGCGTTCTTTGCTGTGCGTTCGGATCTAAGAATGTATTATTAAAAGATACAGGATTTTGCGCCGGTGAAGGCATCGGAAGATTTTGTTCAGCAGAGCCGGACGGGATTTCCGGTTTTGGCGGTTCTTCTGAAATATCTTCATTTTCTATGGTTTTTACGGCTGCTTTTGCTGTTCGTTTTAACTCAACGGGAGGATAATCAAAATCCGTTGAACCGAACTTTTGGGTAGCCACTTTCATTGTGTCTCGCCAAATCAACGCAGGAATTGTTCCGCCGTATACTCCATTCATTTTTGTGTTGTCATCATTTCCGACCCAGATACCTGTAACGATATCAGGAGTATAGCCATAGAATGAAGCATCTTTGTTGTCATCAGTCGTTCCTGTCTTTGCTGCAGCCGGCTTGCCGATACTTGCCGACCTTGCAGTTCCGTTTTGAACTACGGTTTTCAACATTGCCGTAATTACAGCAGCTGTGTTAAGGTTCAAAACTTTCATGACTCTTGTTTTAGGGGCTTGATATATTACTTTACCTCTTGAGGTTTCAACTCTTTCTATGGCATATGGTTTTACTTTAAATCCGCCGTTGGCAAAAGCACCGTATGCTATTGTCATTTCATAAAGTTTTACACCGTTTGAACCCAGAGCAATAGTCATATCGTATTCAAGCGGGGTTGTAATACCCATTGAACGGGCAATACCTATAACCGAGCGAACTCCGACATCTTTGATAAGTCTTGCCGCCATGACATTTGATGAAACCGTCAAACCCATAAACAGCGGCAATTTTCCTCTGTATCTGTTTGCGTAATTGTGCGGTTTCCATCCGTTGATATCAACAGGTGTGTCATCAAGGATATCATTCGGACCCCAGCCTTTTTCAATAGCTGCTGCATAAACAAACGGCTTGAAGGCTGAGCCCGGAGGTCTTACGGATTGGGTAATTCTGTCATACTGGCTCTTGTTATAGTTCTTTCCGCCTATATAAACATATATTTCGCCCGTAATCGGAGAGAAAGAAAAGACTGCTGCCTGTCTTGAACCGCCTGAACCCAGGTTTCTGATAACAGCATCTTCTGCTGCTTTTTGTGCAGCATAGTTTAATGTAGTTACAACTTTGTAACCGCCTTGAGAAATTTCTGTTTCATCAAAACCGAGGTCCTCAAGTTCTTTCAATGCATAGTCAACAAAATAAGGAGCCCTGTTTAATGAATAAATATCAGGATTGGGATTAAGCGTTAATCCCGCTTTTTTTGCGGATTCATACTCTTGCCTTGTTATGTAGCGCATTTTGTACATTCTGCCGAGTACCTGATTGCGTCTTTCAATAGCAAGCTTTTTGTTGTTATACGGTGAATAAACAGAAGGTGCCTGAGGCAGTCCTGCAATCAATGCAGCTTCCGGCAGAGTAAGGTCTTTTAAAGGCTTGTTAAAGTATATTTGAGCGGCACCGGCTACGCCGTATGCTCCGGAGCCCAGATATACATTGTTCAGATACATTTCAAGTATCTGATCTTTTGAAATGGTTTTTTCTATTCTGGCTGCAACGATAAATTCTTTTATCTTTCTGTCAAAGGTTTTTTCATTGCTCAGGAAAAGAATTCTTGCAAGCTGCTGTGTTATTGTACTTGCACCCTGAGAAAGACTTCCTGTGGACAGGTTCACTATCATTGAACGGGCAAGCCCTATCGGGTCATATCCTCTGTGGTGGTAAAAGTTTTTGTCCTCTGTCGCTATGATTGCATTTTTGATATTGTCAGGAACATCCGAGATGTTTACCTTTTCAAATTTGTAAGCGGTAAAAGTTTTTATCACTTCACCGTCAGAAGAGTAAAACTTTGTAACAACATTCGGTTTAAAATCCTCGAGATGTTGTATCGGCGGCAGTGAAGCCAGATATAAATTTACGCCTATAAAACCAGCCAGCATAAAAGATGCAAGCATGACAAAAAATTGTTTTAAAGGACTGTTTTTCTTGGGATTTTTAAATTTCTTTGGCATTTCAAATTCTGACATTTCTATTTTTATCATCCTAAACCGGTAATACAGAGTAATATATCAAAGACATCAATTAAATACAATGTACTCAATGCTTTGTAAAGATTTTATAAAGGTAATATTCGTGAGTGGTACAATTGAGTAATGAATTGAGGATGTATGGAAAAAAGGAGATTTATATGATTCCTATAGTAGATTTGAAAAGACAATACAAACAAACAGGTGCTGAAATCGAAAAAGCAGTCGTAGACGTATTGCGCTCCGGTGCTTATATTCTCGGACCGAATACAAAAGCTCTTGAACAGGAATTTGCACAATACCTAGGAACAAAACACGCAATCGGTCTCAACTCCGGTACCGATGCTTTGCATCTTGCGCTGAGAGCTCTTGATATCGGTAAAGGTGATGAAGTTATTACTGTAGCATTCACTTTTGTTGCTACAACTGAATCTATCGAAATTGTCGGTGCTACTCCTGTATTTGTTGATATTGACCCCGATACATTTAATATGGATGTAACACAAATTGAATCAAAAATTACTCCGCGAACAAAAGCTATTATGCCTGTTCACCTATACGGACAGCCTGCAAACATGGAAGTAATCATGGATATTGCAAAACGTCACAATCTCTATGTTATTGAAGACTGCTGTCAGGCAATCGGTGCCGAATTTAAAGGTAAAAAAGTAGGTTCATTCGGTGATATAGGCTGCTACAGCTTCTTCCCGACCAAAAATCTTGGCGGTATGGGTGACGGCGGTATGGCTGTAACAAACAGCGACTACCTCAAAGACAGAATGACCGCTTTGAGAAACCACGGCGGCGCTGTCAGATACCATCATGACGAAATCGGGGTAAACAGCCGTCTTGATGAAATTCAGTCTGCTATTTTGAGAGTAAAAATGCAGTATATCGATGAATGGAACAAAATGAGAAGAGAAGTTTCTCACAGATATACAGAGCTTTTCAAAGGCTATGATGATGTTCAAACACCGAAAGAACTTCCTGATACATACTGTGTATACCACCAGTACACAATCAAAGTTCCGAACCGTGATGCCGTTCAAAAAATGCTTCAGGAAAACGGTGTCGGCGCTATGCTGTACTATCCGATTCCTCTGCATATGCAAAAAGTACATGCTCACCTCGGATACAAAATGGGTGATTTGCCCCATACTGAATATGATACACAGCATGTAATGAGCTTGCCGATGTTTGCTGAATTGACTTTTGAAGAACAAAAAGAAATTGTTGAAAAAGTTAAAGATGCAATCGAAAAATGCAAAGCTGCTGCAAGCTGCTAGTAAAAACTAAATTACAAATAGTAAAAGACCTCTTCTGTTGTTATACAGAAGAGGTCTTTTTATACAAAAATTCCGTCTTATGCAAGTTTTTTGCTGAATATATTGAGTGAACCCGCATTCGGGTTTGATGCCGTTGCAGAAGTGCTTTGTGCCGGTTGTCCGGAAGCTGCCGTATTGTTTGTAGTTGCTGCCGTTGTGCTTTGTGAGGCGGTGTATTCTGTACTGAATAAGTTTCCGCCCATTCCGTTTTGGATAAAGCTGCCAAGATCTGCAAGTGTTGCATTCAATAAAGCATTGTCATATGCGGTTGGCTTGCGAAGACCGGATGAGTCTTCTTCAGAAGCTGCTGCTGACTGTTGTGAAAACATATTTCCGACTTGACCTGTAAGCCCCGTCAATCCTGTCAGACCTTGCATTGCTCTTGTGAATGCAGAAGGAGTGTCTCCTGATTTTCCGTTTTCTTCTTTTTCAAGAAGTTCTTCATACAGTTTGTCGAGTTTTTCTTTTAGATCTTCTGCTACTTTTTCTGTATCGTCCTTTATTTTGTCGTAATCTTTTTTTGCATCGGCAAGAGCTTTCTGTGCCGAGTCGTATCCTTCTTCTGCCTCGCTGAGAGTTGCTTCTGCTGCTTCAAGATTTTCGTTTGCCGTTTCAAGAGCTGTTTCTGCTTCTTTTAAAGCCGTTTCATCTTCTGCAAGTTCTGCTTCTGCCTGAGCTTTTTCCTGCTTTGCAACTTCTTCTGCAGCCTGAGCTTGCTCGAGTTTTGCTTTAGCAAGTGCAACTTTTGCTTCAGCAGCATTGTATGCCGCTTGAGCAGCCGCCTCTGCCTCTGTGCCTTTCGCTGCATCAAGTGCAGATTTTGCATCTGCCAATGTGGCATTAGCATTATCATAATCAGTTTTTGCTGTTTGTGTTGCTGCCTGAGCCTGTGTATATGCAGTACCTTTTGCCTCAACAACTGCCTGCTGGTCAATTACAACTCCGTTTGCAGCATCAACTCCGCTTTGAGCTGCACTCTGTGCATCTCTTGCTCCGTCTGCCGCACCTGAAGCACCGTCAACAGCAGCAGATGCTGCGGCCGCACCGGCTTCAGCACCGGAAACTACAGAGCCTGCTTGAGAAACCGGTGCAGAATCATCAATATCCCGGCTGTCAAGATCATCGCTTGCAGCTCTGACTTCATCAGGATTGTCACTAGAAAGAGCACTTTGTCCATTCGCAATTTCTTCATCCTCTGCAGCAGATGAACTACGCTCAAAACCATCTCCGACAGAACCTACAAGTCCGTCTTTTCTTGAGCCGTTAAGGGTAATTGGCTGGACACCGGTATTTGAATTAAGTTTTGAAATATCTATGCCGGTATCTTCTTTTATCCTTAGATTTATTATTTGTGAAAGTGAATTTACACCCATTTACTTACTCTCTTTCTTATTACTTCATATATATATAAAAACCGGAAACAGTGCGGAATTGCAGCAATGTGTATAATTTGTATATAAAATTTACATATTGTTACAATTGTTTCATTTTGTAAACTTTATGCAGAAAAATTTTAAATTTACGCAATTTTTTTTGTTCAAATAACTTAGAATATATGTAAGCAAGTTGTGGAGGCAGGTTATGAATATTCCAAAAATCAATGTAAGAAATTTGTACGCTCAAGGCAAAGAGCAGGTTAAAAAAGCATATCAAAACCATGTTAAACCGGCATATCAAAATCACATTAAGCCGAATGTAGAAAAGGGTATCAAATATACAAAAGAATTGACTCATGATGCAGTTGAGTTTGCAAAGAAAAACCCGAAAACAATTGGTGCGGCAGTAGGCGGAGCATTGTTACTTACAGGTGTAATCGGTCTTATTGCAAGAGCCGTAAAAAAAAACAATGAACGCAAAGAATTTATGAATCTTCAATCAGATATGATTGCTCATCAAAGAAATATGATTAATGCACTAAAAGAAGAAGTTGCAAGCCGTCAGTTTGTAATCAATACAATGAACGAAGCAGCCAGAATTCAAGCTCAAAAATAGAATATTAATAACCGTTGGAATAAAATGTAAAAAGTCTTCTGTTGAATGTTATAACAGAAGACTTTTTATTATATGATTATTTCATAATTCAGTCGGGTAAAGTACTTTGAGCAAAACTCACAACACTATTATTTTTTCAATATTTTATATACTAGGGATTATTTCTTTTTATACGGACAGTGCAGTATTTCTGGCTTTTTTGCTATTAGTTGCGTTATTTTTTATGCTGTACAAAAATTTTGTTTCCTGCCGTGGTGCCGTAATATTTTATTTTGCTTTTGCTCTGGCTCTTTTGAATTGTCATTTTCAAATAAAAAATTTTGATGACTTGTCTTCTCATATTCCTTCAGAATGTACGCTGACAGGCACAGTGTTGACTATTCCGACCACAAACAATCCGACAAAGACAAAATTTTATCTAAAAGCTGAATCAGGCAGTTTTAGCGGAAAAGAAGAAAAGCTTAATGCAAAAACTATCGTAACTTTGTATGACACAAAAGAAAATATTGAAAAAATAAAAATAGCTGACAGCGTAAAACTTCAAGGAACACTCAGAAATCCTATCAGAGCCAAAAATCCTTCACAGTTTGATTATGCAAACTATTTGAAAAATCACAAAACCTTCTCAACCTTTTATGTAAAAGACGGAAAATGGGAGATTGTTTCGCAGCCTGAAAATGCAGACGGAAAGTTTTTGCAAAAACTGAATGATAAAAGGACGGAAATTTTAAATATACACAGACAATACCTAAAAAGTCCGAATATAGAAGTTCTCGGCGGTATTGTTTTTGGTGATGATGCGATAAATCCGCCTGATGATATAAAAAATTCATTTATAAATTCCGGTTTGCTTCATATTCTTGCGGCATCCGGTATGAATGTTTCAATTATATTCGGTATATGGTTTTTTATCGGTACAAGACTACGGTTAAACTACAGAGCCGTAATTCTTTTGGGTGCCGTGCTGGTTGCGTTTTATACACTTATGACAGGCATGGGACCGTCGGTATTGAGAGCGGCATTGATGATAGAGTTTGTGTTGTTTGGCAAACTTATTGACCGTGCAGCGGACAGTATTGCGCTTGTTTTTCTTGTTGCATTTTTGATGCTTTTGTATGACCCTGCGATGATTAGCGATGTCGGTTTCCAGCTGTCGTTTGTGGTTACTTTTGCACTGATGTTCTACTGTCCGCCGGTTTTGGAAAATATGAAAAACAAATTTGCGGAATTTGCTGCCGGAGCGGTTTTTATACCTTTTGTTGCCCAGCTTTTTGCTGCGCCTATTCAGATGTATTACTTTAATACTTTTGCAACATATTCGATTTTGGCAAATTTTGTAATTACTCCGTTTATTATGGTGATAAGTTTTCTCGGCTTTCTTGCATCTATCATAGCAATGATACCTGTGGATATAATTGCGCAAAAAACCTGTATGTTTTTTGATGCGATATTGAATCCCGTTGTAACAATGCTCGTTTCAATATCACATTATTTTGCCGCTCTGCCGAATGCTTTGATATCGACGATACATCCGTCTCATTTCCGGCTTATTTTGTATTATTCAATACTTTTGTGCATTGGTTTTCTTTTGAGAGACAAATTCAAAAACAAAAAACTTGCACTCACAACGGTAATTCTGTGTGTTGTTTTTGCTTTTTCTTTTATAAATTTTGAAAACAAGAATTGTGAAATTATAGTTTTTGATGTAGGCAATGCTGACAGCTTTTTGATAAAAACCCCGCATAACAAATATATAATGATTGATACAGCCCATGGCAGATACGGCAAAAGTTCTTTTTCTCAGGCGGAGTCTATTATGGGAAAATACCTGAAAGATAACGGTATAAAAGATATTGAGCTAATGATTTTGACACACTTTGACTCCGACCACTCCGGCGGCGCTGTAGACATAATGAGAACGGTAAAAGTGCATAAAGTTTTACTAAACCAAGATGAAGACAACTCAAAAACGACAAAAGCTCTTTTGAAATACATAAATGAGAACAAAGTAAATACCCAAACCTCAAAAAATAATGAAATCGTATACAATGAACAGAACTTTCAGCTGAAGACACTTTGTCCTGATTTTGTAAAAGACAAAAATGATAATGACAATTCGACAATAACTCTTTTGTCATACGGCGATTTTGATATGCTCTTTATGGCAGACGGAGGGGTGCGTTCCTTCAACAAAATCAAAAAAGACTTGCACAACGACAAAATAGAAGTTCTAAAATCAGGACACCATGGAGGAAAAAACACTGTTACTTCAAAAATGCTAAAAACAATAAACCCCGATGCAGCAATAATTTCCACAGGATACAACACATACGGACACCCGACAAAATCTACGCTGGAAACAATTGCAAAAAACGGGATAAAAATTTATCGTACAGACACAAGCAATGCCATAAAAATCTCCGCATCACAAAATGACTACAAAATTTTAAAATACAACCCTGCTAAAAAGCGCTTTGTTGAAGACAGACATGTTGTTTGCCGAAACAGCGGCAGAACATGACACAAGCCCTGTTTTATTATAAAATCTTATTAATTATGAAAGTTTTTTTGACAGAATTTCATTACAAAAAAGAATACAAAAATACAGCTGATGTTTTGACTGCGGTTTTTTTGTATGCGCTTTTGGCTTTTCCGTCTCTGGTCTATTTTTTTATCGTAAAAGTCAGAAATTTTTGTTATGACAAAAATATCCTCAAATCATTTAAACCCAGAGCATACACAATTTCTGTCGGAAACCTTACAACCGGCGGAACGGGCAAAACTCCGATAACCGCAGAAATAGCAAATTATCTTAGCAAAAAAGGCGAGCGAACGACCATACTTTCCAGAGGCTACGGTGGAAAACTGCCCAACAAAGAGGTCAATGTAATTTCCGACGGAACAAATATAAACTATGATGCTTCTATGGCAGGAGATGAGCCGTACTGGCTGGCAAAACACTGTCCCAAAACATCTGTTTTGACCTGTTCAAACCGTATAAAATCCGCAAAATATGCCCAGAGTCATCTCAAAGCAACAAGGTTGATTCTTGACGACGGTTATCAGCACAGAAAAATCCAACGAGACTTAAACCTGCTTGTCGTTGATGCACAAAAGCAGTTTTCGAACGGATGTGTTTTGCCTTTGGGTGCACTAAGAGAACCGCTTTCCGGCATAAACAGAGCAGATAAAATCATAGTTGTTAACAAAAGCTTAAATGACAAACGTGCCCGTACTTATGCAAGATATTTGAGAAAAACATACAAAAAGCCGTCTTTTGTTTGCTCTATGGTGCCCGATGTTATATACAACATAAAAACGGAAGAGCCAATAGCTGACAATGCGCCGGTAATAGCATTCAGTGCTATAGGACAGCCGGAACAGTTTTACAACTTTCTGCGCAGATTTGATGTAATGGAAACAAAAAACTTTCCTGACCATCATATGTATACTGCCGATGATATAAAAGAACTACAGCTTCTGGCACAAAAGTACGGCGCAACTGCAATGATTACAACAGAAAAAGATGCTGTTAAACTCAAGGAATTTTCTTCCTGTTTTGACGATATATATGCACTAAAACTTAAACCGACACTGGATTTAAAGAATATTTTAGAGGAATAATATGAGTAAAAAAATTCTTGTAATGAGATATAGATTTATCGGCGATACACTTTTGACCATTCCGTTTTTGAGAAATCTCAGGGATGCATATCCTGATGCACAAATAGACATGCTTGTTGCTCCCGTTTCTGGAGAAATTATAGAAAAATGCCCGTATGTGGACAATTTTATTTATTTTGATACAACAAAAAAACACAGATACGAAAACAAAGAAAACGCTCAAAAAAAAGATTTTTGGAGTTACGTAAAACTGCTTAAAGAAAAAAAATACGATAAAGCATATGTGTTGAAGCGTTCTTTCTCCAGTGCTTTTCTGGCATTTGCTGCCGGAATAAAAGAGAGAATCGGTTTTGATACGGAGATGAGAGGTTTTCTTCTGACAAAGAGAGTTCCCTATGTGGAAAACAGGCACGAAATTGAATGTTTTCTCGATGTGTTGAGAGCAGACGGCATAAAACCTCAAAACAACTATCTGGAGAACTGGGTGGAGCCAAAAGAACTTGAGGCGGTAAAAGATGTGCTGAGAGAAAATTCCGTCAATCCCGATAAAGGACCTTTAAGGGTCATCGTTCATGCAACAAGCGGAAACAGAAAAAAAGAGTGGGCGAAAGACAGATGGGCGCAAATTGTTCAGTGGCTCAGCGACGAAAAAGGTGTTCAGGTTATTTTTAACGGTACAAAAAATGATTCTAAGACATACGAAGAGATTATGTCATATTTAGAAGACAACGGCAGCCGTTTAAAAATCAAACCGGTTAATCTTTGCGGCAAATTCTCACTCAGAGAAACACTCGCCCTGACAAAATTGTGTTCTCTTATTGTCGGTTGTGACAGCGGCAATCTCCATATAGCAGCTTCTGTGGAAACACCTGTTATAGGAATTTACGGACCGATGAATACGGAAAAATGGCGTGCATGGGAGGAAGGTTCTGTTGTAATAAAGACCTCTTTGCCCTGCCAGCCTTGCGGATTAAAAACTCATTGCTCCAGAAACTACCGCTGTATCTCGGATATCACGGTTGAGAGAGTTCGTGATGAGCTTGAGGCAAAACTTTCAAAGCTGCTTGTTTCAAATTACTGATTATGCCTCAAAATCAATAATATCTTGAATATCATACGAAAGATGGAGTTTTGATACAAACGTTTAATTTTTCTCAAAAAAGCTCGTTATATTATATGTACGTTTTTGAAAATTGATTGTAAACGACATATTAGAGATATAGAGAAACCGGAATATATGACGACTAACGATTTTAGAAATTTCCCTCCCAACTTTCCCGAAGACAGAGAATATGCGCAAGAAGCGGCACTAAAAGTCGGAAATTATAAAGCCAGTATTTTTGAGGCTGTATACGAGGCAAAAGACTACATTTCAAGAAACGAATGCAGGCATTTGAGCATTGATATTTCAGCTTTGAATATGATTGATGCGCTAAAGGTCTGTGTTTTGTCGTCTACTTTTCATTTTGCTAAATATCCTGACGGAAAAATCAGATGGTTTGTCAGAGATGAAAATATAAAAAACCAGATAGAACTTTTGAGTCTGGACAACACAATTGTTGAAATCAAAAAAGCCAGAAAAAGCTATGTTGATACAGAAAAAGGCTTTGTCCGAAATTTGACAATCTGCAAGTAAAGCATTGTTGCTTCTCTATCGTTTTTTAAATGACAGACATTATCGTTTGTTGTAATATATTTTTTATGAGTCAGGAAAATATTGTTGAAGTTTGGAACAAAGTTTTAGGGATTTTGGAAAATAATATTTCAGAGTCCACTTTAAATACATGGATTGTTCCGCTTGAGCCTCAGTATTACGATGAAAACAGCTTTGTTGTGCATACGGGTCAGGCGCTTGCTCCCAGTATAATCAAAAAAAATCATTATTTTGAGTTGACCTCTGCCTTAAAATCCGTACTCGGAAGAGAAGTGGAATTCAAAATTATTTTTGATGAAGAACTGGCAAAGAATTTTTCTAAAAAAGCGGCAAAAAGAGCCGCTCAGCTTGAAAAAGAAGAAACAAAACACACAAACGGTACAATAAAATACCAGTATGACAGTCTTACTCAAATGCAGTCTTCAAATTTGAACCTCAAATACAAGTTTGAAAATTTTGTAGTCGGCTCAAACAACAAACTTGCCTATGTTGCCGCCCAGACAGTTGCCCAGCATCCGGGTACAAAGTACAATCCTCTCTATATATACGGGGGTCCGGGGCTCGGAAAGACACACATAATGCAGGCTATCGGACATTATATAATAAAAAATCGTCCGAACATGAAAGTGCTTTTTATTACTGCGGAGGAATTTGTCAACGATGTTGTGAACGCTCTTGCAAGAGGTGATGAAAAAACAAAAAAAATGAACAACTTCCGTAAAAAATACAGAGAAGTAGATGTTCTCTTGATTGATGATATTCAGCTTATTGCGGGCAAAACGAGAACGGAAGAAGAGGTTTTTAATACTTTTAACGTCCTTCATGGCTCCGGAAAACAGATAGTTATTACTTCTGACAGAACCCCAAAAGAAATCCCGTCTCTCTCTGACAGGCTGGTAAGCCGCTTTGAGTGGGGGCTGATGGCAGATATTCAGGTGCCGGACATAGAGACAAGAATGGCAATTCTTCAAAATCTTGCAAAAGATTCCAGTATAGAAGTGCCTAACAATATTATTGAGTTTCTTGCAACCGTGTATTCAAACAATATCAGAGAACTTGAGGGCGCTTTTAACAGAGTAACGGCATATGCAAGTATAAATGATGTGCCGCTTGATATAGAAAATGTAAAAAGAATAATTAACTATTCGGAAGAAGAAAAAACATACACTTTTGACGGTATTGTTGACGAGGTTGCCGGATATTACAATATTTCTCCGAAAGAGCTCAAAGGTACCGGACGTTCGTCAAAAGTTGCAGAAGCAAGACAGGTGGCTATTTATTTGTGCAGAGAACTTACAAAACAGAGTTTTCCTGATATTGGAAAATTCTTTGACAAAAAGCACACAACTATTTTGTATTCTTATGACAAAGTCAAAGCGGAACTCAAAACAAACCATTTGCTGTCTTATACAATAAACAGTCTGCTTAAAAAAATTGAAGCATAACTTTTATTTTACATTTGGCGGATAACCTACAATCTGAGCAAAAATAACTTCCTGTCCGAGTTTGAAGTTTAGTTTTGCATCGAGAGCCATACTGTTTATTCCGTACAAAAAGGCAGTATTCAGATTGTTTGCGGCGCTGAAAAGGTATACATTCTGCCCGACAAAGCCGCAGTCTACAGAAGCAAGATATTTGCTTTGTTTTGACAGGTCAGCCACATATAACAGAATTGTTGAAAATTTACCTACAATCGGGCGGATATCTTCTTTGCTAAACGATACAAGCGTGTGAGATGCCGGATCATATCTGTATACACCCTCAGGAAAAGCAACATATATTGAAATTACCTGAGCATTTAGGGCACTGGGAGCCGTACGCTTTCCGTCAGGACGATTTTTGCCGTCAGCAGCCCAGAGCAGGTCTGATAAAAGCTGCAATTCAAGCGGTGTTTTGGAAAATTTGTCGCTTGTTTTGCGGTTTTTGAATGCATCCATAATCGGGGTTCCGCCGGTAATATTGGGCTCAGGCAGTTTTATGTCGGGTGCGGTGCTCTCGCAAAAAGCCTGTGAACCGATTGCAAGTATTGTACATATAGTTAGCATGCAAAGATAATTTTTTATGTTTTTCATTATGTAATTTTCCTTATTACCATTTGTTGTAATGAATTTTGCTTTCATCATTTCTTTTGGGTCTTTCAATTTTAACGGCACCGTAACCGAGTGCAATCAGTGCAAACGGTTTTACGTTGTCAGGCAGATTAAAAGTTTTTGAAAAGTTTGTCATAACATCCTCCCAGGGATAAATGCCCATCCAGCAGGTATCAAGTCCGAGAGCATTTGCTGCAAGAAGCATGTTTTCTATCGCAGCAGAGCAGTCCACCTGATAGAATCCCGGAGCCATTTCCAAATCCGTATCGCCGCAGACCATTATACAGACAGGGGCTGTTGCAAGTGATGTGGCGTAGGGATGCATTTCTTTAATCTTTTGAATACCTTCTTTTGTGTCAAAAACAACAAAATGCCAGGGTTGTTTGTTCATACCTGACGGAGCAAACAAGCCAGCTCTTAAAACTTCCTGAACAAGGTCTGGATTAACCGGTTTGTCCGTATATTTTCGTATACTTCTTCTGTCATATATTGTATCAATTGTGTTTTTGATTGCTTCACTCATACCTGTACCCCGTTTTATAATATTTCACAAAAATATATGCCGATTATAGCATACAATTTTGCTCAATCGAAACTGCCCGATTGTCGGTTTTTATATTTAATCCGGTGTCACAGTTGCCTCCGGCGGAAACGGCAAAGCCGGATTAAATTTGAGACATTTTAACATTATTAACAAATTCTTGTTTAAAAAAAATCAATATGCGAAAATATTGGTTATAAAAGGCGGTTATTTATGCAAAAAAAAATACTTGTAGTCGATGATGATGATGAAATAAGAGAGCTTTTGGAGTTTGACCTTGCTCACAGCGGTTATTCCGTTGATACAGCCTGTGACGGCATGGAAGGATTGAACAAAGCGGTAAACAATTATTATGACATCATTCTTCTTGATGTAATGATGCCAAAGATGAACGGTTTTGATGTTTGTAAAAACCTCAGAAAAGCGAAACCCGAAATCCCTGTTCTTTTGCTCACGGCAAAAGGAACAATCGGTGATAAAACACAAGGGTTCGATTGCGGAGCGGATGACTATCTTGTCAAACCGTTTGATATTCAGGAAGTGCTTCTTCGTGTAAAGGCGCTTTTGAGAAGAAATCCTGACAACAGCCAGAATGAAACGGAATTCAAAAAAGAAATATTGAAAATGGGAGAGATTGAACTGTTTCCGGAATCTTTAGAAACTTCCATTGAAGGCAAAAAAATAAAACTTACCCCTACAGAATTTGAGATTTTGTACTGCCTTATGCAGCATTTCAATGACTCTGTGTCGCTTGCCGTACTGCTGGATGAGGTCTGGGGATATGACTCTGATGAGGATGTACGTATGGTCAGAGTCCATGTAGGCGGTTTGAGACAAAAAATAGAAAAGGATACAAAAAATCCTAAATATCTGCATACAGTTACAAATGTCGGATACAAGCTCACTCCTATCACTGAAATCTCTGAAGAGAATTAGTTATGAAAAAGACAAAAGATGTAAGAAGGCTAAAAATAGTGGAACAAATTATACTTGTTCTGCTTCTTGCGGTGATTGTTCCGACAGCGGTCAGTGCAGTTATTATCAACAATATCAATCAGCATGCGGTCAGAAACGAGCTTCAATACTCGGCAATGAGCATTTCTGAATCAATTGCATCAAATATAGAAACATTTGCTGAGTCGGGAGAAGATGAACTGAATCAGATTGTTTTGTCTTTGAAGCATATAAAATCCGATTATGATAAACAGGTTTATCTGAAAGATTTGCTGATACATTCAAAAATTCTTGCTTCTCTGGAGATTGTGAATAAAAAGGATACGAAAAAATACAATAAATGGGAGGATTATTCTTCTTTCAGCGAAGACAAAAAAAATATAGAAATTCTAAAAAAAATAGATGACAGAGAGGCTATTGTCGCAACTGTTGATGAAAAAGTTTTTGAAGATCAGGTGTTCAATATTTATAAAAAAGATGACCGCCAGATTTATATTATAAATGCAAAAAAAGAACTTGTTGCCGCACATAACTATAACAAAAAAGACTTTGAAAGAGTTCTTTATGCACTGCCCAAAAATCTCAAAACGAATGAAGCAGTGATATTCGGTAAAGTGAAAAATCAGCCGCTTGCCTATTTCAGACTTCCTGAATCAGGGATGACAATTATCGTAAATACAACTCACCATATTACAAAAACTACTATTAATACGGCAAGATACAAAATTATTCTTGCATTGTGTGCTTCCGCATTATTTATTATATTTGTTGTCGGTTTGTATACATCGTATTTGTATATAAATATAAGACAGTTGTTTAAAGGAATTATTGCACTGTCAAAAGGTAACTACAAAAGAAAAGTTCGTCTTTTGACAAATGTTTTTACTCCTCACGAAACTATCTTTCTTGCGGAAGAGTTTAACAAAATGGCGGATGAAATCAACAAAACATACAGACAACTCAAACACTCTAACAGAGAACTCAAAAAACTTGATGAATTTCGCTCAAACCTTATAGATACAGTAAGCCACGAGTTCAGAACACCGCTGACCAGCATTAAAGGATATACTTCAAGACTCTTGAGACAGGATATAGAACTTGATGAAGAGACAAAACAAAAATCATTGAAAATTATAAAAAATCAGTCGGAAAGATTGAGCAGAATGGTTGAGGATTTACTTGTTATTCCTGATATAGAAGGAGCAAAACTAAATTTGATAATCGAAAATGTAAACCTTGCCGACACAATTAACGACGCAATATTATCCACAAAACACAAGGCAGAGAGGGAGGTTAATGTTTCTATTGCTGACAATCTTCCTGATATTCTCGCTGACAACGACAGACTTGAACAGGTATTTATCAATATTTTAGAGAACGCATACAAATATTCTTATCCGGATACACCTATAGATGTAAATGTAGGACAGGAAAAGAATTTTGCTGTGATTAGGGTATCAAATTCATATGACTACATACCTCCGGAACAATTGAATAAATTGTTCGGAAAGTTTATAAGAATTGATGACAAAACTACAAGAACAACACGAGGAACAGGGCTGGGCTTGTTTATTGTAAAAGGACTTGTCAAAGCAATGAACGGTTCGATTGAGCTTGAATCAACCAAAGACAACATTTTTACTGTTGTGATAAAACTGCCGGTTTGTTCTTAGAGTTTGTTTAGGGTATGATTTTTTAACAGAGAAAAATAGGATGGATTGATGAAACTTAAAGATACATTAGCGGAAAATTCATTTGATTATGCATATTTAAGCAAAAGGATTTATAAATATATAAAGCCGTATTTGTTCAGAATCATTTTGAGTTTGCTTATTGCTTTGCCAGTAGGTGCGTTAGACGGTGTTATTGCGTATGCTCTAAAACCATATATGGATGAAGTTTTGATTAAGAAAAACATGATTCTGGCATATGTTATTCCGTTTGGGATAGTTGCATTTGCCATGCTTCAGGGTGTTTTAAGGTATCTCAATGACTATTTGACCAGCTGGACAGGACAGAAGGTTACAAACGATGTCAAAAAAGGACTGTTTCAAAAACTTGTTCAAATGGATCCCAAATTTTTTGACGAAAACTCTTCCGGTATAATTCTCACAAGATTTTTGTCAGACCCTCAGACTGCATCTCAGGGCGTTCTGGACAATTTGAAAGCTTTAATGGGCTCCGGTATCGGCGCTTTTGCATTGATAGGCGTAATGCTCTACAACTCATGGAAACTGGCATTGGTCGGCGTAGTTGTATTATGTATTGCTTTTGTGCCGGCGGCAATAATAAGAAAAAGAATAAAAGCCGCATCAAATGCGAATATGAAAATTGGAGGAAATATCACTACCGATTTCAATGAAACTTGCGGCGGCAATAAAATTATTACGTCATACAATCTGGGTGAGTATCAATATAAAAAATTCTCAAAAGAAATTCATGACTCTTTTGATGTAAATATGTCGCTTGTCAAAAGAGTAGCCTGGATGTCTCCTATAATGTATACAATAGCATCTTTTGGTATTGCTTTTGTGCTTGCTTTCGGTACATATCTTGTTTTGTCGGGGCAGATGACAAGCGGAAGCCTTTTGTCTTTTGTTACATCTCTTTTGCTTTTGTATAAACCGGTTAAAACACTCGGCAATACCTTGACGGGTCTGCAAACTATTTTTGTATCAATGTGCAGAACATTTGAGTTGTTTGATTTGATGCCTGAAATTAAAGATAAAGAAAATGCTGTTGAAATAACAGGAGTAAATCAAGGCGTTTCATTGGAGCATGTTTGTTTTGAATATGTAGAAGACATTCCTGTTTTGAAAGATATAAATCTTGAGGCAAAAGTCGGAGAGACAGTTGCTATAGTCGGAAACTCCGGCGGCGGAAAAACCACAATAGCAAACCTGATTCCGAGATTTTATGACGTAAAATCAGGTGCAATAAAGATTGATAATATTGACATAAGAGACATAAAGTTAGACTCTTTGAGAAACCATATCTCTGTTGTTTTTCAGGACAATTTCCTGTTCTCCGGAACAATAAGAGAAAACCTTCTTATGGGCAATTTTAATGCTACTGATGATGATATTGAAAGAGTCATAAAAGCTGCACATCTGGATGAATTTCTGGATGAAACTCCGGATGGACTGGATACAATGCTTGGCGAGAGAGGTACAACTCTCTCCGGAGGTCAAAGACAGCGTGTAGCAATTGCCAGAGCAATGCTCAAAGATGCACCGATTGTTATTCTTGATGAGGCTACATCTGCACTTGATAATAAATCCGAGGCAATTGTTCAAAAAGCACTGGATAACTTGATGCAAAACAAAACAGTTTTTGTTATTGCACATAGACTTTCAACCATAAAAAATGCAGACAAAATAGCTGTTATCAATGAAGGAGAACTTGTTGAACTCGGAACACATGATGAGCTCTTGTGCAGAGAAAACGGGTTCTACAAAAAACTTTACGAAATGCAATTTGCGAAATCGTCCGTGGGCGTAACGCAGTGAGCCCACATGCGAGGGTAAACGATGAGTTTTCCCGAGCGGACGTATTTCAAGAGAGCGAAATCGTCCGTGGGCGTAACGCAGTGAGCCCACATGCGAGGGTAAACGATGAGTTTTCCCGAGCGGACGTATTTCAAGAGAGCGAAATCGTCCGTGGGCGTAACGCAGTAAAAATAATTTTGTTTATAAAACGACACCTGAGATAATTCTCAGGTGTCGTTTCGTTCATATTATAGATTTAGAAAGGTTACTTATGAACTAAGCATTGTATTTTTCAGATGCTGCGAGTCTTGAATATGCATCGAAAAGATGTATTGTTGAGCCGTCTGCAGCACCGTATTTGCTCGGGATGCTGTTTTCAGCAATTGAAGAAAGACTGATTGATCTTGTAGCCGGAGGATTTTGGTCTTCCTCTTCTTGCTGCATTTGTTCAAGCAATTCAATCAATGTTGCGAGGTCTTTTTTGATTTGTTCCATTGATGTGTTGGAAGTTATTCCCTGATTGTCAATTGCTGATTTCAATTCATTGATTGTTGCTTCAAGAGCGCTTGTGTCAACAGTAACATCACCAATGTTCAAGTTTCTGAGCATTGCAATGATTGTACCCATATCTTCCTGAATTTTTGAAAGATCTGTTCTGTGGTTGTTCAATGCTTCATTCAATGTTTCATTGGTAACTCTGTCAATATTCAAATCAGCAAGAAGTCCTTTGATGTCATTGAACAATTCATTGTTATTAATGAGGTCATTGATTTCTTCAAGAGTCAAGCCGTTTTCACCTGCACCCTGCGAATCAAGCAATGCCTGTAACAATGTAACAGCTTGAGATTGATATTGGAGTACCTGATTTGATTTTTCTGTGAATTCAGACCACATATCCTGTACTTCTTCAATTTTAATCTGTCCTGCAGCCAGTCTGTCAAGACCGTCAACCATTTCTTCATATGCTATCTCAGTGGCTGCGCCGTATTTGTTTACACTGTTTAGTGTCTCTTGTTGTGTTTTATTGATTACTTCAAGTATTCCGTTGATGTCGGCAAGGCTTCCCAGAATATTCTGGAGGCTGTTTTGAACTGCATCTGAATCTTGTTCATTTGAGTTTTGAAGCTCTTTGATTGCATCTACAATATTTTGCAAATCAGATGCAGATATTTCAGACTCTTGAGCATTTCTCAACAAGGCAATGATTGTTCCCAAATCTTCCTGAATTTTTGAAAGATCGTTTTTGGAAGCATTGATTGATGCAATTAATGCATTGATATCATCATCACTGATATTTATGCCGCTATCGAGTTTATCGAGAACTTCCTGGAATCTGCCATCCATAATATCACCGTATTTTGTGATAAGTTCTTCGAGTTTCATATTACCTTCACCATTTTTGATTTGGTTCAAAATCATTTTCATTTCTTCCAAATCATTCATCAATTCAAGGACATTATTGTTGCCTTCTTTGTTAAGAGCAATCAAGTCTTTCAACTGTGATTCTGTAATATTGAAACCTTGGTCAATACGGTTAGCAATTTCTTCTAATTTTGCAAATGTTTCATCATGATTTTGATCAACTTTGTCTGTCAAATTGAGGATGTTTGAGTTAATATCGTTGAGGGCTTCTATAACGGCATCCATCTTATAGTCAATCTTTGCAAGTAATTGGGCAATTTGATCCAATAAGTCAGCCTCTTCAATGTGTCCGGCTTCATATGCTGCTTTCAGTTCATTTACTGCAGCAAGGATGTCTTCTGAAACACCTGTATTTTTGTTTACTGCATCAAGCAATTTTTGCATAAATTCTGAGTGAGAAATTTCACCGTCCAAAAATGCCTGATAAAATTCTTCTAGTTTGTCAGCAATACCCTGGTTGATAGATGCAATTGATTCAATATATGGTTTAATGTTAGCCAAAAATGCTGTTTGTTTCTGGTTTTCTTCAAGTATTTGCTGCAATTTTTCTTCTTGTGAGCCCTGACCGGCGATAATCTCATCTATTTTGTTCAAAAATTCCTGGTCAAAGCTGTTTGAATCCTGAATAAGACCTGTGATTGTAACTAAACCTTCGTTGATGTCAATAACACCGCTGTTAATTTTATTTAAGACATCATTAATTGCCATTAATTGTTCAATTATGTCTTTATTGTCATTATTGTTTTGCTGAAGTTGCTCCAGAATTTGCTGCTGAACAGAAAGCATTTCTCTAAGCATATTTTTGAGTTCTTCCTGATCAAAGTTTACTGTTGTATATTGTTCCTGTTGTACACAGCTTGTTGCTCCGGGCACTACACCGCCAAGAGCCAATAATGCAGCTGCGTATGCTGCCCAGGCTTTGCTGCTTTTTTGTACATCTGCTTCTTTAACTTGTTGATAATTTGATTGTTCTGTTTTTTTCTGGGATTTCTTTTCATTTTTCTCGGAACGGATGCGATGTTCCATGTTAATACGATTGAGTTCCATTTATGTCCTACTCCTTTTTGAATAAGTTGTTACTTTCTACACTGGATAAATTAAATAAAAATCGAACAAAATAAAAATTGCGTTTTTTTTTAATTTTGTGTCAAAAATTTGTTACAAATTGAAAGGAATGTGTCGCAAACTCTTGAAATAAAAGAGTTTGTGACAATGTAAATAATTGTTAAATTTAATGTTTTTGTTTAATATGTTTTTAATGGCATTATTTTGCCGCAATTATTTCAATTTCAACAAGTGCATTTTTTGGCAGCTCTTTCGCCGCTACACAGGACCTGGCAGGTTTTGAGGTAAAATATTTTGCATAAACATCATTGAACTTTGAAAAATCACTCATATTTGCAAGAAAACATGTCGTTTTTACTACATCTTCAAAGCCAAATCCAGCAGCTTTTAAAAGTTCCGAGATGTTTGAGATGACTTTTTCTGTCTGTTCTTCTATGGTTCCGTTTAAAAATTCTCCGGTTTTTGCATCCAGTGCAATTTGTCCGGAGCAATAAAGCGTATTTTCGCACAAATAAGCCTGTGAATATGGTCCTATCGGTGCCGGAGCGTTTTGTGTCAATATTATTTTTTTCATAACCATTTACCTCTCTTTTGATTTTCTATGAAAGTTTGTAGCCTGCCTTACTTAGGGCATGCTTTATTTCACAAAAGTGCCGCAGGTTTTTAGTTTCCATAGATATTTTTAGATAACAATCGTTTATGTCAGTACCTTCACCGCCTTGATTGTGGCGTACACGTATAACATTTGCGCCCAAATCTGCAATGATTTGAGATACCTCTTTGAGCTGTCCGGGTTTATCCAGCATCTCTATTGTCAAATCAGACAGCCTTCCTGATTTTAAAAGACCTCTGTTGATTACTCTGGAGAGAATATTCACATCAATATTTCCGCCGGAAACAACGCATACAACTTTCCGGTTTTCAATCGGAAGTTTTTTAAACATTGCAGCAGCTACACTGAGCGCTCCTGCGCCTTCAGCAACAAGTTTTTGCGATTCCATAAGGGTCAAAATAGCGGTTGCAACTTCATCATCACTGACGGAAACAACTTTGTCCACATATTTTTGACAGAGTTCAAAAGTATGCACACCCGGCATTTTTACTGCCGTTCCGTCTGCAAAGGTTGATACCTGCGGCAGTTCTTCTCTTTTGTTGATTTCAAGTGAATGAAGCATACTCGCCGCTCCCTCTGCCTGAACTCCGTATACTTTGCAGGAGGGCTTTAGTGTTTTTATTGTGTATGCGATACCGGAAATAAGTCCTCCGCCGCCAATCGGCACAATTACGGCATCAATATCCGGCAGTTGCTCCAAAAGTTCAAGGGCAATTGTTCCCTGTCCTGCAATTACATCTTCATCATCAAACGGATGAATAAATTCGGCTCCTGTTTCTTTTTGAAATTTGCAGGCTGCATTGTATGCATCATCATATACACCGTCTACCAGCTCTATTTGTGCACCGTATTTTCTTGTAGCTTCAATTTTTGAAATAGGCGCAGTGCTCGGAATAAAGATTGTAGATTTTATTCCGTTTTTTTGTGCTGCTAATGCTACTCCCTGCGCATGGTTGCCTGCAGAACATGCGATAATACCCTTTGCTTTTTGTGCTTCTGTTAATGATGCAACTTTTACATAAGCCCCTCTGACTTTAAAAGAACCTGTGACCTGAAGATTTTCCGCTTTCAGGTAAATCTCATTGTCTTTCGAAAGAGATGGGGAATATATCAAATCTGTTTTTCTTATTACTTCTTTAAGTTTTTCGGCTGCGTTTTTAATTTTTTCTGTTGAAAGCATTTTCTCTCCAAATTCTTCTGCAAACATTTGTTGTTACTACAATATAGCACTTTTTTCAATTATCACAAAAGATATAGTGTGTTTTCCCGCATAAAAGTTACAAAAAATTCATAATATGTTTCAAACAAAAAAATTGATGTTATAAATAAATTATGCTATCACCCGTAACAAACATTAATATCAGTAAGAAATATATTTCTGCAATTTCCTATTACACAAGTAATGGCACTTTTTTGCCGCATGATAATGTTTTAACGGAACAAAGTCAGGGTGTTTCTGTAGACTACAAATTTGTTCCGAGTTTTAAAGCTGCACTTCTTCAAAGAATGCAGCTTTTTAAATCTGTCGCAATGAATGAATCAAATCCCAACTGGCAAAATGCTGTCTCGAGACAATTTCCGCTGGAAGATGTGCATCAGGATTGGCGTACTCCGTTTGACAGGGACAAAAACCGTATTATGAATTCGGAAGGGTATGACCGTTTGCGTTACAAAACACAGGTGTTCCCCGTTCCTGAAAATGATATGGTTTCCACAAGAAGCTCTCATGTCCTGCAGGTTGTAGATACGGCAAGAACTATTTCAAAACAGCTCGGATTGAATGAAGAACTCGCCGAAGCCATTGCACAAGGGCATGATATAGGACATGCTCCGTTCGGACATGACGGAGAAAGAGTTCTGAAAAAAATAACTCAAGCAAACGGGCTTCCTGTCTTCTGGCATGAAAAAAACGGTCTTCGAATGGTTGAAAAATTTAATTTATACAGTGATTCCAAAGGAAATATACGCAATTTGAACCTCACTTATGCCGTTCGGGACGGGATAATAAATCACTGCGGAGAGGTTGATGAAAACGGTCTTAAGCCGAGGAAAGAGTTTATAGATTTGGACGGGCTTCAAAAACCGGCAGAAGTACAGCCTTATACCTGGGAGGGAATTGTTGTCAAAATTTCCGACAAAATTGCATACCTTGGCAGAGATATTGAAGATGCAATGAGGATAGGCGTAATATCGCAAAAAAATCTTGATGAGTTGAAAAGTATTATACAATCAATAAAGCCTGATTTTGATGACGAGGTTAACAATACGACTCTCACAAATCTTTTTATTAACGATATTATTCAAAACTCCTCACTTGTTAAGGGTATAGGTTTTTCGGAACCCGTGTCCAGAATAATGGATGCGGTAAAAGACTACAATACCCAAAACATATATTACAGAAATGATGTTAGAACAATTTCGAAAGAAAAATGCGAGAAAGTGCTCAACACTATATTCAACTTCTATTCATCAATGTATCGGGGAAGTCAGACAATAGACATGCTGCCGGCAAATGACAGATATATCAATAATTTTAGAGACTGGCTTGTCGCTTATTCGGACACAAAATACAGAACCCCGCATCAAAAAAACGAGATAATTTACCATCTGGAAAATCCGAAAGATTACTTGCAGGCAGTTGTCGATTATATGTCAGGTATGACAGACAAGTTTGCTTTGAGTACATATAACCATATCACCGGAACTACAGTATAGATTTTACGGTATTTACTACATTTTCGACCGTAAATCCGAATTTTTCAAAAAGAACTTTTGCCGGTGCTGATGCGCCAAATTTGTCCATTGTAACAAGGGCGCCGTCCAGTCCTGTGTATTTGCCCCAGCCAAAGCCGGATAAAGCTTCAACCGCAACTCTTTTTCTTACAGAATCAGGCAATACGGATTCTTTGTACTCTTTTGACTGTTTTTCAAATACCTCCATAGAAGGCATACTTACAACTCTGACATCAATATTTTCTTCTCTTAATGCTGATTGCGCCTTAATTGCCAATTCAACTTCCGAACCGGTTGCAATAATGATTGCGTCCGGCTGTGCTTTCTTTTCTTTAGAAATAATGTAAGCACCTTTTAGTGCACTTTCACGTCTGGAGATGTTGGTGTCTATCTGATTTACGTTTTGTCTTGTCAAAACTAATGCCGTTGGTGTTTTTTTGCTGGTTGCGGCAATATACCATCCTGCCGCAGTCTCTATTGCATCAGCAGGTCTGTAAACCGTAAAGTTTGGCGTAGAACGAAACATAGCCAGCTGCTCTACCGGTTCGTGGGTCGGTCCGTCTTCTCCGACTCCAATACTGTCATGCGTAAATATATATGTTACAGGCAGCTCCATAAGTGCGGAAAGTCTTGCCATCGGTTTTAGATAATCGCTGAAAACAAAGAATGTTGCCACATAGCTTTTCAATCCGCCGTAAAGTGCTATTCCGTTAGCAATAGCAGCCATTGCCTGTTCTCTTACACCATAATGAATATTTCTGCCCTCAGGGGTGTCTTTTGTATAATCACAGCAGCCTTTGAGCTCAGATTTGTTTGATGGTCCCAAATCGGCACTGCCGCCTATCAGGTTTGGCATAATATCTTTTAGTTTATTCAACAATGTGCCGGAAGTGGTTCTTGTCGCTGCCGGTTTGTCTTCAACTGTCCAAAAATCTTTATTTTCGAATAACTTTTCTGCATCAATTTCTGTAAAATACCTGTCCCAAAGTGCTTTCATCTCAGGATATTTTTTGAAATAACTTTCAAAAAGATTGTTCCATTTTTTGTATTCCAAAAGATTTTTTTCTGTTAATGAATTGCAATGTTCATAGACATCTTTGCCAACACAGAAGGGCTCCGTGCATTCCCAGCCGAGAGTTTTTCTAAGTTCCGCTACGTTTTCGATACCGAGAGGTTCACCGTGCGCACAGGCTTTGCCCTGCTTTGCCGGACAGCCGTAGCCGATTTTTGTTTTCACCGTAATAAATGACGGTTTTGTCTTTTCGGCTTTAGCTTTTTCGATTGCATTTGATACTGCATTCAGGTCATTTCCGTCTTCAACCGTCAGTACCTGAAAACCGAAGGCTTCCATTCTTTTTTCAACATTTTCTTTAAATGTAATATCTGTATCACCCTCGATAGAGATTTTGTTGCTGTCGTAAAGAACAATGAGCTTGTCCAGCCCCAGTGTTCCCGCAAGAGAAAATGCCTCTGATGAAATACCTTCCATCATACAGCCGTCTCCTCCGAGGACGTATGTGTAGTTATCAAAAATCGGGTAGTCCGGTTTGTTGAAAATCTTTGCCAGATGAGCCTGTGCCATAGCCATGCCGACAGCCATACCCATGCCTGCACCGAGCGGACCTGTTGTCGCTTCAACGCCTGTAGTATGGGCATATTCCGGATGCCCCGGCGTTTTTGAGCCGAACTGTCTGAAATCTTTTATGTCCTCAATAGTTAACCCGCAGCCGAAAAGATGGTTGAGTGCATACAAAAGTGCAGAACCGTGTCCTGCCGAGAGGATAAATCTGTCTCTGTTTATCCATTTTGAATCTTTTGGATTAAACTTTAAATGCTTTGCCCAGAGTTCATACGCCATCGGTGCTGCACCAAGCGGAAGTCCGGGGTGCCCTGAATTTGCTTTTTGAATAGCATCAGCAGCAAGAATCCTGATTGCATTAACAGTTTTTTCCTCTATATTCCTCATTTCGGGAGTATCCTATTTGTGTGTTTTTCGTGTATACAAAATAATACCACTTTTTTGAGTATTTATAAACAAAATTATAAATAAAATAGTATTATAATTAATATATATTTAAATTTTGGAGTTATAAATGGACTACAAAACAAATGTAATGCGTATTTTAGACAAACATAAAATCCAATACAATCACTATTGCTATGCAAATACAGATGCAATAAGCGGTATCGAGGTTGCAACGGCTCTCGGGCAGAACCCGGACAAGGTTTTTAAAACCCTTGTAACACAGGGAAAGTCAGGACAATATCATGTTTTTATGGTGCCTGTTGCAAAAGAACTTGATATGAAAAAAGCTGCCCACGCAGCAGGTGAAAAATCTGTTGAAATGATAAAACAAAAAGATTTGCTGGCTGTTTCAGGCTATATACATGGCGGATGTTCTCCAATCGGGATGAAAAAACTTTATCCTACAATTGCAGATAGTACGGCTGAATGTTTTGATACAATAATTTTTAGTGCGGGCAAAATAGGATATCAGGTTGAGTTGAGTTTTGAAAATCTCAACAAGGTTATAAAAGTCACTTCTGCTGATATTTGTAAAGACTAAAATTACAACTGGTGATAGTCGGTATAGACATCGCTTGCATCGTTTCTTGAATTGATTAGCAAAAGCGGATTTTGGAAATCAATCGGAACAAAAAGCAGCAAATCTGACTGTTCCAACGGCGGCAGTGTGAGTTCGCAAATTACATTTTTCTTAATTTTCTTAAACTCTTTTCTCATTTTTTTGTGAGAAAAAAATTCTTCCGTCTTTTGCTGCGGGTATATTCCGAGCATCCCTGCTCCGGCAGCAACCGCACCTGCTGTAGCAAGAACGCATATCAAACTTTTGTGTGCTTTTGCAACGGGTCCCGTTCCTACATCTTCTTTGTAATTGTCTGTTGCAAGTTGTGCCGGTACTGCCATAAGCTCTTTAAAAGACAAACCCGATGCAATAAGCTTTTCTACTGACTCGTTAGCTATTTTGTTAGACGGTATAATTACGTCAACTGCGGCATCAGTGTTGTTTGTGACGGTAATTTGAAAAGCTCTGAAATCATTTTTTAAGTCACTTTTCAAATCCAGTTCAGATGCTTCAATACTGACAAGTTCCGGCTTATCCGCCCAGCCGGTAGTGTCAACGGAAAATGCAAATGCAGTATTTAATGTAAACAAAATTGCCAGAAACAGCGCAACTAATTTTTTCATAAGATTATTTTACTTCAAATTTCGGTATTTGTATATTTTTTACTGACAAAAAAATCAGTAAAATTTATAATATTATACATTATGTATTTATTCGTTCTCTCGATTGCCGTAATAATTCGAATTTTTTCTAACAGTCTGGCAAATGTCTTTCAAAAAAAGCTTGCCATGAGAGTTTTTAGTCCGTTTTGTGTGAATGCACTGACATATTTTGTTTTGTCGGCAGTTTGTATTCCGCTTATCCTTTTTAGCGGCAGTATCGAACTATCACAAAGTTTTTGGACTAACTCTCTGATTGTCGGGATACTTGGCGCACTGGGCAACGGGTTTTTAATTAAAGCTCTTGAAAAAGGAGAACTTTCGGTTCTCGGTCCTATAAATGCATACAAAGCTGTTGTAGGGCTGGTTTTTGGTGTGTTTCTTTTAAAAGAATTACCGAATATAGCTGCTGTTTCAGGCATGGTTCTAATCATTGCCGGAAGCTACTTTGTGCTGGATACACTAGAGGAAAAGTTTAGTTTTTCTCTTTTGAAAAATAAACAAATTCAATACAGGTTTCTTGCCTTGTTGTTCAGTGCAGCAGAGGCTGTTTTTATCAAAAAGGTCATTCTTGCTTCCTCTGTTTTGTATGCGTTTGTCTCCTGGTGTTTTTTCGGTGCTTTGTTTTCGCTTGTTCTTGCAAAAATATCAGGAATACACTTTTCAAAAGAACTTTCCGGTCTCAAAATGCCATATGCCATTCGTTATCTTTTATGCATAGTAATTTGTGCAGGATTGATGCAGTATGCCACAAATTTTGTATTTGAAAGAATGAATGTAGCTTATGCCCTGTCTTTGTTCCAGTTGAGTTCGATTGTGAGTGTACTTTTCGGGTTCGGAATTTTTAAAGAAAAGGATATAAGAAAAAAACTTTTAGGCACTTCTATAATGATTCTGGGTGCAGTATTGATAATATTGTATAATTAAATGGTGTTTGAAAATATAAAAAACAGTATAGATTTTTTTATCAGAAACAAAACAAAGTTTTCCAGAAAAAACTTTGTTGAAAAAGACGAAAAAATATTGTTTCGCAATTATCTGGAAAATTTGTATACATATGATATTTTGGAACAATGTCTGGACAAACACCAGTCTGATAGCGCAAAAATTCTTGATATAGGTTCAAAAAACTGGTTTTATGCAAAAGGCGAGTATAGTTTTTTCAAAAGTTTTGTGCAGACCCCCTGTCTGGATGGTGTAGAAATTGATGCTTTCAGGCTATACAGCAATTTGTATTCCCGGTATGAGTCAGCAAAGTTTTATACAAAAAATCTTAAAAACACAAATTACATAGCTGGTGACTTGCTTTCGATAAGCGATACTTATGATTATATAATCTGGTTTTTGCCGTTTGTTACGATTGAACCTTTAAAATACTGGGGGCTGCCGGAAAAATATTTTATGCCCGAAAAACTGCTGTATCATGCCTTTTCTTTGCTAAAAAACGGCGGACAAATGCTCATTGTAAATCAGGGAGAAAAAGAAGCTTCTGCACAAAAGCTGCTTTTTGAAAAATTGAATATAAAATACACGGAAAAAGGGATTGTTAAAAGCGATTTTTTGGAGTACAAAAACGATAGATACGCATTTGTGACAGACAGATAGAATTTTTCCTCAAATACAATACAGAACGGAGTTTATAATATGACAAAGAATTTTGAATTGAACCTTTCTCATGAAGAACTTGTAAAAAGAACATCAAAAGACTGTCTTATACCGAAAGAAATGCTGAAAGAAGACAGCAAAGAATATGCAGCTCTCGCTGACGGAGACAAAGAAGCGTTGAAACATCTTGTCAAAGCGGCAAAAGCCATAGATAAAGTTTTTATGCAGCAGGACAACCCTGACAACCTCGAGTTTAAGGCATATCTTGAGGAAGAAGCGCAAAAAGGCAATGAAGATGCTCAAATGACACTGACTCTTTTCAATGCACAAATCGGTATGAATGCTGTTGACTCTGAAGCTAACAAGATATTTCTTGCAAAAAATACAAAAGAACTTCCCGGCAAAGGCTTCTATCCGACAGATTTGTCAAAAGAAGAGTTTCATAAAATTCTCATTGATATGCTCAACAGCGGAGATGTTGAAGAAGTAAAAAATATCCTGAACCAACGCTCCATGGTAGTCAGAGACGGAAACAAACTAAAAGCCGTTGATTATACCGAATATTTCAAAAAAGAATTTGAATACATAGCCGATGAGCTTGAAGCAGCTGCAGAAGTTTCCACAAATGAAGATTTCAACAAATATCTCAAGCTTCAGGCAATTGCTCTTTGTGAAAACAATCCAAACAACGATGCCTATGCCGACAAGAAGTGGGCAGAACTTCAGGATACCCCGCTGGAGTTTACAATTTCAAGAGAGCAGTATGCTGATGAATTGACAGGAACGGTTGTTGAAAACGAGGAACTGAAAAACCTGCTTGAGCAAAACAACATTGAACCGATTTCAAAAGACTCAATAGGAATTAGAGTGGGTATAGTCAACAAAGAAGGTACCGAAAAACTTCTTGAAATAAAAAAATATATGCCGACACTTGCTCAGCATATGCCGTACAACGACGAATATGAACAAAATATCGGTCACGGCGATGAAGAAAAGCAAACAATGGTGGATGTTGATATAGTCACTCTGAGAGGAGACGAAGGCACTTACAGAGGCGGTATTACACTCGCTCAAAATCTGCCTAACAATGACAAACCTTCTTTGAAAATAGGCGGCGGCAGAAGAAATGTCTACCACAGACAAATTCGTATCAGCACAAGCCCGGAAGCAAAAGAGAGAAGACAGAAAAGACTTGATGCCACACTGGCTAAGGATTTACACAAATACTACAATCAGGAAGCAGATCACTGGTTTACCATAGGTCATGAAAATGTTCACTCTCTGGGACCTAAGTCAGGAACAGAGGCTCTCGGCAAATACAAAAATATAATAGAAGAAAACAAAGCTGATATGGGTTCTCTTGCCTTGCTGGATGTTCTTGTTGAACTCGGCATGTATAATGAAGAAGAAAAAAAACAGATAATTGTTACATATGCCGCAGATAACTTTTTAAAGGCAAAGCCCACGCTTTCTCAGGCACACAGAGTCAGAACCGTTATGCAGACAAAATATTTCCTTGAAAACAAGGCTGTATGGCTGAATGATGAAGGGCTCATAGAACTGGATATGGACAAAATGGTTCCTACAGCACAAAAAATGCTCTCGGAAATCATACGTGTCCAGCTCTCAAAAGACTTTGCCACAGGTGAAAAATATGTTCTTGATAATTTTGTCTGGACAGACGAGATGGAAACGATTTCTAAAAAACTCAAAGAAATAGACAAATCTCTAAACGGAATACTCAAAACTCCTTTGGCAGACAAGCTTGCTGCTGAATAGATTTTGGGTTTTGTAAAGTTTTTGTTACAAAAAATATCTATCAAAAGTCAATTTTTATCCCTTACTTGTTTTTATATAAGTAAGGGATATTATTTTTAGAGGAAATTATGGGCATAGAAAACGTAAATAACAATCTGATTCCGAATTGGAACTCAACAGTGCCATCTATACCAGCAGGGGTTGATAATTCAAGCTGGAATCTTTTTGGTACAACTATCCCTAATTTTAATTTTACGGGTAATGAACTGTTGTTTAATTATCAAATGCCGGCAATGGATTCGTTCGGCTTAAATAATTTCAATTTTTCAATGCCGCAGATGAATTTCAACAATGCCGATTGGCAGGCAGGATTGGAAAAGGCTGTTCAAATGCAAGATGAATATGTGAATAATTATTTAGAAAATATGAAAGCAATGTTTGCAAAAATGATGCCAAATACACCGCCTAATAATCCGCAAAATCCAGGCAATAATGCAAATTACGGTAATTACAATTTTGATGTTTCGACAACAAAATACGAAGGAAAAGCAAAAGATTTGAACAAACATCTCGACGGTGTATTAAAAGGTAAGGGCAAAACACTGCTTGCACTTCAGGAAAAGTATGGCATAAACGCTGCATTCCTTGCCGCTCTTGTAAACCATGAAAGTGCAAACGGAAAGAGCAATGCCGCTTTGAACAAAAACAACGTTGCGGGAATAATGTCAGCAGAAAGCGGATATTCGGAGCTCAGAACTTTCAGCAGCGTAGATGAATGTCTTGAATATGTGGCAAAATTGTTGTCGCAAAGTTATATTTCACAGGGATTAACTACGATTTCTCAAATACATTCAAAATACTGCCCGATAGGAGCCGACAATGATCCTACAGGACTGAACGCAAATTGGGGAAGTTCAATAAGTAAATTAACAAACGAGTACATGGCAGCAGTGTAAACTAGATACTGCGGACTTTTTTCCAGACGGCAGGTAGATATACATCTTTTGATTCTTTAGTATAAATCAGACCCTCCGGTATTTTGTCATAATATACCGGTTCAAATCCGCTCTTGTATAACAATTTATGTATAACAGAACTATCATAAACTTTTATTCTTTTGTCTTTCTGATAATGATAGTGACAGTCTTTGAGCAACATGTCATTATATATATGGTCAATCGGAAGATTTCCCAGAACAAAAATACCGTCTTTGGATAGAACTATATTTATTTTTCTGAACAATAGGAGTAAATTTTCCATTGTTTCTGCGGATAATTTGCCAAATGCCCTGCTGCCGCCAGTAAGGTGGTAAAGTGCATTTTGGAAAATTACCGCATTGCTTTTTTCAGGCAGCAAGTATTTATTTATATCGTTTATATCTCCGTATTTAAAATCAATCACATCTTTTGTGTATTTTTCATCAGGTTTTACAACGACGCCCCACGGCTGGCTAATCATATTGTGGCGATGACGTTCTTCAAAGGTTTTTAATTTGTTGTAGTCGCACTCGGGCAGATATTTAAAAAATGTTTCACGGATTTTTTTTGCTTTCTGTGCTGACACTGTACTATCTCCTTCAAAATGCGGAAACAGCATTGCTTCGCAAATTACATTATCCTCAACAAGGTAAAGAGGCGCTTCCATTTTTGCAAATACTTCTTTGAAGTCATAGCCCGTTATTTTGTACTTTTTATCTTTGTTATAATCATCCAGCATGACCAGCAGACTATATGGCTTTTGTCCTGTAGAACAGCCGAATTCGTCTATTTTTGCTCCGTTGGGGAATGTTTTGACGAGGTAATCACGAACAAACTCAAGAGTCTCAAAATCTCTCATAAAAGCGGTTTTGTTGTTCAATTCCAAATCGTTATATCCCTGTCTGTACAAATGGGTATTGCCCATATAAGCGCCAAAAGCAGGTCTGTTTTTGTTCGTGTATGAGATTGTGTTAAATCTTATCATTACAATTAAATAATTTCCGTGAATTTTCTTCTAAAATATCTTTCTGAAAAACAAAATCACCTGAATAAAAAAAATTGCTAGCCTGTATCATTAAAAGGCAAATAATTTATAATATAATTACAAAGAAGGGGTAATATTGGACAAAGAGATTTTCAAAAGCGAATACAAAAAGATTTTTGACTGTGTCTGCGAAAATATGCAGACACTGGATAAATATTTTGAAAGTTATTTTCTAATAAAGGTAAAAGAAGACAAAAAAAATCAGATTTTGCCGATTTTGAATGAATTTTTGTCGCAAAAGGGCAAACGTATACGCTCAATGCTCGTATTTTTGCTAACGAAAGCGCTTGGTAAAGAGATAACGGACTGCCATTACAAACTTGCGCTTTGTGATGAACTTATCCACAATGCAACACTGATACACGATGATATAATTGACTGTTCTTTGTATCGCAGAGGTCAAAAAACCTTGAACTTTGATTATGATTCAAAACTTGCGGTACTGGCCGGAGACTATCTTTTGTGCGAAGTTTTGAAAATCCTTGCTTCTTTTGCTGATGAAAGAATAAGAAATATTCACTCAAATACTATGTCTGATTTGATAAAAGGTGAGCTTTGCCAGTATTTTAACAGGTTTAAAATATTATCAATAGAAGAATATATTGAAAAATCAAAAAATAAAACAGCAAAACTTTTTGAAGCGGGTGTTCTTTCCTCTTCATATTTGAACGGATGCACGGATAATGAGATAAAATCTTTGACCGGGTTCGCTCTAAACTTTGGAATAGCTTTTCAAATCCAAAATGATTTGGATAACTTTGAAAATCCTCAAAAAATAAATGAAGATATTGAAAACGGTGACTACGGTGCGCCTTTGATATTTTTTGCACAGGAGAAATACGGCGAAAATGTATCTTTCTTAAACAACATTAAACAAGCACTCAAACAACTTAAAAACACCGATGCAATTGAAAAAACAAAACAACTGAAAATTTCTTATATTAATTCGGCTATTGAAAATATATCGTTTCTTGAGGATAATTTATACAAAACAGCATTGATTGATTTGTGCAAACTTTATAAAGAATAAAAAGATGGATAACCAAACGGAAAACAAAACAGAAAATAAAACGAAAAAAGAAAAATTTCTGGCAGGGCTCAAAGAAACGGTAGAAACCGTTGTTTTTGTGGTTGTTATGGTTATCATTATAAGATTTTTTATTGGAGAAATACGCTGGATTCCCTCAGCTTCGATGCATCCGACACTTATTGAAGGCGACAGAATATTTGTCGAAAGGTTTTCCCGATTTTACACAACTCCGAAACGGGGAGATATAATGGTCTTTTATCCTCCCGAAGAGGAAATAAAAACGGATGTTCTGTCCATTTTTGCAAGGCTAACGGGATTTTTCTGTAAAGATGTTGCTTATATAAAAAGAGTGGTCGGGCTTCCCGGAGACAAACTGGAAATAAAAGAGTTTGTAAACGGCAGATTTCAGGTCTATATAAATGACAAGCCTCTCAAGGAGCCTTATATTATGAGTCCCGATGATTATATTCCGTGTTCGCTTGATATGTACTGCGGTCCGATGAAAATACCGGCAGGACAGTATTTTATGATGGGTGACAACAGGGGCAACTCTCAGGACTCCCGTTTTTGGGGCTTTTTGCCAAAAGAACGTTTTATCGGACGTGCAGTATTTTTGTTCTGGCCCCCTACAAGGCTGAATATTTTTCAAAGACCGGAATATTAAAAAGCGGGTGAGGGTTTTTAATATCCGTTTTTGATTCTGCAGGTTGTTATTTTATACATTTATTATCAAAAAGATTGCACTTTTTTACGACCAATTATTGTACATTGGTCTATTTTATATTTTGCAAATACAACTTACACTGACAAAGGATGATTTAATTCCGTGGTTATTTCTTCTGTTAATGATAAAACAGACAACCTGTCACGGATTTTATATTAGGAGTTTCAATATGCTTACTGAAAGATATACGGACGGAATCAATCAACGACATCAAACAGAATTCAATAATGTAAATAAAGAGCTTTTGCCATGGCTTGAAGATCTTGCATTGGAAACAAACTGTAAAATAGAAAGAAAAGAATGGAAAAGCAAATACAACAGCTATGTAATATATGATTATGAACCGTTTTGCTCGGACGGCTTTGAGATAAATATCGTGGTTTCGTCGGCAAGCCGGGAACATCTGGAGTTTTTGAGATATCTGTATGAAAACAAAATAAACACAATAGAATATCTCAACAGCTGTGTAATAAATTGATGCTTATTGTGAAAGAACGGCATCTTCTCTGAGTTTTATTACAAACTCGGAACCTGCCGGAATAGTGATTGATTTTCCTTTATAAAATATTGCCAGCACAGGGGAAACGGCAAGGTTTACAACATAAACCACCGTACCCGTCACGAACGAAAACGGAGTCAGGATAATTTCTACGCCGTTTTCGTTTTTGGCAAGATTTTTTGTGACCCGCCACATTTTTTTAAAGAAAGTTGTTCCGGGTTTTAGAACTTTGGGAAAACTTCTCCAGTACATTCTTTGTCCTTTTATGTTGTTGAAAAAAATATGTTTTTCGTTTGCAACACAAACCTTTGCATCAATATTATAGGTTCTGCCTTTGTAATTCATCTGTGTAACGACAATTTCTATCAAACCGCCGTTTCCTGTAATTTGCGGACCGTGAGAATCTGCAATTTTTCCGTAAAAAATTGTTCCGGCAGGAATTGTCACATATCTGGAGGTTTCGGGATATAAACTTTTAAAACTTATCCTTGTGCCTTTAGGTGTGCTGCTTGATATTTTTTGTGCAAGTCTGACTTTAAATTTTTTGCCTTTAGGTACGGTTATTGCGTTTGAAGATGCATTTTTTGAGTAATTTATTGTATTTTGTACAGGTTTCTGAGCCGTTGTTTTTGTGGCTGTTGCCGATACTGAAGACTGTACGGGTTTTGGTGTCTGTACAGGCTCTGCAGGAGCAATCTCGGGCGGTGTCGCCGAAGGAGAAAATGCATCCATTGTATTCACCGAGTCTGTTGCATCATTGTATATCTCCAAAGACGGCAATACCGGCAAATCCGGTAAAGTCTCATCTGCTGCAAAAACAGCCGGTGAAATAAAGATATTTATCAGTATAAATAAAGCCAGAATCCTTTTCATATTTAAATTTTAAAACACTTAAATTGTATTTTAATCCATAATAAATACGAGATTTGAAAGGGTAACAAAAAAATATTTGCCTGTGTTTTAATCCGAATATGATAGATAAAGTGTCTTCGTGTTTAAGAAATATTTCTATAAAACCTTTTCAAAATAATGAAATTGAAAAGCAATCATCAGATGTATTAAAAAATAATACAAAAATGCAAAATACATCTGATGCAATGACAGGTGTGCCTTTAATGAAATACAGAAATATTTCTTTTAAGGGATATTACGGAGATGAGCAGCCGTTGAAAAAGCTTTTTTGGATATCAACGGGGCGTAACAAGGTTTATGCTGACAACTGGACAAACGAACACATTTATACCGCCGGAAGCAAAAAATGGGTAAATGCAAGACCGGAAGAACTTTTGCGCCGAACACCGGAGAATACTATACAATCCCTTTGTACTGTTGTATCGGATAGTTCAAATCCTCATATTCCTTCATACATTCCGTCTCCGGATTTTGGAAACAACTGGGGAAGACATGCAAATTATATTGAAATAAACCCCAGAGTAATTGCCAAATACGAGAACGGAAGAGTTTCTGACGGTCTTTTAAACACAATGAAACTTATGCTTGCAGTGCCGCCTTCCTCAAACTCTTTTGCAAACTGCATTGTTCTTTCCCAGTTGTATCCCTGTTTTGATAATGACGGAAAAAGTGATGCAGGTTCTTTGTATTGTACAGACCTTCACAGAGGTATAAGCAAAGCTCTGACTGCGCAGGGTCTGAAATACAAAATGGGAGATGACGAACAGGTAAAGGCTTTTAATGATATGGCGCACCTTCTGGGCTTTAAAACAGGGTTTCGACTGCCTCTGTCCTCCGGTCAAATTCACGTAAAAGGAAAAGATTTTGACTGGAAAAAAGATGAAAAAGCCTTTGTTGATGCATGTGTCTGGGGGATAGAACTCGGTTTTGACTCAATTTATTTTGACAGCGGAAAACACATTATAGATACAAACGGCTATTGCGGAAGCGGAGATGTTCCGGACAGAGAGCAGCTTGCGTATATTTTGTACAAAATCAGAGAACAAACCGGAAGACACGATATTTCTTTTGTCGGAGAAAAATGCGGAGACAATATGGCATACAAAAACCTCGGTTTTAGTGCAGGAACCGACTGGGGTAATGCCGGCAATTTTAAAGAAATAAAATGGAACGCAAAATCACAGAGTTTTTCAAAAGAATATGCGGCAGGACCGGAGGTCTCAAATGACAATGATTGCGGCTCAGATAGTTTTGAAACCAGACTCAACAAAATGAACTCTTGTCTTTTTGCCTATGAAGACGTAAAAGACAAACTGCCTTCATTTATGCAGATGCATGATATTTTTCCACTCTCTCCTTACACAAATACACACTCGCTGATGCTGCACTCAAAGCAAATGAAAGGTTCTGATGCCTGGACAGAATGCGAAAGGCATTATGACGGAATATTCAATACTTCTTTAGAGGCACAAAACTACAGACAGCGGGTTTATCATATTTTTGAAAATGTGTACAGGCAGTAATATTTTTCTTGCAATGCAGAGAATTAACAAAAATCATACGTATGCATGATTTGCAAATATGCTTAAAAGGTAGAATAAAATTATATTATTACCATCGCACGATTGTTTTTTCGTACAATTTTCGGTTTTAAAACAGGGGGAGAGATTTCTGTACGAAAGAGTTTAGGGGAGATCGTTGGATAATAAACAGAGATGAATGAAGAATTAGAGTACAGTTCTTATAACAGAATAAAGCGCCTCTCGGACGAAGAGCTGGAGCAGCTCTGGCATGATTATCTTGCGGATAAAAGCCAAAAAGAGCTGAGAGACAAGCTTATTGTACAATATATTTATTTGACCAGATATGTTATAGGTCGTGTAAAAATGAATCTCCCTCAGACCTTTTCACTTGAAGATATTACAAGTTACGGCGTGGAAGGCCTTATTGATGCTATTGAAAAATATACCCCCGACAAAGGTGCGAGATTTGAAACATATGCCCTTATGCGTATCAGAGGCACTATTATTGACAAAATACGCTCCCAGGACTGGGTTCCCAGATCAACAAGAAGAAAAATAAAAGAAATTAAACTCGTTGCCGAAAAAATGAAACAAGCCCTCGGCAGAGCCGCAACAACAACAGAACTTGCAAATGCAATGGGAATGGAAAAAGAAAAAATAGAAAGCCTTCTCGCAGAAGAAATGCAGGTGGGTTCTATTTATGACAAAAAAGGTTCGTCAGAGGAAAGTGTCGAGATTATTGATACAATTCAGGATGAAAACTCTAAAAATCCTCTGGAACAGCTTGTTGATAAAGATGTAAAAAAAGAACTCCAAATGGCATTGAAGCGTTTACCGGAAAGAGAGCGTATGATTATGGTTCTCTATTACCACGAGAACATGACACTCAAAGAAATCGGTGAAACCATTGATGTTTCAGAGTCAAGAGTATGCCAGCTCCATGCGCAGGCAATTATGAAATTGAAAAACATCCTGAGCACAACACGTTCTGACAGAATGAGACAGAGTATTGTAAGCTAAGCATAGCTTAGTATTTTCTTGAACCTTCTCTGATTATTCTGGCTGCACAGTCAGTACCGATGCCGTTTTCTGTACAATTTCCTATCCCGTCATCAACATCATTTCCTGCAGGAAGCAGCCCTGAGTCACCGAGTACAAACAGGAATATGTCATCACCAAGTTTGTTCGGAGCTTCATCACCGTTTACATCTACGGCAAAGACAGGTACGGTCTGTTTTTCTCTTTCGACATTCAAACTGTCTGCCGTTAAAGAGACGGAAACAGCTACACCGTCAGACATTCTGAAGGTAACGGGAGATTGTCCGTAGCCGCTTGAACTAAAGCCCTGTGCCGTTGATTCATTCAGTCCTACGACACTTTCTGTTGTCCAACATCCTGTTGAACCGATACATTCTTTTGTTATAGACAAATACGGGCGCAGTTTTCTGTATATGTTATCACTTGTAAGTGAATCATAATCCCATTTTTTATATGAATCGCCCATTGCTGCGGGCATTTCAATTACTTCACCGAGGTAGTAAAAAGCTTTTTTCATTGCATCAGCGTTTGCGGATTTGTCAATGCCGCTGTTCAGTGTCGGCAGTGTAAGTGCCGCAATAATCCCTATAACTGCAAGTGATACAAGCAATTCTGCCAGAGTAAAAGCTTCTTTTATTTTTACCATAATACTAAATCCTTTTTTATTTTTTATCATAACCATTGTTCTTCGATTTTGCAATACAAATATACTATATTTTGGAAATATTCTTGAAAAATTAGTGATTTTTTTGTACCATGTTGTTCATAATAGTGATATTATTCACGATATTGGTCCAGATAACTGTTTATACAAGGAGAAATCAATGAGCCCACAGACACAAGCCGGCATTGACTACTCAAAAGTAGATGAAATTCTTGCATCTTATGAGTACAAAAAGTCAAATTTGATTGCCATTTTACAAAAAGTACAGGAGGTTTTTCGTTACCTGCCTCTTGATATTATGACATACATAGGTACCAAGATAGAAGGATTGTCGCCGGCAACAGTTTACGGTGTTGCTACTTTTTATGCACAATTCAGCTTGCAGCCGAAAGGTAAATATGAAATCAAAGTATGTGACGGTACTGCTTGTCACGTTAGAGGATCGATGCCTGTTTTGAATGCAATAAAACAGACTTTGAATTTACAGGACGGAAAATTTACTACGGAAGACAGTCTTTTCTCTCTTGAAACAGTCAGCTGTCTTGGTGCTTGCGGGCTTGCCCCCGTTGTTGTTGTTAACGGAAAAGTCTATCCGCAGATGACAGCAGATGCAATAAAAATAGTTATTGAAACTATTATGAAAGAAGAAAAAGAGGGCAACTAATATGACTACAACACTTATTGATATAAATGCAGAACAGCAAAAAGTTAAAGATGCAATCAAAGCACAGGGCTTGAGAGTTCTTGTATGTGCAGGTACAGGCTGTGTGGCTAACGGCTCTTTGAAGGTTATAGAAAGATTTAAAGAACTCGGTGCTGATGTCAGACCGATGACACATCAGGATAAGGTAACAATTGTTCCGACAGGCTGCCATGGTTTTTGCGAACAGGGGGTACTTGTTGTTATTCCCGATTTGGATATTACATATGTAAAAGTTCATGTAGAAGATGTTGAAGAAATCGTTGAAAGCCACATCAAAAACGGCAAACCTGTTGAACGACTTCTCTATGTTGACCCGAAAACAAATGAACACGTTTTTAAAAATGAAGAAATCAACTTCTACGCCAAACAAACACGTACCACACTCGCTAACTGCGGTGAGATTAATGCGGAATCTCTTGATGAAGCATTGGCGGTAGGTGCTTATCAGGCATTACATAAGGTCCTTGAAAAAGGGGATTCTCAATGGGTTATTGATGAAATCACAAAATCCGGTTTGAGAGGAAGAGGCGGCGGAGGTTTTCCGACCGGCTTGAAATGGAAATTTACTGCTGCCAACAGAGGCGGAAAAAGCTATGTTGTCTGCAATGGTGACGAAGGCGACCCAGGTGCTTTTATGGACAGAAGCGTTATGGAAGGCGACCCGCATAAACTTTTGGAAGGTATGGCTATTGCCGGTTACGCTATAGGTGCCGATGAAGCTTATATCTATGTCAGAGCCGAATATCCTCTGGCAATTCACCGCTTGAGAGTTGCTATTGCCGAAGCAGAAAAAAGAGGTTATCTCGGAAACAACATTATGGGCAGTGATTTCAATTTCACAATTCATATCAAAGAAGGTGCAGGTGCTTTTGTCTGCGGTGAAGAAACAGCTCTTATTGCTTCTATCGAGGGCGAAAGAGGTATGCCAAGACCCAAACCGCCGTTCCCTGCAAACAAAGGTTTGTTTGGCAGACCTACTTTGATTAACAACGTAGAAACACTTGCAAATGTTGCACCGATTATTTTGAAAGGTGCCGATTGGTTCAGCTCAATGGGTACGGAAAAATCCAAAGGTACAAAAACCTTTGCGCTTACAGGCGAAGTGAACAACACCGGACTTATTGAAGTACCGATGGGCACAACTTTAAGAGAAATTGTGTTTGATATAGGCGGGGGAATCCGAGGCGGCAAGAAGTTTAAAGCTGTACAAATCGGCGGTCCGTCAGGCGGCTGTTTGACGGAAGAACACCTTGACCTGCCTATGGATTATGACAACCTTATTGCTGCAGGTGCAATGGTTGGTTCTGGCGGTCTCGTTGTTATGAATGAAGATACCTGTATCGTTGAAGTTGCAAGGTTCTTTATGAATTTTACCCAGAATGAATCCTGCGGAAAATGCGTACCCTGCCGTGAAGGTACTAAAAATATGTTGAAAATTCTGGAGAGAATAGTTAAGGGCAAAGGCGAGATGAAAGACCTCGAAACGCTCGAAGAACTTGCAGTTGCGGTAAAAGACGGCTCGCTTTGCGGGCTTGGAAAAACCGCTCCAAACCCTGTTCTTTCCACATTGAAATACTTTAGAGATGAGTATATTGCTCATATCAAAGACAAGAGATGTCCTGCAGGTGTCTGTGAGGCAATGAAAACCTTTGAAATTGATCCGGAACTTTGTAAGGGCTGTACAAAATGTGCAAGAAATTGTCCTGTCGGAGCAATCGAAGGCACGGTCCGCAATCCGCATCATATTGACCAGTCAAAATGTATCAAATGCGGTGCTTGTATTAACTCTTGTCCGTTCAAAGCAATCAAGCAAAAATAAAAGAACAACTGTTCCCATCCGCCGCTTGAAATTGAAAATTATAAAAATCAAATGGCGAAATGTAGAGAAAACTAAAGGAATAAAACAAATGAGCGATAAAAAAACACTTATAATTAATAATAAAGAAGTCGAATTCACCGATGAACCGAACCTTCTTGAAGTAATCAGAAAAGCAGGGTTCAATGTACCGACATTTTGTTACCGTCCTGATTTGACACAATACGGTGCTTGCAGAATGTGCGTTGTTGAAGTTGAATACCCTAACGGCAGAGTCGTAATCAATTCCTCCTGTACAATGCCGCCGGAAGCAGGCATAAAAGTAAAAACAAATACAGAACGTACAAGAAGAATCAGAAAAACCGTTCTTGAATTGCTTTTGGCAAACCACGACAGAGAATGTACAACATGCGACAAGTCCGGAAAATGTGAACTACAGCAGTATGCTGAAGAATACGGCATCAAAGATGTTGCAAAGTATGTACAGAAAAAAGAAAGAGATTATCTGCCGATAGATGACTCAAATCCGGCTATAGTAAGAGACCCGAACAAATGTATTCTCTGCGGTGCTTGTGTAAGAGCCTGTGCTGAGTTTCAGGGTCATGCGGTGCTCGGTTTTGCAAACAGAGGTTCAAAAACAGTTGTTCAGCCAATAGCAGGAAAATCTCTTGCCAGTGTTGACTGTGTATTCTGCGGACAGTGTCAGGCTGTTTGTCCGACAGGTGCACTCACAATCAAAAACAATGTAAATGATGTATGGAATTTGATTACAGATCCGCAAAAGAAAGTTTTGGCGCAAATTGCACCGTCAGTCCGTGTTGCAATAGGCGAAGAATTCGGGCTTGAACCCGGAGAAAATTCAATCAAACTGGTCAATGCCGCATTGAAAGAAATAGGTTTTGACCTTGTATTTGATACAAACTTCTCTGCCGACCTGACAATTATGGAAGAAGCTCACGAATTTGTCGAAAGATTGAGCAAAGGTGAAAATCTGCCGTTGTTTACTTCCTGCTGTCCTGCTTGGGTCAGATATCTGGAAACGCAGCACCCAGAAATGCTGAACCATCTTTCCAGCTGCAAATCCCCGCAGGGAATGCTTTCTCCTGTACTGAGAGAATTAGTTCCGAGATATTTTGAAGGATTCAGCGAAGAAAATATAAACATTGTTTCTATAATGCCTTGTACAGCAAAGAAAGTTGAAGCAAAACGTGCTCAACTCAGAAGAAACGACAAGTTTGAGACTGATGTTGTGTTAACGACACAGGAACTTGCACAGATGATAAAAAGCGCCGGTATTGACTTTAAGTCACTGGAACCTGTTGAAGGTGATTCTCCGTTTGCTCAATATTCCGGTGCCGGTACAATTTTTGGCGCATCAGGCGGTGTAGCAGAAGCTGCGGTGCGTACGGCTTACGAGTTTGTAACAGGCGAACCCTTGTCAGACCTTGATATCAAAGGAATGAGAGGTGTTGACAAAAACCACAGATGCAAAGATGTTGAACTTGACATAAAAGGTAACAAAGTCAAAGTCAGAGTAGTTTCTACATTGAAGGAAGCTGAAAAATCTTTGAAAGAAATCAAAGAAGGCAAAGCTGATTTTCAAATGCTTGAAGTTATGGCTTGTCCCGGTGGTTGTATAAACGGCGGCGGGCAGCCGAGAAGCTGTGATGATTCTCATATCAAAGAAAAAAGAGCACAGGGTCTGTACAAAGAAGATACAGAATTGACCTACAGACGTTCAAATGATAACCCTGATATCCAGAAACTCTATAGAGAGTACCTCGAAGCACCCGGCTCTCACAAGGCGCATGAGCTGCTTCATACAGCATATCAGGACAAATTCAAAGGCTCATACAAAAATGTTGTAAAAAGCTGATAACATAAAAATAACAAATAAAAAAATCCTTGTTTTTTATATAATCTAAAAGACAGGGATTTTTTATGGATTTTAAAATAAAAAGCATTATACCGGATAATTATGTTCAAAAAGCAATTCGCTCAAAGGCAGCTAATATTGCAAGAACAGAAAAACAGCCTGTTGCTTTGAAACAAAAGGCTTTGTCTTCAAGTATATCTGTAGTATCAATTCTTGGATTGTTTGCAATATGCAGAAAACCTGCTGATTTTATAAAAAATACGGCAAAGCTGACAAATTTCAATGCAGCAGGTATAAAATTCCGTACCCGAAAGTTTGTTAATGAATTTTTAAAGGGGCACAATAAAGAACTTGATAAAGTTATACTAACGACAGATTTTACACAATACGGAAAAAGAGGTCTGCCTTTAAGCTACTCAAGAAAACGGTTTATAAATGATATAAAACAAACAATCAAACATCTTTCAGAAGAAAGGCAAGGGGAAATTCTTTCTCAGTTTAATCTTTATGCAGGTAAAAATGATATTGACGGTATTCCCGTATTAATCGAAAAAATTGATAATTCAGCAGAATCACAGAAACTAAAATCATTAATAGAAAAATTCTGTTATAAAAATGAAACAACATATACTGATACAAAGTTAAAGCATTCTTTTGATGTGATAATAAAAGGCTTTCCCGAATTCAATATGGCAATAGGCAAAGTCCAGCACGGAACGCACATTTATTCAGTAGATATTCATTCATTATTGGTTTTGCAAAAATCAATGAAAAATCCGGAGTACAAAAAACTGTCTGACGAAGGAAAAACTATTCTGAAATTTTCTGCACTGTCACATGATTTGGGTAAAAAAGGTAATGTAATAACACCGGGGCATGCTTTGGTTAGCAAGAAATATGTAGCAGCAATTATTGATAAATATAATTTGCCGGCACAAATAAAAGACAGAATTTTAAATCAAATTGAGCATCATCACTGGTTTCAGGCGTATAACAGGGGAGAGATAACAACAGAGAATGTAAAAAATATTTTTAAAACACCGGAGGATTTGAAAATAGCAAAAATTCTTGCCAAAAGTGATTTTGAAAGCATAAGTCAGGATTTTCACCTGCAAAGAATGAATCCGGAAAAAATATTGTCTCAGTCCGAATTTGATACGGAATATGCCGCCAAGACAGCTAAAATCCGGTTTAATTTTTAATCTCTATTATGGCTGATTTGATATCTGCAGCTTGTTTGTACGCTTCCAATATATTTTTTAAAGGAATGTCAAAAGTATCTCTTGTTCCGTCAATCGACCATATTGTCGTGGAAATGCTGCCGTTGTGATTTTTTTCTTCTGACATTTCTGTAATATAATCGGTATTTATTGCTTTTTGTCCGTCCGGAGTAACTATCAAACCCTTAAAAGATTGGTGTATTGCATTGATTCTCATAAAATACTTTCTATATTGCCGGCTTATAGAATTATAATGCATGTAAAAAAATATTGTTGCTACTTAAATTATTAAAAATTTTTAAATATTATAAATTTTAGTTAAAAGATTTATTTTTATAAAAAAAAACAACACTTTCTTTTTGATATTTCGTAAAAATTTGAATAAAAGTTTTGGTTTATTACGGTTTAAATCATTTTATTTTTTCAAAAGTTGCAATTTAAAATTTGTTAATAAAGCTTATCGGAAAAATTTTATTGCACTATTCTCAAAAATTTATAATAATAAACTAATTAAAATATATTATATATTTGGCTGGAACAAATAAAGTTATAGGAGAAACCCAAAATGATTAATTACGTTCCCCAGCAGGGAAAAGAGTTGTCAAAAGAGCAGATTAAAAAACTTATTGAAGAAAACCACGTAAAGTTTATAAGACTTCAATTTGTTGATATAAACGGCATGATAAAAAACCTTGCCGTACCATCAAAACAAATCGACAAAATATTGAACAATGAACTCATGCTGGATGGTTCATCTATAAAAGGGTTTCGCAGCATAGAAACATCGGATATGTATTTTTATCCTGACCGTTCTACTTTTGCAATTCTTCCGTGGAGAGAACAAGAGGGCAGATGGAATGTCGCAAGAATTATCTGCGATATCCATAATGCTGACGGAACGCCTTTTGAGGGCTGCCCGAGATGCAATCTCAAAAGAGTTATTAAAGAAGCACAAGAAATGGGCTTTGTTATGAATGTCGGACCGGAAGCAGAATTTTTCCTTTTCAAAAAAGACGAAAATGACTGCCCTACTACCTGCACTCATGATAAAGCTGACTATTACGATGTCGGACCTGATGACAAAGGCGAGGATATAAGAGCTCAGATTGTTGATACTTTAGAACAACTCGGTTTTGAAATTGAAGCCAGCCACCATGAAGCTGCCAGAGGACAGCATGAGGTAGATTTCAAATATGCAGATGCACTGACTGCGGCAGATAATATTGTTACCTTCAAATATGCAGTAAAAGCCTGTGCAGACAAATTTGGACTCCACGCTACATTTATGCCCAAGCCTATATACGGTATCAACGGTTCAGGCATGCACTGCAATATTTCATTGTTCGATATAAAAAATGATAAAAATGCCTTTTACAGTGAAGATTCTGCATATCAGCTTTCAAAAGAAGCTCTTTATACAATAGGGGCAATTATGGAGAATGTAAAGGACTTTACCGCTGTTACTAATCCGACAATCAACAGCTACAAACGCCTTGTTCCCGGATATGAAGCTCCCGTGTATATAGCTTGGTCACTGGCAAACAGAAGTGCCCTGATTAGGGTTCCGGCAAAAAGAGGTAATGCAACACGAGTGGAACTTCGTTCTCCTGATGCTTCCTGCAATCCGTATCTTGTCATGGCAGTACTTTTGACTGTAGCAATGGAAGGTATAAAAAATCAGATAAAACCGCCGCTGCAAACAGAAGAAAACATCTATGATATGAGTGCCAAAGAAAGAAAAAGAAGCCATATTGATTCACTGCCGGGCAGCTTGAACGAAGCGCTTGCATTGATGAAAAAAAGCAAAATTGTTAAAAAAGCACTTGGTGAACACATTTTTAATGAATTTGTTACCGCAAAAGAAATTGAATGGGACAGATATAGAACGGCTGTTACGCCTTGGGAGCTGGATGAGTATCTGGAAAAATATTAAAAAAATCAAAAAGAGTCTCTTTACAAAAGAGACTCTTTTTGAAGGATTGTAAAGAATGCTTAACAGTAATAAAATAATTCTGGCATCCTGAAAAAACTTGATATTACAGATATATGAACAATTTGTAATCTTTTTTGAAAAAAAGTTATAAATTTTTATGTATTTGTGTCAAAATAATATATACGATAAGGGTTAACCATACACATAAGAGTGGATTTTTGGAAATATGAGAAATACTAAAGTTAAGATGTTTAAAAAGAGTTTGATTTTATCATGTGCCGTACTGTTGTTGAGCACAGGTATTGTTTATGCTGCCAATGACTGGCAGGGCTTGACAGATGAAACAAACGCAGCTCACCAAAATGGCGGCGGTACTGTTACTATTGATTCCGGTTCGGCTATTACAACGAACGGAACAGCAATAAATCTTGGAGCTCCTCCTGTTCCGGGTACTTCGTCTACTGTTACCGTCCAGGGTAACGGCAGTACAATCACAGCACAGACTGTGTCTCAGGCTCAATCAAGCCAAATTTTTGTAAACAGCAATCCTGACAACACTCTTATTATTCAGGATACAAACTTAACCGGCGGTTATGCGGGTTCCGGTGCTGCTGTTCAAAATGCTAATATTCAATCTTCAACCTCCGGTGAAACAGCAGGGGGCAAGGTTGTTATTGAGGGTACAAACGGAAATCGTGTTCAGGTTACCGGTAACACAGCAGGCAGAGGCGGTGCTATATACAACCTCGGTGAAACAGAAATAAACAATGTTGATTTTTCCGACAACCATGCGGTATCAAATCCTGATATGGCAGGATATGACAGTGCTACATACGGACGTGGCGGTGTTATATTCAACGGCAGAGACAATGCCAACCCCGGTACTCTCACTATCACAAACTCTACATTTTCTCAAAACTCTGCAGATGCAGAAGGTGACAACTCTGCATACAGCGGCGTTATTCACAACAGAGTAGGCACGGTGAATATATATGATTCTCAGTTTGGTTTTGAAGGACAGATGGATAGCGGCAACTATGCAAAAACCAGCGGCGGTGTCATGGTTAACCAGGGAACTGTGAACATATATGACTCTTCTTTTGATTACAATAATGCTGAAAGCTTTGGCGGTGTTGTTGCAAACGGATTGGATGCGAATGATATCGGTTCTGCTGCAGATGCTGTTTTTAATGTATCAAACACAGCTTTTCGCAACAACTATTCGTCTCAAGGTTCTGCAATTTACAACTTTGCCACAAGAACAGCTGATTTCCATACGATTGCCAATATTAACGACGGTGTTTTGTTCTCCGGCAATGGTGTAAGAGTTGTCCAAGAACCGGCAGGTCAGCAGACAATAAATGTTTCTACTTCCGGTGGTGCTATTTATAACCAGGGCAGTGATTATACAAACCCTGGAACAAGTGATGCCATTGTAAATATAAATATGGATGGAAATAACAACAGAACTGTTGTCTTTGAAAATAACGTAGCATCTCAAAGCGGCGGTGCAATCAGTAATGAAGGTGTTTTAAATATAAACAATGCCCTGTTCCAAAATAATGGTACAAATGCGCAGGCTGCTGATACAAGAACCCAAATGGGCGGTGCCATTTATAATACAAACGGAAAATTGAACGGTGCATCTGAAGTTACAATATCAAACTCAAACTTTGTTGGTAATACTGCACAACGCGGCGGTGCTATTTATAATGTTACAAACAATATAAGCGGTACTACAGCAAACCAGGCAACTGTGACCCTTGTTGATACAAACTTTAGCGGCAACCAGGCGATAGATTCAAGCGGATTGAATGCAGATACTCAAGGCGGTGCTATTTACTCTACTACAAATACAATCACAAACATCAAAGCACAAAACAGAGATGTAAATATCGGTGATTACGGTACAAGTCTTGAAAACGGCTACGATACCATAAAACTCGCCGGAACAGCTGCATTGAATCTCGATGCTTCTGCAGGCAGAAATCTCAATTTGAATTCAACAATATACGGTGATGCACGTACAACCGTTGTTAATGCAAACAGCGGACAAATTAACGCAAATGCCCCGATAAAAGACTCCACAATCAATGTAAACGGCGGTGTTCTTCATTTTGAACATGACAGATATCTCGCTGGACAAAGAACATCTGTTGATAATACAGCATTGAACAATATAGTATTCAACGGCGGTACTATGAGTTTGTTGAATCACGAATTGATTGATCAGTTCAGAGCTTATGACTTGACTGTTAACAGAACATCAAATTTGATGTTGGATGTTGACCTGTACAACGAAACAATGGACAGCATCTTGCAGCAGAATATTACCGGTACTGTTTCCGTAAACAATGACAGCAAACTGAATATTTCTCATATGGCATCTATTACTGATGCAAAAGGTGATGATGCCTTGATTTTGTTCACCGATGTACCTGAACTTATTGGTAATGTTACAAGCAACGGTTCAAAAATCATCGAAGGTGCAACAAAAAAATATGAAGTAACGCAAATTACTCAATCTTCATTTAACAACAGACCGTTAGGTGATGATTATGCAGATGGTGAATATTTCCAATTCAATGAAATTGGCGATTCCGATTCTGTCATTGCCGCTCCTGTTGCTGCACAGGCTGCCTTCCTTATTCAGGACAACCTGTACAGACAGTCATTTGCCAACATGGATATGGTGACACTGATGACTCCGGAACAGCGTATGGCATGGAAAATGAGAAACAAATACGCCAGTGCGGGATATCATACCGGTGTTTATGCGCCGAATATAATTCCTGAAGAACGTGACGGTTTTTATGTAAGACCTTTCACAAACTTTGAAAATGTACCGTTGAAAAACGGACCGAAAGTTTCTAACGTTTCTTACGGTATGCTTGTCGGCGGTGAGTCTGACCTTATTGATTTGGGTCACGGCTGGGACGGTAACTTCTCAATCTTTGGTGCTTACCACGGCTCTCACCAGGCATATAACGGAGTTGGTATCTGGCAGAACGGCGGTACTTTGGGCGCTGTAGGTACAGCATACAAAGGTAACTTCTGGACAGGTGTTACAGCAAACATCGGTGCAAGTGCTGCTGAAGCGCAAACTGCATTCGGTAATGACGGATTTCCGATTTTGATGACAGGTGCAGCTTGGAAATCAGGTTATAACTGGGGATTGTTGAACAACAAATTGATAATTCAGCCCAGCTATATGATGAGTTATACATTTGTAAACGTATTTGATTATACAAATTCGGCAGGTGTTAGAATTACACAGGATCCTTTGCATGCTATAGAAATCATTCCGGGCTTGAGAATTATCGGAAACCTCAAAAACGGATGGCAGCCATATATCGGTTTGAATATGACTTGGAATATTATGGACAAAACAAAATTCTATGCAAACGATGTGGCATTGACACCGCTGTCTATCAAACCATACTTTGAATACGGCGTTGGTCTTCAAAAACGCTACGGTGACAGATTTACCGGTTTCGGACAGGCAATGCTCAGAAACGGCGGGCGTAACGGTATTGCTTTCACTCTCGGGTTTAGATGGGCACTCGGTCATTAATAAATATAATGTTTGTTAACAAATGTTAACATCTCGATAATCAATAATAGAGAGCTTTTTCGATAAAAAGCTCTCTATTTTTTTGATAATTTTTCTTTTTTCAGGCAATTTCCGAACTAAAAAATTTTTTATTGAATTATAGAGGATATTTAAATACTTTTATGTATTTAATTTTTAGAGAAAAGAAAGGGATATTGAGATGACAGAACCGATTAAAGAAACAGGTAGAACAACAAGATATGAAAGAGCTCTTGAAAGAGAACAAAACAAGCTTGAGAGAAATAAAGCAAAACAGGAAAAAATAGTTGCTGCTCGCGAGCTCGTTAAAGGTTTAACTGGTAATGGCGACGGTATTAGAGCAACAGATGCAATCAGAGCCGGTCAAGTTACAAGAGAATATTATAAATTTAATCTTCAAGATATGCTTGCAAATGGTGAAATCACAAGACAAGAATATAATGCAGCTATGAAAGAAGTTCGTAGCAAAGATGTTAGATATGATATCTATGATCATCTTTATTCTGATGCAAGAAATGATGTATACGGTATAACAGGTCATACAGAAGGTGATTCTGTAACAGAAATTAAAAGAAATGTAAGAGCCGAATTGAAAGATCAATATGAAAATGGTGAACTTTCTCAAAATGATTATGATAGAGCTTTTGAATTTACAAAAACAGGCTCTTACCCTGCAAGATTTATCGGGGTAAAAGAAACTGAATTTAGAGGTGCAGCAAGAACTCAAAAATATAGAAATCACTTAGCTGAAGTTAAGGCAGAAGGTCCGAAATTCTCCGATAATTATAAAGCAAAAATGGATCTTGCTGGTATTTCTACAGAAAATGTATATGAAATCGCTGATAGAAACGGTGGTTATGCTGATGCTACAATCAACTACTCATACAAACCTGTACAGCCCGGAGAACAAGATGCGATTCTTGCTGAATTCAACAATAATGAAAAAGGTGTAAAATTCAACAAAACTGAAATCAGAGAAATTTTGGAACAGGCTGGTTATCATGTAGAATATCCTGTTGAAGCGGATAAACTGGTTGAGGATATGGCAAGAGGCGCTTTAATCGGCGCTCCGGGTTCATATTTTACAGCCGGTCAAACTAAAGTTACTCAAGTTGCAGGGTCGTTAATTGGTGCAACCATAGAACAAGGACAAAAATTTACAATCGTCGGTGCCGGTCCGGCTGCAGGTGCAGCTGCAGCAGCTGTTGTTTCTCCTATCGTACAGGCTACAAGAGTTGAAGACAGAGCTATTCCGTCAAACGTACCCGAAGGTGTCACAACATGGCAACAATACGCAGATTACCTCGATGATTACTCAACAAAAGAAGGTGCAGCTCTTGGCAGACAAATTGCAAGATACTTTACAGATGCTGATGGCAACCTTGATGTAGCAGCTATGAACAAAGCATTGTCAAGAAATGCCGGTACAGAAACATCAATATCTACACCTTTGAACTACGAAGAAGCTAAAGGTATTTTGATGGAATTGACACAAGTTCCTGAAGTACCGGTACTTGAAGACATCGAAATTACTATAGATGAACCCAAGTTCGTTGATTACAACCTTGTTAAAGAAGAAAAAACAATAGAAGTTCCTGTTGATACTGAATGCTACAGAGTTCAAAAAGGTGACAACTGGTTTGAAGTTGCAAAAGCTAAATACAATGTATCTGATGCAGAAGCTTCAAAAATTGCAAGACATATCAAAGAAGCAGCATTTAATAAAATGAAAGAAGAAGGAACTCTTCCTGCTGGTGTTACATCATCAAGAGATGCATTCTTTGTAAGAGTCGGTGAAGAGCTTTGTCTCCCGAAAGAAATCGAACTTAACGGCAAAAAATATACATATCACAAAGATGCTGAAGTTAAAGCCGGTGAAATCGGTGATGACTACAAAGGTTCAGTTGATTGGACAAATCCGTTCAGCAGAAAAGAATCTTATGAAAGATACGGTTATAAAAATGTATCAGAAGATGGAGAAACCAAATACTACACCACCTCCGATGAAAGAAATACCGCACTTCAAGAAGAAATCAAAAAATATGATGAAAACACTTCAGTTGGTATCATCGACTTACAATAATAAAATTATAAACAAAAAGCCCTCTTGGAAATCAAGGGGGCTTTTTATTGTTAAATCTGTAAAACAGAAATAGAAGTTAATTTGTTGTTTTTATATGATACATGCATATCACCGTTTAGCTTCCTAAATTGTGCTTACAATTTTAAAACAAACAGCTCTTCACAACGAGACAAAACGCTTGCTTAAGTTTCATGTTTCGTTTATAACATGTGTGTATTTAATACACAGTAAAAAAGAAGAGGAGCTAAATTATGGCTAAGAAAGTTGCAATTAACGGCTTCGGTAGAATCGGCCGTAACACATTAAGAGCAGCAGTTAGAGAAGGTATCTTCGACAAAATTGATTATGTAGCTATCAATGACCCCGGTTTGAAACCTGCTGATGCTGCAAGACTTTTCAAATATGACTCTGTAATGGGCAAATTTGACGGTGAAGTAGAAGCTTACGATGAAGGTATTATCGTAAACGGCAAAAAAATTAAATTCTTTGCAGAAAAAGATCCTGCTCAATTGCCTTGGAAAGATTTGGGTGTAGAAGTTGTAGTTGAATCTACAGGTTTCTTCACAGATGCTGAAAAAGCAAAAGCTCACATTGCTGCAGGTGCAAAAAAAGTTATCATTTCAGCTCCTGCTACAAATGAAGATAAAACAATTGTATTGGGCGTAAACGAAAACGAATACGATCCTGCAAATCACAATGTAATTTCTATGGCATCTTGTACAACAAACTGCTTGGCACCGGTTGCTAAAGTTATCGATGAAAAATTCGGTATCGTTAAAGGCTTGATGACAACAGTTCACTCTTATACAGGCGACCAGAGAATTCTTGATGCAGGTCACAAAGATCCTCGTCGTGCAAGAGCAGGCGCTTTGAATATTGTTCCTACAAAAACAGGTGCTGCAAAAGCTGTAGCTCTCGTTTTGCCGCAACTCAAAGGCAAATTGGACGGTTTCGCTATGAGAGTTCCTACTCCGGACGTTTCTTTGGTAGACGTTGTTTTCGAACTTTCAAAAGATGTTACTGTTGAAGAAGTTAATGCAGCATTGAAAGAAGGCGCTGACGGACACGTTCTTTGCTACACTGAAGAACCGCTCGTTTCTTCTGACTATGTTGGTACTTCTCAATCTTCAACTGTTGATGCTTTGTTGACCCGTGTAATGGGCGGCAATCAGGTTAAAATCATTTCTTGGTATGACAACGAAATGGGTTATTCAACAAGATTGGCTGAAACAACATTGATGGTTGCTGAAAAATTATAATTCTTTTTAAAAAGAATTACTTAAAAGACGGCAAGGACATTTGTCCTTGCCGTCTTTGTTTTTTTCATAAATATAACGTCAGGTAAAGATATATTACAATATTTCCGTTATTTGAAATTTTAATATCAAAATAGACTTTATATATACATCAGTTAAAAATACTGACTTTAAGTTCATTTAGAATGGAAAGGGGCGAAGAGCCCCTTTCCGTTTTTTTGTAAAAAAAGCTTGACTTAGAGTGGCTCTAAGGTATTAAAATTTAAGGAGAATATTAAATTGTCCGAAAAAATTTCGGATAAGACTCTGCCGAACAAAAGCAGCCGACGGCAACTGCGATACCAGATTAGAAATACGAAAGCACAGGCTGTACATTCTTTGTTGCAGCATTTCCGCTGCATGCAGCAGGCGAGTTTTTATGAGGAAGGTTAAAAACAAGGAGAAAAATATGAAGATATTGGTTATAACAGGCAGTCCAAGGAAAAACGGTAACTCCAATATACTGGCAGACAATTTTGTCAAAGGTGCACAAGATGCCGGTCATACTGTTTTGAGGTTTGATTCTGCATTCAAAAATGTACACCCATGTATAGCGTGTAATAAGTGCGGAATGAACGGTGAATGTGCTTTCAAAGACGATTTTGAGTTTGTAAAAGAAAACATAGCAGATGCTGATGCTGTTGTTTTTGCTTCTCCTGTATATTATTTTGGAATATCCGCACAGCTAAAAACAGTTATTGACAGGTTTTATGCAATTAACGAACAAATTCATGTTCATAAAAAAGCGGCGCTGATTTTGACATATGCAGATTCTGCACAAAAAACAGCTCAGCCGATAATAAGCCATTATGAAACGATGCTTGGCTATTTGGGCTGGGAGGACGCAGGACAAATAGCTGCTTCCGGTGTTTGGGCTGCGGGTTCGGTAAATAATACTAATTATCCTAAAATGGCATATGAGCTGGGTAAAAATATTTAAAATTGATTAACCTACGTGCTGCCTGTGCATGGGCTTTCTGCCTTCGCTAGCTCGTGTGATTTTCACCCGCAGTTCTCATCTATTGTTGAATAGAAAAAACAAGGTCTACAATGTAGACCTTGTTTTTTCTGAGGTACTCTGCCGAATCAATATGACTAAATGTCATATTGAAGAGAGGGGATGAGAACTTGTTCGAATCCTTCCGTAGCAAA
>CALVAQ010000006.1 GCA_944325595.1 Candidatus Gastranaerophilales bacterium
CCTCGTTTCTTGTCAGTTGGATAGAGCCTAATTTTAAACTCACAAGCTTGCCGCTTGTTTAGCCAACTGAGCTACCGATGCACAGTACAATTTTGTAAATTATTTAAATTAAATCCACAAATTGTTATAATTATTCTATAACAAAACACACAAAAAATACCAGAAAAGGTTTTAAATATGAAAGCACTTATATGGAATAAAAGCGGAAAAATAGAGATTGTCGACAAAAAATTTCCTGAAATTACAGAGCCTACTGATGCAATAGTCAAAGTCACAATGTCTTCGATATGTACAAGTGACTTGCACATTATCCATGGCTGTGTACCAAATGCTGTTCCAAACACAGTTTTAGGGCACGAGTTTGTCGGAGAAGTAACAAGTATAGGTTCAGAGGTAAAAAACATATCTCCTGGCGACAGGGTTAGCGCAAACTGCGAGACATTTTGCGGAGAATGTTTTTTCTGCAAGCTGGGATACATAAACAACTGCACAAAAGGAGGATGGAAGCTAGGCTGCAGCATAGACGGCTGTCAGGCAGAATATGTCAGGGTTCCGTTCGCAGATACAGGACTAACAAAAATCCCTGACAATGTTAGTTATTCAAATGCCTTATTTGCAGGAGATATATTATCAAGCGGCTATTTCGGAGCAGAGATGTGTGAAATAAAGCAAAATGACACAATAGCCGTAATTGGCTGCGGACCTGTCGGGTTGTGTGCAATGCAATGTGCAAGGCTGCTTGGCGCAGGCAAGATAATCGCCCTTGATATTGATGATTCAAGACTCAGAATTGCAAAAGAAAACAATCTTGCAGATATAACAATAAATCCTCAGGTCGAAGATGCAGAAAAAATCATATTCAATATTACAAAATACGGAGCGGACGGAGTAATAGAAGCGGCAGGAACTGATGAAACATTCACTCTTGCCTGGACAATAGCCAGACCAAATGCCGTTGTTGCTATCGTAGCAATGTATGAAAACAATCAGATACTTCCGCTTCCCCAAATGTACGGCAAAAATCTCATATTCAAAACGGGCGGTGTAGATGCAATTCATTGCAAAAAGCTTTTGGAATACATCTCACAAGGAAAACTCAATACAGATTTGTTGATTAGTAAAGAGGTGCCTTTAAATAACATAATTGAGGCATATCATGAATTTGAAGCAAAAAAAGAAGGTATGCTGAAAATAGCCGTTACTCCATGGGTATACGAAAAATAGTCTTATTAATAACCGGCAGACTAATATAAAATTTTAGATTTTTTCATTTAATTGTTATATGAAAAAATTAATTGCTTTACTTATTTTGCTTACAATGAGCACACCTGTATTTGCTGCAGACATTAGCTGCAACGAACAAGTTTTGTCACAACAGCATATGTTTGCACACAAAAACGCACCTTGCGACAAAGTAATTGTCACAAACCTGCGAAACATAGTTTGTAAAGGTAATGTATTCAATGTCGTTTTTGACTGTAAGCTATGGTCAGAAAAAGCAGCGGCCGGACAAAAAATTTCTTTTAGCTTTCCTGAAGCAGTTTACACACAGGAAGGCACACTCATTATACCTGCCTGCACAAAGATTTCCGCAACTATAATAAAGATTCAAAAACAAAGAATATTCAACAAAAATGCAAGAGTATATCTGACTTTTGATTGTATAACATTTCCTGACGGCTCGACATTTTCTGTATCCGCAAGACCGTTTACAAAAGACGGAGCACTAAAAGAAGGCCCCTGGATGACTGCCGGTAAAATTGCGGGGGCAACCGTAGGTATGGGAATTGTCGGTGCAGGAGCCGGAACAGGGTTTGCATTTATACCGAATCCGGCAAAACTCGGTGCCGGATTTGCAATAGGGATTCCTGTCGGCTGCAGTGTTGGCTTGATTACAGGTCTTTTGACACCCGGGCTGAAATACCACGCAAAAGCAGGCGAAGGAATAAAGATTGTATTGTGTGATGATTTGTCGTTGAAAAAAAGCTGCCACTAATATAACTTTACAATTTTAGCAATTATGTTTAGTAAAAATACTTTATAAATATAGGTTAGTACTAATCAGGTAGTTTAATGAATTTATCGGGAATACGACAAATATCTTCGGCAATCACAAACAGCAGGCTTGTATATTCGACTGCGGCAAAAAGACCTGCTTTACTAGATTCATTTGCCGAACAGCTAAAAAACCCGAAAAAATTAAAACATTGCATAGAAAAAGCACGCAAAATATCAGATAAATCAATAAACGAAACTGACCAACTTTTTGTAAATGCACTGGAATCTGAAGGCTTGAATGTATTCTTGCTGAAAAAGCTTCCTAACGAAAGTAAAGAAGCATTTTTGAAACGGATTGAAGCAGCCGGAGATGTGGATGTATTTATCCAATCAAGAACAAAATCACTTGACTCCGCTATGAAAAAAGCAGAAAGAAACATTGAAAAAATAAAGAATTTCGGAATAGACATTACCAACAAAGAGACACAAGAGTTATCCGACGAGGCACAATCACTTATTTATGAATTCTTATCCGAAAACAAACGGACGTACAATAAATTTATTGACAAAATAAATGATATACTTGGTTACAGATTTATCATGAATAAAGAAACAAAAGGAAATGAAGCTGTTCTCGATAAAATATTTAAAGCTGTAGCAAAAAAACAAAAACAAAGTAATATTATCTTTGATACATTTGAAAGTTACCATGGCAACAACATAAAGCCTTATTGCAACAGCGAAACGGTGAAAAAATATTTTGGCGATGATGCAATATTCGGTGACAAGCTAAAAAATGCTGGTTATACAAGAATTAACTCTGATGCCCATATAAAAAACATAAATGCGGATGTACAGTTTGGCGGATATCACACAACTGTATGGGGTGATGTTGAACATCTCTTATACGATTTGAGACAAGGGAAAAAGCTGGATTTGTCGCACTATAATAACGGGCAAAAGAAAATTGCAAGGTCTATAATTCAAGAATACAAAAAATTACTAAAAAATGAAAAATTAAACAATGATTATTCAGGCTATCTCACAGATGTCTGGAATTGTGCAAGAAAAGCCGAACAGCAGCACACGGCGCTAAAACTTCCAAAATTACCGCAGGGAATAAATCCCGTTCTTTCAGCAGAAAATGTACTAAAACTATATTCACCGGTTTAAGAAATGTAAAAACGATATCATAAATTATGAAAAAAATTTTTTTTACGGGTATTGTATAGAATATCTCAAAGGAATGAAGATTTATGAGCAAACTTTCAAATATCTCTTTTGGTGCTACACCGGAAGAATATATGGCAATCAGAAAAGCCTGTACTGATTTGTCAAAACGTATAAGACCGGGTGTCACTTCAAAAATGCCGGTTAATACATCAACAATGCATGACCGCTTTTTTATTTCTGCAAAACCGGAACTCAATACCGACAGATTTGATTTACAGTTAAAACTCTTCAATTACAACAAAGACGGATATTCGACAAAATCCATACATCGAGATAGCACGGAAGGAACAAAAAGATTCTTACAAACTCCGCTCAATCAAAGAAAAATTGCCGACATATATGACAGCTTAAAAGCACTTCTTCGAAAAATGGATTCGTCATACGGCGAATAAAATTTATTTTTCGAGCATTACTCTTTTTGATATTTCAAAAACAGGAAGGTCATTTCCTTCTTTTATGTCTTCAGGATTTGGATTTTTCATCCATAAGTCAATAGAGTCTTTGCAAATGTAGTGTTTTGCTTTTTGTGCAATAATTTCACAGATTTCCTCTTTTGTTTTGTCTTTATATCCATCTATATTTGCAAAACCGAGAACTTTTAAGAAATTCTTTTTCATGACATAAAAAGCATCCTGAACGCCTTTTGCACCGGATTTTTGCTGATTTTCCGGCGGATTAATTCTGTATCCCGATGGGAGTTTTAAACCGATATCCTCATCTTGAACTTCGTTTTTAAGTTTTTTTACATTTAAATCACCTATTATCGGTCTTAAATCTTCAATAGCCTGTGCAGTAAGTTTGTATCCGTCATGATAATTATCCACACTGATTGACACAGGTCTGTATGAAGTTCTGAAATTCACATTTGCATTACAACCCTGCGCATCAAGAGGAATGTCAATATTGGGCACTTCAAAACCGTTCTGGAACAGCAATACCTCTCGCAGGGTCAACGGTTTTGTTTTGTCTTTTCTGTGGTCAGAAAGATAATATAACGAGTATTTCAGAACATCTACCGTACCTTTTACATCAGCAAATGCATCGTGAGCGTTTTCCATATTTTTAGCAAATAAATATCTGTACTGGTTTGACAGCTTTTTTGATGCACCAACATAAGGATGTATACGCTGTACTAACAAAAACGGGTCAAGAACCTTGAAATACCGCTTTGGCTTCAGATGGTCTGCAGAGTAGCTATTGTGTTCCTTTATTGCATTGTTGAGCATCGTAATATCGAACTGCGAGTTGTATGCGACAATAATACCGTTTTTCTTGTTCAAATAGTTATTCACAAAAGGCTTCAGTACCTGTTCCATTGTAGGTGCATCATTCAAATCCGCATCATATATACCGTGAACCTTTGATGCGGCTTCGGGAATGTGCATTTCCGGATTTATCAGCCGGCTGTATCCGGAATTTTCAACAACTTTGCCGTTTTTTATTTGAATAGCACCTATTTGGATTATTTTATCAAGCGGCTTTGTTGTGTCGTTAGTATTTGTGCCGGTAGTTTCCGTATCGAAAACAACGGCATTCAAGATAAGATTTCCTTTATCATCCGTAATCGGGACATCGAGTGATTTGTGATGTTTTGTATCTAAAAGAGCATCCAGATTGGTAGAAAAAGACTTATCCGTATACAAATCTCTGCGCTGGGCATTTGACGGAGGTTCTTTTACTTTTCTGGAATCTATTGCGTGAGAAGTGGCAAGCGCTTTTTTTCTGTTTGTGTAATTAAACCTTTTTACCCATGTAGTCTCATATGCTTCAGCTAACGCATTTGCCTGCAAAAAGACATAAAACTCTTTAGGTGTGGCTTTTGTCCAGTCCAGCGGTTCTCTGCTTAAAAATTTCCAGCCGACTTTGTTGAAATCGTACCATTCGGCTTCACCGATTTCATTTTTCTCCATAAGTCCGAGACCTTGATATTTTTTGTTTTTTATCTTTTTTGTATAGTTATTTTCAAAATAATCACCTTTAAAAGACGGGTTATAAAGGTATACTGCAGATGTCACATAAGGAAGCTTTATTCTTCCCGGTATAACGAGTTCCGTATCTTTTTCAGGTTTTGGCTCAGGTTTGGATGAATAGCTGCAGCAGTTGTATATATTTTTGTGTAAAGGAAGTATTTTCATATTAACCTTTCAAGTCTAAAGTTGGGTTAACCATTGGAGGTGCTTCATATGTTCTGTTTCTGACTTTGTCATATTCAGATTCAGAATGTTTCCAGTCTTTGTCGAATTGTCTTGTAAACACTCTTGCAAGGATTGGTTTTTCAAAGGCAATTGCAACTTCGTTGTTTCCTCTTTTATATTTTTCTTTCGCATTATTTCTGTCAAGAATAATCTTGTAATAGCCTTTGACTGTATTCAAGTCTGAACGGTCTTTTACGGTGAATTTATATTCTTTATCCTGTAATTTTAGCGTAGTTTCACCGGATTCATTGATTTCATTGACTGCTTTTTGAATTTTTCTTCGTCTGATTGCAACTTCTTTGTAATCAAGTCTCTTTCTGATAATAGGAGGAATACCGAGAGATTTTTCAAAGCCTTCAACTTTTTTCATGTAACCGACAATTTCGTTGTTGATTTGCTCTGTATATTTTTCGTAGTCCTCTCGCTCGCCTTTTTTAAGGTTTTGGTTCATTGCCATTGCTGACCAGTTTGCAGAACCTATCAAAATTTCGGAATCATCAAAGACAGCCCATTTGCCGTGCATTCTTTGCACTATCTTTTCATCAGTCTTGTATTGTCTGACATCAATATTGTTTTCAACAAGTTTTTGATATGCAGTGTTACAATATGGAAATTCCTCTATTATAGACGGGTCAACAATAATTTTTGCATCCAGTTCACCATTGTGAACCCTGTCTATTATTGTTTGGATAATTTCTTTATCGGAAAGCACAAACAACTCAGCCCTTAGCTTCTTACAGGTTTTGACTTTTTCCATTACGTGTTTTCTGATAGATTCACTGCCCTCTTCTCCAATATATGCCAGTTCTCTGGGCTTTGTGGAGAGTACTTTTATTGCTGGATTTTCAACAGGATTTCGCTCTATAATATCAAGTTTTGAAAAGTCTTTAACATCATAGCGGTTTTTGTCCTGAGGGTTGTCGTACAACTCGCCGACTATTTTCATATATTCGACATTTTCGTGTTTTATTTCTTTGTTTAGTCCTCTATAGAACCTTTGTTCGTCTTCTGTCAAAGGTCCTGCAACAATTTTTGTTTTGCCCAGTCTTTGCCATGAGAAAACCCAATCTTTGTTGAATATTTCGGTCAGAATATTGTCTACTTCAGAGTTTTTATATCCTTCTCTGGTTTCAATAGCAACACAAGCATCATGGTTTGCGCAGGAGTGTGTACCCCAGTTCATACCGCCGATAATCAGTTTTTTACCGTCAACGGCTACAAGTTTTACGTGCTGAAGAGCAGCACCGGACTGAGCAGCTCTTGGATAAGGAACAACATCAATACCGTTTGTTTTAAGATAACGAATCATGTCCTGATTGTTGTAATGTCTGTCTCTGTCGCCGTATCCGTCAGTATACCATTTGTGAGCATCGAGAATTATTTGAACTTTGAGATTCGGATTTTCTTTTTTCTTTTTAATAATCATCGGTAAAAGGCTGTTGTGCTGTTCAAACCCGCTCACCATTTCTGCTCCGTTTGACGGCCATTTAAAACCGTCAATCGATGGGTGCTGAAACTCAAACATCTCAATTTGAATTGAGTCTTTTGCACTTTTCACATATTCAACAGCTTTGTCAAAAATCTGCTCACCGTCAATCAGTGTAGTAACATTTGTTCTGCCGACTATTGCTGTTTTTGGCGCTTCTGGTATAACCTGCGGAATGTATGCAAGAGATTTTATATTCTGCAAGAGATAATCAGTTCTCGATAAACCGAGTTTGTTTGCATTTTCTGCAATTTTATTTGCGACAAAAAACGAAATATCATCCAAAGAAACAGGATGGTCTTTTTTGGGGGTTTTTACAACCGGTTTTGGAATTCTGTTTTGATAGGGGATTTCATCAGACTGCCTTGCTTTGAAGGTAAAGCGAATAACATTTTTTGTATTTACTGGTGAGATGGCAAGTCCAAAACTCATTGTAAGGATTCTCTCTTTGTTACCTACATCAATTATGGTGTTTATTTTAGTTCTGTGCAAGAGTTCATTACAAAAATTTAAAATATTTGTAAACAAATCTGCTCAAAGGTTTGACAGCAAACCTTATAAATATTTATATTTAATAAAGGTTGTGTTTATTAACAGGGAGATATGTTATGAGTATTCAAAAAATTAATGCCGTAAGTTTTTCAGGTATCAGACTGCCGGAGTATGCCAGTGTTGCAAACGCAGACAGGTTGAAAAAATTCCTGTCAAATCAAGAAAATATCGCATTGATAAAAGATTTGGAAAACGAATACAATACAGACATCTTGATAACAAAAGATTTTAGCAAGGTAAAATTTATTCACGGAATGCACGGTGATTTGGCAAAACAAGGTGCTTCTCCGGTAAGCATTGACAATTTTGCCGATGATGCAGATTACACAAAGTTAATGGTTTCAAATGCAGTAAACAATGTGATTAATGCATGGAAAAGACTAAGCAAATATTAAAAAGAGTCTTTAATTTCCTGTACAAATCTGTCTGCTATATAATCTACCTTCAAATAGTTGAAATATTCATTAAATTTCTGTTTAAGCCAGCTTTCAGAGCCCTTTGCCGCATTGAAAGTCAGTTTTGTTGCTGATTTTTTGCTTTTTTCAACGTCAAAACCGGTCGGAGCTAAATCAGCGAATACATCATGTGCATCTTTATCCGGATACATTTTTGCAAATTCTCTTCCAAGCCAGTTTGCATATAAATCCTCGGTATAATCAGCTTCAGGTCTCGGGCAGTTTTCTCTTTTATCTTGATCCTGTCCTGCGCAGACTTTTTTTACAGTTTCTTCAGCACCGACTTGCATTGCTTCAAAGTTGCCAACGGCATGGAAAAACTTGTCAGAGCCTATGTATTCCATAATATCCAGTTTTAGCCAGTTAGTAAAAAGTCTCTCTCTGACTTTTGCCTGATTTAATATATTCGGTTTTCTGTCTTTATATTCTTCTGCTGAAGATATTGACCTGCCTTGTTTGCCGGTCAGAACTTCTTTAACCGTTGTCCCCTCTTTAAAAGGCTGCTCTAATCCGCTTTTTTCATACAAATCCATAAACTCTTTGAGTTCATCTTCTGTTAACACGCCTTTATACTCGTCTTTGTCGCACTGCTGCGCAATTTTGTAAGCATCTTCATTAAGCGTATCCATATGAAGCTGCATCAACAAAGGACTGTCGCTGTTGTTTTTACCCCAAAATTCCATGAAAGCTTTATACTCTTCCGGACTGAGGGTTTTGTTTCCGTCAGTATCATATTTTTTTGCAACCGGCAGTGCTTTTTGTGAAAAACGTGCCAAATCTACATTTATTGGATTTTGTCCCATATTTCCTCTCAATGTCTCTCTTTATATATAAAGTATATACGGAAAGAAAAATTGACAATTTTTGTTTTAATGTAAAGTTTTCGTAAATAAATTTTTGTAAAATATAAAATCGTAAACAACAAATAATTATTTTTTTCGATTTAATATTAATATGGAAGATTTTTATTACTGCATAAAAAATTAGATAAGCCCATTACCATATAAAAGGAGAGTAATATGTTAGTCCAAAGTATTCCAAGTTATGCCGTAAGCAGAAGAAACGTTTCTTTTGGCGATGACTGTTATGCACCGAGCAGCTACCGCCCGAAAAATGCAATGAATGACTTAAAAGCCCACGGATATGAAATCCGTGGAAACAGTACAAGAGATGCTTTTGAAAAATTGTATGATGATGTAAACAGCGTTTTATCTACCATGGCAAGAAGCAAAGATGGTGTCTGGAAAAGAGATTACGAAAGAGGTGTAAGAACCTATGATAACACCCTCAAATACACCGTTTCGGAATGGGAATTACCCAGAGACACTTTCTCAAGTTTGTTGACAAGATTTTGGGAAAAGAACAAAACAAATAACTTCAGCGATGTAAAAGGTTCTGTAACAAACTTTTTAACAAATGTTGAAGGAATGGAAAAACCCGGCTTTTTCCAGAGTTTTATGAGCAAATTTGCTGATTACTTTAAAAAAGAAGGTGTTTTGACAGATGTAGTCAAAATTTTCTTGAAAGACGGAAAACACAGATTGAGATAAGAAATGCGATGAAAAAAAGACCTCTTTTAAGAGGTCTTTTTATTTTGAGTATTTAGTTAATTCTTGCAGCTTCATACAGTTCTTTTACCTGAGATTCGGAAATTTGAGACCTTGCTGCAAGTGTATTAATCAAAGCCTTGCATTCTGTACCTGTATCACGTATGCCGTTACCGGGTTCATTCATTTCGGCAACAAATGATTTCAACTGGTTGTATGCAGCCCCGGAAAGCTTTGTATCAAATACAAAGTCAGCCAGATTTTTACCGCTTGATTGCCAGCTGTAAGCAGCTGATTCCGTATTGGCATATTCCGAAAATACTTGAGCATAGTATTTTTGTTTTTGTTCAGGTGTCATACGGTTATACAATGTTCTCATATTTTTGACTTCGGCAGAATGGTCGTTATTTACAGTATTGTTCATTACAAAATCTGTATTTAACAATTTATCAATTGTTTCCGGTTTTAGATACTCAGCATATTGCGCAATATCAAAAATAAGGCTCGGTGGTTTTAGCCCGTCTGTCGGAACTCTAACACCAAATGTGCTGTTATTTTCATAATCAAGCATTATATTAATAACTTCATCAATTGAATCGGGTGTAATTTCCTTACCCTCATATGATTTCAGTCTTTCTGCTAATTTATCATCCAAATTCCCTGCGGTGACAGGTATGGGCAGTTCGCCATTGCCATGCTCAACATCACCGAGTGTAAATTTACCGTCACCGGAAGGTGAAAGTTTTTTCATATCTTCTTTACTTACCTGTGATGCACGACCGGAGTTTGATGCAGCAGAAGATACTTTATTTCCCTGTGAATCGGCAATACCAAATCTCAAAGTAGCACTCTGGCTGGGATTTCCGTTTGTTACGTACATTTGTACCTGTTGCTTAGCTGAGAACAAAGATGGATTTTTAACATCATATCCTGCCGGCATAGAAGCTTCCAAATATTCTACAAATTGTCCATTGCGGAATTTTTCCTGTGCACCTTTTATATCATCCTTGCTCAAAACAATTCCTTCATGTCCGTTTTCTTTGTTTATATCAGCCATTGCTTCGAAAGTTTCCAACTGATAATTAGTCATTGTTATTGTATTATTGCCATTTCCGGCTGTATATATTCCGCCTTTGTTTTGGAAAGTTACGCCTCTTTCCATTTGCACATTCTTTATAAACTCTCCGTTAGTATTAACAATTTTTACTGTAACAAAATCATTACCCATATTAAAATTCTCCCGTGTTATGTGATATATATTAAAAGAACTTTTTTCTCTGAAAATTGCCTTTATTTAAATTATTTGTTAAATAATTCTTAATAAAGGAGAATCAAACACTTTGAAAAAACATTGTCATTAAGGGGTTATGGCAGAATAATGAATAATGTAAAATTTTGTTTTTAAAGAGAAAGCATATCTTTATTCAATACAAATAAAAAGAGGATTAGAGACAAGCCCCATCCTCTTTTTATTTACGCCCGGTGCGATTCGAACGCACGACCCTCTGCTTAGAAGGCAGATGCTCTATCCAGCTGAGCTACGGACGCATATGCAAATATTCAAGCTATAAGTTATTTATAGCATATAAATTTTTTCATGCAAGAAAAAAGTGTTTTCAAATTTATACTTTACAAAACAGCGTGTTTCTATTAATATAATCATACTCTAGTCAATACAGAGCTATACTTCGTTGGAGGAGTGCCAGAGCGGTTGATTGGAGCAGTCTTGAAAACTGTCGTACGTTTGTAGCGTACCGTGGGTTCGAATCCCACCTCCTCCTGATAAAAACGGGCTGAGTTTTCTCAGACCCGTTTTTATTTTTGTTGGGTGAGGGTGTAATTTAACGACCGGTTTTATTTGTACGGATACTTTGATTATTTTGGAAAGCCCGCTCTGCGAGGGCGTTTTCGGGTCGGAAAATTACACTGAAAAAAGAACATTTATTGAAAAATGTATTGAGTCTGTAACCCTTGACCCTGTTAGAAAATCGGTAAATGTAAAGTTTAATATTAACCCGTTTTGGACGTCTTTGGAAAACCCTAAAAAGACTAAAAAACTGGAAGCTTCTAAGTTTGAAACTTCCAGTGAAATGGTTGCGGGAGCTGGATTTGAACCAACGACCTTCGGGTTATGAGCCCGACGAGCTACCAGACTGCTCCATCCCGCGATATTAAATTTTCATTTTTGATACCCACCTGAGCAGTCTTCCAGACTTACCTCTCGTTCGAAATGACATTTAGTCATTTCTCTCTCGGCAGGGTATCCCGCAAAAATTCTCTTACAACCCATTATTAAACGCTAAAAAACAAAAATCAATACCCGTTGCTTTTTATTTAAAAATGAGCCATACCTACAATAAATGTATGTATGGTAGAAGAATATAAATACGGTAACTGATTCTAAATAATTCTTATAATGCGGCAAAAACCGGGCTCTTCACACGCAAAACCAGTCATTGACTTCCCATACCTGCTGAGCACGGAACAATCGATAAAGCACCTTTTATCACAAATATTATCAAAACAAACTATTTACCAAAAAGCTTTCTGAAAAAACTTTTTCTATTTTTATATTCGCTCAAATGGTTTTCTTCCAGAGATTTTTCAATTCTATTTCTTTTTGTTGAAAATTCAGGTTTATCATATTTATGATTTTTATAATTTTTATACTCTGTTTCTGTAAAAGCAAGCTCATTTTTTAATGTTACATATGAAGCAGTATCATAGATATCACCCAGCGTTTCATCCCAGTCAACTTTGAAAGAATCCGTTCTAGAGAAAACAGCATTGTCTATACTGTTTTTAGATTCATTTTTAAATGGATAATAAAATTCTTCCGTACGTCTATAAACAGCACCGGGAGCAGAAACCGCCTCAACTCTGGGTTTACCCCACAAACCTTTAAAAGACTGTAAATTTGAAGCAGAAAAATCGTGCATTGAAGATATTTTCATATTTTTTCCCTCAAGGTATTTAAACTATTTAGATAGTTTAAAACACCTAAAATTATTTTTTGCCACTAAAATGAAAAATATTAACTTTTATTTTTAAACTGCATAAAGTATTCTATTGTCTTTTTCAAACCGGTATTTATATCAACATTAGGTTCCCAGCCAAGTTCTTTTTTTGCAAGTGAAATGTCTGGTTTACGCTTTACAGGGTCATCGCTTGGCAGAGGTTTAAACACAATTCTTGATGCTGAGCCTGTCAAAGACAAAACCATCTCTGCCAAATTCAATACAGTCCTTTCTGAAGGATTACCCATATTTACCGGACCGATAAATCCGTGATGATTGTTCATCATCAAAATTAACCCCTCAACCAAATCATCAACATAACAAAAGCTTCTGGTCTGCGAACCGTCACCGTATACAGTAATATCATCTCCATTGAGAGCTTGAATTATACAATTTGAAACGACTCTGCCGTCTTTTGGATCCATATTGGGACCATAGGTATTAAAAATTCTGACTATTCTAATATCTGTACCATATTGTCTATGATAATCCATCATAAGCGTTTCCGCTGCCCGTTTTCCTTCGTCATAACAGCTTCTTACTCCTATAGGATTTACATTTCCCCAGTATTTTTCATTTTGCGGATGTTCAAGAGGATTTCCGTACACCTCCGAAGTTGATGCCTGAAGAATTGTTGCACCATTCTTTTTTGCCAACTCCAGCATGTTTAAAATACCAATAACGGATGTTTTCATTGTTTTTATTGAATCAAATTGATAATGCGGCGGACTGGCAGGACAGGCGAGGTTGTATATCTGTTCACAATCAAGTGATATCGGCTCAACAATATCATGTTCAACCAATTTAAAATTAGGAGAATCAAGCAAATCCTCTATATGTCTTTTAAGTCCTGTAAAAAAATTATCAAGACAGATGACATAATTTCCTTCCTTAACAAGTCTTCTGCAAAGATGATTACCGATAAATCCGGCACCACCGGTTACGAGTATTTTTTTCATAAACTTTTCCCCACGCAATGGTATTCAAAGCCCATTTCTTTTAATTTTTGAGGACTATACTGATTTCTGCCGTCAAAGATTACCGGCTCTTTCAAGCTTGATTTAATTAAATCAAAATCAGGATTTTGAAACTCATTCCATTCAGTAGCCAAAATCAAAGCATCTGCCCCGTTTAAAGCAGCATAAGAAGATTTTGCATACTCAATTTCCGTACCAAAAATTTTCTTTGCCGTATCAATTGCTTTTGGGTCAAATGCACATATCTGAGCCCCGGTCTTGAGCAATTCTTTTATGATATTTATAGACGGAGCCTCTCTCATGTCATTTGTTTCCGGCTTAAAAGCCAATCCCCACAATGCAAATTTACGGTCTTTTACATTCCCGTTATATCTTTTCATAATTTTATTTATGAAATTATATCTTTGTCGCAAATTAATATTGTCTGTTGCCATTAAAAGCTCTGCTGTATATCCGACATCTTTGGCAACTGAAATCAATGCCTTAACATCCTTTGGGAAACAAGACCCTCCGTATCCCAAACCGGGAAATAAAAACTTTTTCCCGATTCTTTTATCTGCACACATACCTTTTCTGACCATTTCCGCATCAGCACCAATGTTTTCGCAAATATTAGCTATCTCATTTGCATACGAAATTTTCAAGGCAAGGAAAGCATTTGATGCATACTTTGTCATTTCTGCTGATTTTGCATCCATCTCTATAACAGGATTCCCTGTCTTTAAAAACGAAGCATAAATTTCTCTCATTACATCAAATGCCCTTTGAGAACTTGCGCCGATTATTACTCTATCGGGTTTCAAAAAATCCTGAACAGCATCACCCTGTTTCAAAAATTCGGGATTGGAAACTACATCAAAATCAAAATCCGTATTTTCTTTTATAATCGATGCAATTCTATCACAAGTTCCAACAGGCACCGTAGATTTATTGACAACAACCTTGTACCCGTTCATAGCAATTGCAATACTTTTTGCTACATCAAAAACTGCGGACAAATCAGCAGAACCGTCTTCTTTTTGGGGAGTACCGACTGCAATAAAACAAACATCACTTTTTTTTACAGCATCAGAAATATCAGACGAAAAATATAATCGATTTTCTTTTACATTTGAAAGAATTAAAGTCTCAAGTCCCGGCTCATATATAGGGATATTACCCTTTCTGAGTTCTTTTAGCTTTTCCGTATCTTTGTCTACGCAAATTACACTATTTCCCATCTCCGCAAGACATGTGCCTGCAACCAATCCTACATAGCCGGTACCGATAACACAAAGTTTCATCTTCTCTCCATAATTTCTTTACATAATTTTAACACGAAATTGTTGTTTTAATCGCTTTTATTTTGTATGCTTGTATATCAAGACAAACAGACAGGAGAGTTTAATGGAAGTAATAATTATAGGCGGAGGAGCCTGCGGTGCAAGCGCAGCAGCCAGATTAAGAAGACTTGACGACAATGCAAAAATAACAATTCTGGAAAAAACAAACGAAATATCCATTGCAAACTGCGGACTTCCGTATTACTGTTCAAATGTGATTAACAGCGAAGAAGCTATGCATGTTTCCGGTGTACAAAAGTTCAAAAATCTCTTAAACGTTGATATAAAAATGGGAGCCGAAGTCACAAACATTGACCGAAAAGCAAAAACAATCACAATAAACGGAGCTGAAGTCCTTTCATATGACAAACTTGTCCTTGCCCCCGGAGCAAAACCATTTGTCCCGCAAATTGAAGTAATTTTAAACAATCCTAAGATTTTTACCGTAAGAATGCTGCAAGATGCAGAAAAAATAAAAGCATATATCAAAAATACCGGTGTAAAAAATGCAGTAGTAATAGGTGGAGGATTTATAGGGATAGAAATGGCGGAAAATCTTGCCCTGATTGATGGAGTAAAGACAACACTTATCGAACAAGCACCACATATTCTTCCGCCGGTTGACAGCGAAACGGCAGCTTTTGCCCAGAATGAAATTAGACAGCACGGTGTTTCTTTAATACTATCTGACGGAGTAAAGGAATTTAGAGAAACAGAACTTATTTTGAATTCCGGCACAAAAATTCCGTACGACATAGCAATTCTGGCAATTGGAGTAAAGCCGGAAACATCACTGGCAAAAGGCTGCGGGCTTGAAATCGGCAAGACGGGCGGTGTAAAAGTTAACGAAAATATGCAGACATCTGATTCCGACATATATGCAGGCGGAGACAGTGTTGAAGTTGAAGATTTCGTAACAGGAGACAATGTTCTGGTACCGCTTGCAGGTCCGGCGAATAGACAGGGAAGAATAATTGCCGACAACATTGCCGGCTTCAAGTCTGTATACAAAAAGACAATAGGCTCAGCGGTAGTAAAAGTTTTTGACCTGACAATAGCATGTGCAGGAAACAGTGAAGAATCTCTCATCAAAAAGAATATTCCGTATTGGAAAACATTTACTTTCGGATTCTCTCACGCCAGTTATTACCCAGGTGCAACAAGAACAATGTACAAACTCTTATTCAACAATGATGGAGATATCCTTGGCATACAGGCAGCCGGCAGAGAGGGCGTAGAAAAGAGAATCGATGTAATAGCCACAATGATGAGAAACAAACAAAAAGTTTGGGATTTGATTGATTGCGAGCTTTGCTATGCACCGCCGTATTCTTCTGCAAAAGATCCGGTAAATATTCTTGGAATGCATGCTGATAACATTCTAAAGGGATTGGTAAAACCTGCATTTTTTGAAGATTTGAAAGACTCCTTGCCGGTTGATATCCGTTCTCAAGCGGAATTTCAAAATGAAACAATCGCCGGAGCAGTTCATATATTCACTCCCGAATTGAGAACAAGATACAATGAACTGCCTAAAGACAAAAAGATAATTCTGTTCTGCAACACAGGGTTTCAGAGCTATGTAGCCTCAAGAATTCTTATTCAAAAAGGTTTCAACAATGTATATAGTCTGACGGGCGGAATTACACTATATAAAGAACTTGTCAAAAACACAAACACATTGCAGCGTGTATAAAACATCTAAAATTTCAGCCCCAGAGCATTAATTTGATTGTGTTGTTCAGGGCTGTGCAATTGTATAAATTTTTGGTAGCACAGATTTGTAACCATACAATCTTTAAGCCCTCTGTGCATGCCTGTTGTATCAAGTCCGAAATATTCGGCTATTGCAGCCAATTTTCTGCTTGGAAGCTGCGGGAGATATTTTCTTGCCAGTTTCAACGTATCAATATAATCATTTGTGAACGGAATATCATAGTTTTTAATTAATTGTGTATTAATAAAACTCAGGTCAAAATTGATATTGTGTCCTATTACTATATAGTTTGCGCAAAACTCTTTAAAATCCAGAATAGTTTCTTTTATAAAAGGTGCATTCTGAAGCATATCTATAGTTATTCCCGTAAGGTTTGAAATATAGCTGCTAAGATAACCTACCGGTTTTACCAATTTTGAAAACTCATCGATTATCACTCCATTTTCTGCTTTTAGAGCAGACAGCTCGATTATTTCATGTTCTTTAGGGTTAAATCCTGTCGTTTCAATATCAAGAACAACATAACTGTTCGGAAAAAGTTTCAGGCTCTTGTCTCTTGAAATAGGTGATGAATGCATTTTAACGATACTTTCTAAAAAATTTGGAGCGTACGAGACTCGAACTCGTGACCCCCACACTGCCAGTGTGATGCGCTACCAGCTGCGCTAACGCCCCATTTGATAGATAAAATTGTAATTCAAAGAAAATAATTTATCAATATTTATATTGACGATACCCCTTTATACGGTAATATAATAAGGTGAGCATATGCTTTAATGCATACTCTGCCGAGGAAATTGACTGAATGTCAATTTGCGAGAGGTGGTAGACGCACAGTTCCAAGTGACAATTAAATAAATATTCGGGCCTGTGGCGAAATTGGTAGACGCACTAGACTTAGGATCTAGCGGAGCAATCTGTGAGAGTTCGAGTCTCTCCGGGCCCACCATTCAAAAATAGGGACAGCCCCTATTTTTTTATCTCAATGTAAAATAATATTAAGTCTAAACACAAAACATAACAAACTTTTTTATTCCTGATGGTTGTACAATTATTATGAGTATTGGAAAAGTAAACACGATATCTTTCAAGTCTGCACAGGTAAACATTGTCTCAATGGCCGACAATCACGGCGACATTCTCGGAATGCCGCAGGTAATCAAAGCTATTCAGATGAACAAAAAAGACATGTTTGAAAAATCATCTGAACCCAGCACGCTAAATCTTTTTGCAATAGCCGGAGACTTTTTTATCAATCCGAACAAAAAAGGTTTTTTAACCAACCCTGAATTTAGCAACGGAGATGTCCAATACAACTTTTTAACAAAAATGGTCTATACAGCAAAAATGGCAGCAGGCAGAAACAACAAGTTTGATGCGGTTTACACTCCGGGAAATCACTGCTTTGACGGCGGTGATGAATGGCTTTTGAAAAAATTTGAAAGAGCACCATTGAGCGTTATTTTAACCAATTTAAACAAAAAAGAATCTCCCATTGCCAACAAATTGATTAGAGAGAAAGAAAATGTAACTACATACAAAATCTACGATATTCCGGACAGCAAAAATCCTGAAAAAGTAAACAAACTGCTTATGCTTGGAATAACAATACCGAGTATGAATTATTACAACCCCGGATTGCTAAAAAAAACAAAATTCTATGATAACTCAAACAAAAATGATGCACTGCTTGAAGAAAGAGACTTGAGAAAGACAATACGTGTAATCAAATACTATATTGCTCAGTTTAAACAAAAGTATCCCGACAGTGTAGTTGTAGCAATGGCACACACTGGAAACAAAATTTCTTCACTGCTTGCTGAAAAAATCCCGTCAATTGATTTAATTCTAAACGGACACGACCACAAAGAGTTTGAGATTTTAAAAGGAAAGACTCTTATTCTCTCGCACGGTCAAAATAACAAATTTATAAGAAGCGTTCAAATCAAATTCGATGACAACGGAAAACTATCAGAAATTCGTGACAGAAAATATGACACGGACAAATACGATCCTATAGCAAGAAAAGATGCAAAACTTCAAGACTTTATTAATGTAAATATCAAAAAAGATTTAGTTCCGCTCGTTCATTTCAAAAACAAATCAGGACAAACAGAAGAACTTGTTTTGAGCGATTCAATTAGATATTCAAACAGTGTACTTGCAAACTATATCACCAGCGCAATCAAAAGAGCGGTAAAAACAGAATATCCCGAAATTAACGTTGTGGGAATACCATCCACAATATTCCGAAACGGACTCAAGAGCAACGAAAGAAGAAGCACCTTCAACAATATTGATTTAATGAAAATGTTTGACGGAGTGAGCGAAAACCTGTCTATGGTCAGAATCGGAAAAATTACGGGAGAAGAGCTATTTAATTTAGTTCTGGAAAATGTACAAAACAATCTGAAATCAAAAACGAGAAATGCCATAATCCAATGGTCTGATATTCAGATTAACAGAACGCTTGTTAAAGAAATAAATGAAGGAAAATCCACAAAACCATACACAGAAGCAATAAAAATAAGAAATCAACATACGAGAAAATTTGAAAATATCAATTTCAACAGAGAATACACTGTCTTGCTGTCAGACAAATATCTGGTAAAAGACACCGCAAACATAAAATGTCCTGCAAAAATAAGAGACAAATTTAAAGAAATACCGGAGACTTATGATTCGTTACTAAGAAAATATCTTGAAATGATAAACTACGATGTAAGAATTACGGACAAAACGAGAGAAGAGCGAATACTTTAACAGGAGAGAGAAATGAAAGTAAATCTAAATCTGCCGTCTTATACGGCAGCAAAGCCAAATTTCAAAAGCAACATAACTTTTGATATCGGAGGCTCACAAAGAGAAGGTTCTTGCAAAATATACTATGCATCTACCCCGAAAGATGAATTGATATACAAAGAAAACACAACAGTAAACGACCTTGGAAACAGCAAGTTCAAAAACAGCGATGATTTTATAAATCAGATAATAAAAAAAATCGGAAGAATTCAGAGAGATAACAAAAAAGCAATAAAAGAAAAAGGCTATCCTGCAGATGAAAATGCACTAAAAAATGTAGCAATTTTCATCCCCAGCTATACTTCAAAAGACTTCGCTTTTTATCTTCCAAATCACAGAAACTTTGACAACAAACCTTTAAAGGATTTGGATTTCAGTAATTTTAAAGAAAGACTCGAAGCAAACGGTATAGAAGTTGCACCTGATATGAAATTTAAAGTGCTGCAAGATGCTATGGGAACCGGACTTGCAATGACAAAAAGATTATATCAGCTTGGAATGCTTTCGGCAGGCAAATATTATACCGCCTGCATAACCGGAGGCGGCTGCGGAATATCAAACATAGAAGTCGTTGACAAAGATAAAGTTATTGTAAAATCCTCCGGCAGCAGCTATTTGAGCCAGAGCTTGAGCCTGCAGAAAGTTTCGAGAGCCGGAGCATCAGCACCTGCCGTCATTGAAAACTTCTGCAGAGCGATGGGATTCAACGATGAATTGATTGATGACATAAAAGCCTGCCACAAAGCCGAATTTACAATGACAGAAGAAACAACCTATCCAAAGAATATTAAAACGCAAAGGTTGAAAGAACTGCTTCTTGACACGCAAAAATTTGAAATTGCAAAAGAGGACAACGATTCTTTTACTATAAAGATTAAAGATGAATACAAAAACAAATACAATATCGCAAGAAGAAATGCTATTGACAAATACTGCCTTGCACTCGCAAGACTTGCTATCATCAAAAAGACCGAAGGCAGCAACGGTATGATTATCACGGGAACACTCGCAAATGCGGTAAATGATGCAGCAAAGAAAAATTACGGTCCGGGTATTGCAGAATGGACAATGCAGCATTTGACACAGTCTTTCAACTCATATGAACTTGACAAAATGCAAAAAACATACAATTTTCAGGTAATGTGTGATGACAGATTTTTTATTGACAACAACACAGAATGCAAGGAACTTGTCCATATTGCGGAATTTGTAAATCCTGAACGTGGAAACTGGCTAAAAATCGATATGAACGAGCTTGCCAAAAATCACGATAACGATTAATTTGATATACAAGAAAGCCCCTTTAAAAAGGGGCTTTCTTTTCGTTTTTGCTATTTTAAATATGCATTCTCAAATCTTTTCATAGCTTCCACGGTATTTTCCTTTGAACCAAAAGAAGTAAGTCTGAAGAAGCCTTCCCCGTTTTTACCAAAACCTGCACCGGGAGTTCCTACGATTTGCAAATCATTCAACAGCTTGTCAAAAAACTCCCACGAAGACATGTTGTCCGGACATTTCAGCCAGATATACGGAGAATGTTTTCCGCCGACATGCCAGATACCGCATTTTTCAAGAGTATCTGATATTATTTTGGCATTTTCTTTGTAGTAACCGATATTTTCTTTTATTTCTTTCTGCCCTTCTTCTGTAAATACTGCTTCTGCCGCTCTTTGAACAATATAAGGAACTCCGTTAAATTTTGTGGTCTGTCGTCTGAGCCACATCTTGTTAAGTTTTTCGAGATTTTTCGGTACAATTGTGTACCCGCATCTGGTGCCGGTAAATCCTGCTGTTTTTGACAATGAACAGAATTCTATTGCACAATTTTTTGCACCTTCAATCTCAAATATACTTCTCGGCAAAGAACTATCGGAAATAAAGCATTCATATGCCGCATCATACAAAATTACTGCATTTAACGCCAATGCATAATCGACCCATTTTTTTAGCTGTTCTTTGTTATATACAGCTCCCGTCGGATTATTCGGCGAGCAAATGTATATTATATCAGCTTTTGCAGACTCGTCCGGCATAGGCAAAAAGCCGTTTTCCTTATTTGCATTAGCAAAAATAACAGTCCTGCCGGCCATTACATTTGTATCAACATATACCGGATATACCGGATCAGGAACAAGAACCGTATTTTCTTTTGCAAACAAATCCAAGATATTGCCCAAATCACTTTTGGCTCCGTCTGATATAAATATTTCGTCCAAATCCAAATCAACGTTGTGTGTTTTGTAATATCCTTGAACAGCCGTTCTCAAAAAGTCATATCCCTGCTCGGGTCCGTATCCTCTGAATGTAGACTGATTTCCCATTTCATCAACAGCTTTGTGCATAGCTTTTATCACAGCATTACACAATGGCAAAGTAACATCACCTATACCAAGACGGATTATCTTTGCATCAGGATGAGCGTTTGAAAATTCGTTAACCTTTTTTGCTATTGTTGAAAACAAATAGCTCTGCTCCAGATTTTCATAATTTGTATTTATATTCATAGTCTTCCTTTATAATTTTGTAACAACAAAATTATTTTACTATGAATAAAGGATTAGAGCATATAGTTTTGATAAAGCACCGGCGGAACATATTTGCATAAAGCTTCTTCAAACCTGTCTATCGGCTCCTCATGCTCACAGACAACAGATTGCATATAGTTTTGACCTGTTATCATTCCGGCACAGACACAAATATATAACTCATCAAGATTTCTATATTTTTGTTTAAATTCAGGATCATTGTTTGTATTTCTGACAAACAAACGAACGGCATCTTTGCTTATATCCATTTTTATATCTTTACCGTCATATGAACCGTAAATTTCCTTTACTCCGGAAGCTTTAATGCTGTTATATGCATATTCCATCATTTCTTGTATTTCCGGCAGCAAATCGTTGTCAAGTGTACGTTCTGACGGACCGAACAAGTCAGAAAACCAGCCTTTAAAAGCAACATTTTGTTTATTATTTACAGGATTCTGGACATTTGATTTAAGGACATTGCTATTTTTATAACTATATGTGTTATATCCTGCATTAATTCTTTGTATCATATATACTCCTTCTCTGTTGTGATGACTGTTTTATGGATGCTAAAAATGCAGTAAATTTTAAATTTTGCTAGAATGATACAACATTTTTACATTTTGGTAAATATTTGTAATAAAATATAAACTATGGCACAAGATTTGAAAAGAACCTTATCTCTCCCCGATGCAGTTTCGATAGTAGCAGGCTCAATGATAGGCTGCGGAATTTTTATTGTCTCATCGGATATATCAAGACAGGTAAATTCAGGTCTCCTTCTTATTCTCATTTGGATAATTGCAGGATTTATTACATTGTGCGGAGGGCTTTCATTGTGTGAGCTTGCCTCAAATATTACCGAAGAAGGCGGACAGTATGTATATTTAAAAAAAATATTCAATGAGCTGATTGCTTTTCTTTACGGCTGGACATTGTTCGGAGTAATACAAACAGGAACTATTGCTGCTGTGTGTGTCGCTTTTGCAAAATTTTTCGGAATACTGGTTCCTTGCATAAGCACATCTAATATACTTTTTGAGATAGGTAAACTGCATTTTTCGACCCAGCAGTTGTTTGCAATCTTGACGGTAATACTTCTGAGTTATATCAACTCCAGAGGTATAAAATACGGTGTGCTAACGCAGAACATATTTACGGTAACAAAAGTGCTTTCATTGGCAGGGCTGGTTGTTGTAGGATTGTTATTCGGCTTCAATGCGCACATTTTGCAGGCGAATTTTCATATGCCTTTTGTTTTTTCTTTTGAAACCATTAATATAATGGCGGTCGCAATAGTCGGAGCACTGTTTGCATCTATTACATGGAATAACATTACTTTTATTGCGGGAGAAGTCAAAAATCCGCAAAGAAATATTCCGAAAGCCCTTGTATACGGTGTTGCATTAGTAGTTTCTTTATATCTGCTGTTAAATATGATATATCTTGGAGTTTTGCCGCTTGATGCAATTCAAAATGCACCCCAAGACATAGTAGCAGCAAGGACGGTAAGCGAAATTTTCGGAACCATAGGTAAAGATATCACGGCTGTTATAATAATGATTTCTGCATTTGGCTGCGCAAACGGAATGATACTGACCGGTTCACGAGTTTATTACAAAATGGCAAAAGACAGGGCTTTTTTCAGACCGCTTGCCGCAATAAACAGAAAAACCAAAGTACCCGTAAACTCACTTTGGGCGCAGTGCATATGGATTTGTATTCTTATATTGTGGGGCAACTATTCAGAGCTGCTAGATTTTGTAATATATGCTTCTCTGTTGTTTTATATACTTGTAACAGCCGGTATATTTGTATACAGAAAGAAATTTCCTAACAAAAATGTAAAATATCGTGTAAGCAATTTCTTCCCCGTAACATTTTTGATTCTGGCAACTTATATCGTAATTTGTCTTTCTATATACAAGCCTTTATACACAATACCGGGATTGTTGATAACAATCGCCGGCATTCCTGTGTTTTATATCTGGAAAAAATCTAAAGTTGAAATCTAGGGAATATAAGCATCGGTCAAGTCCCAGCCTGTACCGCTGATGCCTTCATCAAATTCTTCCATATTTTCATATTCATCGTCATCACGATAGCAGTCATATTTAGGTCTTTCGTTTTTGCCGCCTGTTTCATCATAGACAAATCTCTGCATACGGCTGACTTTTTCTTCTATCAAATCAGAAAGTGCCTGTGAGTCATGATTTTCTATGACCTGATTAAATATATTTACGGATGTATTGTAATATCCGCCGGAAAATCTTTTTGCAGGGAAGTTGATAAGAATTTCATCCTGATTTCTTGACTGCCAGAAAGATGTTTTTTCACCTTTTACATAAGTCACTGTTGCATCCTTATCCATTTTTTCAAAGTAATCTTTGCTTTTTTCAAGAGCAAGCAGCAATATCTCTTTTTGGGGAGCGGAAAGAGGTGAATTGTTTAAATCTTTTTTAAACTCATCACTTACAATGAGTTTTTTAAATGATGCATTCTGTTTTTTATTGTGCGAATTACTGTACTGATTTGTACAAGAGAGTGGGGAGATTCTCATTTTTCATTCCTTATATTATTACAATGATAGTATACAATTATTATGATGCTTTAGACAAGAAGTCTTCGAATCCTTTAAAAGCCTTATGTTCCTGAGCTTGAGGAATAGGAAGTTCTTCTTTTATTTCAGGTTTTGTTTTATTCTGCTCAGTATTTGAGTCATTACCTGTAGCTTTTTTTGCTTCTTGCTTATCAAGGTATTTTTTGAAAACACCTGCCAGAGGAGTAGCAAGGAAAGGAACAATCATTCTTTTTGCAATGATTTGAGTAACTACAAGTACTGCGATAACGCCAAATCCGGCTTTTGCGACTTTGTTTACTTTATTAATTGCAGACTTGATACTTGCATCGCTGCATTTAATGTGTTCTGTAAGTTGAGAGCCGTGAAGCAATTTGTCTGCAGCTTCTCTGTACTTTTTGATGTTTTCAGCAGTAGCGGTCAATCCGCCTTTGAACCATTTATCATACATCTTGTCTGACATTTTGTTTACGACCAGACCCAGTGAAAGCTGTGTTATTACATTCAAAATTCCGTTAGCAAGGTCGATACCTGCCACAAATTTTCTCTTATCTTCCGGAATTCTTTCGTTATGGTAACTCTGAGTAGTGTAGTAATAGCAGTTAACAATATCTTTTGTGGTTGTAGAAATAAGAGCAAGTGTTTTTGCAATATCAGTAGGATTCTCAGGCATCAGAATCGTAGCGCCTTTAGTATCCATAATTCTTGATGCGGCTCTGTTAAATGAATCTATTGCTCTTTCCGCAAAACTGGCTTTTACAGGAGTAATCGGCATTATTTACCCTCCTGTTCTTTTTTTGCCTGAGCCTTTGCATCACACAATTTAGGGAAGAATTTTTCCATAAATCTGGGATAAGCCCAGTTTAACAATCCGCAGGTGAACGGAAGAATTGCAAGACCGAACAAAAGACCGCTCAACTTTTTAAAGTTTTTGAATACGCCTTCACGTCTGTTAATTTCGGCTTTGAGCCATCTTTTGACTTTTACGCTTCTAGCAACTTCATCATAGGTGCTTCCGTGATATCTTATTTCATTAATCTTTTTATCTTTAAGCTTTTCAATAACACGATTTAATTTTTTAATTTCTTTGGCATCATCGGTTTTGCTGATTTGTTCTTTAATATTTTCAATATAAGAATTTACAATATCAATTTCTGTTTTATAGATAGTCGGTTTTTTATCCGCTGTTCTGATTGTAGGATCATTCAAAATTCTGTCAACTTCTTTTGAGAATTTTTCAGACAGCTTGTTAAACGCTTTTGATGTTTCAACCTTGACGGCTATTTCTTCCGCAATATCTTTTTTTACAAGGTTAATTGCTTTTTCTTCCGCTGCAGATTCCAGCCGTTTTTTGAAGTCGGAATATTTTACATTTGATTTTTTGAGAGCTTTTTTGACAGCTGATTTTTTGAAATCTTTTAGTGAATCCGGGATTTCAATTTCTCCTTTTTTCATCTTTTCAAATTTTGCATATGGATCATCCGCTGTCCAGTCCATTTTTATTTCAAAAAGAGATTTGTCATTTGTATCAACGCCCATCTCTCTTAACACTTCAGGAAACGCAGCGTTTCTTGCTTTGTTCAGCTCATCCGGTCTCACATATTCCAAATCTTTAATTTCTTCCAGTTTAGTCGGATGGAACCAGTCTACGACTTTTCCTTTTTCATTTCTCAAAACTGAAGTCGTGATTGGTTTATCTTCTTTAACAAGATTTCTCAATTTTACTTTTTGATTATAGAAGATATCTCCTCTCGCATCATTTATAATATCTTCAATATATTGTTTTTTAGTTCTGCCTTTATAGAAAGATTTATCAAGTTCATCCGGTGTATGCCCCAGAGCAAAGAACTCTCTGATATCTTGTTCATGTTTTGCTTTTGCGTACGCTTTCAAAAGACTTCTGGGAGGGTTGGAGCTCAAATCTATTCGTCTGACTTTACCTGATGCTGCCCATTTATCTAACATATGGTTGTATGCTGTCATAACCGGCAATTGAACACCAAGTGCAAGACATGCTGAAAGCGGCTGCCTCAATGCAGAATAAGCTTTTACTTTAGGATCTTCATCAGAAAGAGGGTTAAATCTGATAAAAATAGGTGCAACACCTGCTGTACCTACAGCAGTAACTATATTGTTAAGGTTTTCACCGTTATTCGCTCCAAGTTTGTATAACCCGTTGAGTTTTTTAGGTGTGAGCATGCTGACGGCTCTGTTTATACTTCTGTCTACAACATAATTTCCGAAAGCCGGACTCGTATTAACACTGGAATAACTGTTGTAATTTCCCTGGATTTTCATCTTTCCACCTTAAACACACTTCCATATATATTAAAAGTTATAAAAATAAAAATTGCGCATATTTCAGTCAATTATTAAGATATTTTAAGACTAATTTTTCCCTGCCATGACGAATAGATGACAAAAATAATTTTACAACAAAAAAAACAAAAAAACTTTAACTTATATTAAAAAATATATTAAATAAACTTAATTTTCTTTACTATTTAATATTTTTAAAATAGTATTAATAGTAAGTTATAATAACATAACCTTTCACGTAAAAAAGATGTATTAGATTGAAAGAGGTCAAATAAGTGGAAAATTTCGGACCGGATATCTTCGGAAGAAGAGAAAATGAACAAAATACAGATACTCCGCAATCAGCTAATGTAGCAGATATCAAAGTTATCGGTGCAGGCGGCGGCGGCGGAAACGCTGTAAACAGAATGATTAAGGCAGGATTGACAGGAGTAGATTTCTGGGCAATGAATACTGATGCACAGGTTTTGAAAATGTCACTGGCTGAAAATAAAATTCAACTCGGCAGCAAGCTGACAGAAGGTCTTGGTGCCGGCGGAGATCCTTCAGTAGGTGAAAAAGCTGCTGAAGAAACAAGAGACCAGATAGTTCAAGCTCTTGACGGCGCTGATATGGTATTTGTCACAGCCGGTATGGGCGGCGGCACAGGTACAGGTGCAGCTCCCGTTATTGCAAAAATTGCAAAAGAACTCGGGGCTCTTACTATCGGCGTTGTTACAAAACCCTTCAGCTTTGAAGGCAAAAGAAGAATGAATCAGGCTCAACAGGGTCTTGAAAAACTCAAAGAAACAGTTGATGCTTTGATTGTTATACCGAACGACAAACTGCTTGAAGTAGTTGAAAGAAGAACAACAATGAAAGAAGCTTTTCAGGTTGTTGATGAAGTTCTCTTACGAGGCGTTCAGGGTATATCCGATATAATCACTGTTCCCGGTCTTATCAACGTAGACTTTGCTGACGTAAAAGCTGTTATGCAGTCCAGCGGTTCTGCTTTGATGGGTATCGGTAAAGGTTCAGGAGAAGGCAGAGCTATGGAAGCCGCAAAACAGGCTATCAACTCTCCGCTGCTTGAAACATCTATCAACGGTGCATCCGGTATCATTATGAATGTAACCGGCGGTTCTGATATGACACTGTTTGAAGTTACTGAAGCCGCTCAGGTTATTCATGATGCAGTTGCAGAAGATGCAATTGTTACATTCGGTTCTGTAATAGATGACAGAATTCAGGGAGAAATTCAAATCACTGTAATTGCTACAGGTTTTGAAATGAAATCACTTGAACCGGAAGCAAAGAAAGAAACAGCAAAATCTATGAGCGCTGTTGATTTCTTCTCATCAGCATTTAACACCGGAAGCACAACAACAAACAGCAGCCCTCTGCAACCTTCATCTCAACAGGCTGTTCAACCAAAACCGGCTATCACACCGGCACAAAAGTCACAGTCTGATTTGATGAGTATTATTGATATTCCTCCGTTTTTACAGAAGTAAAACGGAAGCTATAAAAGGAAAAACAAAGAGACCTTATTTATAAAATAGGGTCTCTTTATTAATATAAATACCATCTAATCCGGTATCGCATCTGCCGCCGGCTGCTTTTGTTCGGCAGAGTCTTATCACAAAATTTTCTCTGACAAATTAAAATTAGAGATATAAAAAAGCCTTGATGAACATCAAGGCTTAGAAATATTAGAATTATAATCTAAATGATTATACGTGTTCTTTAACTTCTGCAGCTAAGTTCTTTGTATCAAGCTTGATACTCGGACCCATTGTAGTAGTCAAATATGCTGATTTAACATACACACCTTTTGCTACAGACGGTTTTGCTCTCAAAACTGCATCTGCAAGAGTTGTATAGTTTTTCATCAAATCTTCGAATGTGAATTTGATTTTTCCGATAGGTACGTGAATCATACCCTGTTTATCAGCTCTGAACTCAACTTTACCTGCTTTGGCATCCTTAACAGCTTTTGCTACATCGAGAGTAACGGTACCTGTTTTCGGGTTCGGCATCAAGCCTTTCGGACCGAGAACTTTACCGAGTTTACCAAGCATACCCATACAATCAGGTGTTGCAATCAATGTATCAAATTCGAACCAGCCGCCGGAAATTTTGTCGATAACTTCTTCTGCACCTGCTTCTTCAGCCCCTGCAGCCTTTGCTTCATCAATCTTTGTTCCTTTAGCAATAACGCAAACTCTTACTTCTTTACCGAGACCTGCCGGAAGAACTACAGTTGAACGAATTTGCTGGTCTGCTCTTTTTACATCAATACCGAGACGCATATGGCATTCAACTGTTTCGTCGAATTTTACTGTTGCCTCTGATATTTCTTTTAATTTTTTCAAAGCTTCAGCTGCTGACGAAGGCTGTACAAAACCCTCGAGCATTTCTGCCGCTTTTTGTTGTCTTTTTGTTAATTTACTCATTTTTTAATCCTTTCTGTGGTGATATCGGGAATTGCCCCTTCCACTTTTTGTAATCTGATGTTGTCAATCAAAATAAATTGACATTTGCCAAACAAAATTCGGCTATTCTTCTACTGTAACACCCATTGCTCTGGCTGAACCTTTGAGCATTTTTACAGCAGCTTCCATAGTAGTTGCATTCAAATCGTTCATTTTTGTTTTTGCGATTTCTTCCAACTGAGCAACGGTTATAGAGCCTACTTTTGTTTTGTTCGGAGCCGCAGAACCTTTAGGCAGATTGATAGCTTTTTTAATCAATACTGCAGCCGGAGGGCTTTTGATAACAAAAGAAAAGCTTCTGTCTTCATATACATCAATGATTACAGGAATAATGTAACCTGCTTGTGATTCAGTTTTTGCGTTAAATTGTTTGCAAAAATCCATAATGTTTACACCGTGCTGACCCAGAGCAGGACCAACCGGCGGAGACGGATTTGCTTTGCCTGCTTCGATTTGAAGCTTGATTTTTCCTACGATTTTCTTTGCCATTTTATTCTCCTTTCGTGGTATAGCGGGGCTTTGCCCCTTCCACCTTATTTATCTTTTATCTGGTTTAGTCTGTAAAAATCAAAGATTTGTTCGATTTGCCAACATCTTTAATTTTACATCGGCTGTATAAAAAGTCAGATTAGAAAGCCTCTCAAGCCTTCAAAAATCTATACTTTTTGAATTTGTTTGTACTCAAGCTCAACAGGAGTTTCTCTTCCGAAAATAGAAACCATTGCTCTGAGTTTTGACTTGTCGGGATAAACTTCTGTAATATCGCCAATAAAGTCTGCAAACGGACCGGAAATGATTCTGACCTTGTCACCGACTTTGACATCAAGTTCGATTTTTGTAGTTTGAGTTTGAACTCTGTGAATAATCTTTTTGATTTCAGAGTCTTTTGCCGGAATCGGTTTTTTGGAAGTACCGACAAATTTTGTAACTCCGGCAGTGTGTCTGACGACATACCAGCTGTCATCATCCATAATCATTTCGACAAGAACATAACCCGGGAAGATTTTTTCTTCTCTGTCTTGTTTTTTACCGTCTTTGACTTTTGTAATTGTTTTTTGAGGAACTTCAACACGGAAGATTTTGTCGCCCATGTTCATATATTCAATACGTTTTTCAAGGTTAACTTTTACTTTGTTTTCATAACCTGAATATGTATGAACAATGTACCATTTTTTTTGAGGTTCTTTGCTGTGTGAAGCCTGAATGTCAGCTTTTAATTGAGCATCTTTTTCTTCAACAATCTGGTGTTTTTCGTTTTCAAAAACACTGATATCGTTTTGTGCTTCGTCTGCCATAAGTTCTTCGTTTTTTTCTTCTGCCATTATATTAATTCCCGCTTAATTGTGTTAAATAAATCTTTTGTAACCGCCGACTATTTAATTTTTTAAACCCATTGCTTTAAAAATAAGGTCAAAAATCGTATCCAGCGCCAGAACACCGATTGTAAAAATAGCGGTAATAATGATAACGTAAACTGTTTCTACAATAACCTGCTGTTTTCCGGGCCAGGTGATTTTTCCCCATTCAAGTTTTACACTTTTAAAGTAAGCTTTTGCCGCTTCTTTAAAATCTATATTTTGATTAGTCTGGTTAGCCATTTTTTCCTCTTATTACTTAAATCGCGCCCTGAAGGACTCGAACCCTCGACATCCGGTTTTGGAGACCGACGTTCTACCAACTGAACTAAGGACGCTCTTTAATTAATATTAAATTGCGTAAATAGTAAAGTTGTTATTTTGTTTCTTTGTGAACTGTGTGTTTATTGCATCTCGGGCAATGTTTTTTAAGTTCCATTCTTTCTTTAAGAGTTTTTTTGTTTTTTGTAGTTGTGTAGTTTCTTTCTTTGCATTCTTCGCAAGCGAGAACTACCATTTTATCTACTTTTCCTTTGATTCCCATTTTGTACCTTCTTATCTAGTTATTTGTAATTTTTCTCAAGCAAGATTTATAGAATGCGACTTTCCCCTCATTCTATTAATCCCTTTGTTTTTCAGTTGTATTACTATATTACAATAAACATAAAATTTTCAAAGCATTTATTTAGTATCTTTGAAAAAAGTTACAATAAATGTTCATCAAGCATAAAAAAGTAACTCAAAGGCGAAGAAACAATACTCCTTTTTGACAAATAATCAACCCCCAGAGACGAAGCAATAAAAGCGATGTTATATGTGGCGGATATCAACACTACCGGTGTATTTTCGTATTCTTTTATATTTTTGAGATTTTTAACAAACCATTCACCGGCAAATTCGGGCAAAAACTCTGTCTCCATTTGCAAATCCGACAGAATTAAATCATACGGATTGTTTATATTTTGCTGCGCCAGCTCCAGAGCATCTCTTGCAGAAGAAGCAATATCAAACTCAAGGTTCAGTTTATTATAGCTTCTCAATTGTTCGGCATGAAATCTTTGCCACTCGGAGCTGTCTTCTGCTATCAAAATCCTTTTGGTTTGTTCTTTCATATCACGATTATACAAAAATTTGTCATATCGGGTAAGTATATTTCATCAATACGTGTAATTAATCTGTATAAATTGTTTGTAATTATATTTTTGTATACATACCGCTGAAAGACTATTATGGATTTATTTTTTTCTTTAAAAAAACTAATAAACAGGATAAACGACATTGATACCAAATCAAAACGAATGTCAAAAGAAAGCAGCTACTCTACAAATCCGTTTTCTTTCAAAAAAGACAAGACTTATGTCTGGGTAGAAAAAGTAAAAGATTTTAACAAATGCAGCTGGCTGGGTGCAAAATTCTTTAAAAACGACAAATAACTCAGACTTTCAGAGATTCCATCAACTTTTCAAATTCGGGAAAAGAAATATCTACCCATTGAAATTCTTTTATCTTAATCGGCTCTTGAGAAATCAAACCCGCAACATAAAGACTCATCGCAAGCCGGTGATCATGATAGCATTCAACCTCAACACCGCCGTTTATTGTTTGTTTTCCTTCTATAACAAAACCGTCTTGAGTTTCTTCTATAACAACACCGAGTTTTTGCAATTCTGCGACAAGGCATTTTATCCTGTCAGATTCTTTATTCCTCAAGTCCCCGGCATCTTTTACTATGGTCTTTCCTTGCGCCTGTGTAGCAATAACAGCAATGACAGGAAGCTCATCTATCAATCTCGGAATAATCTCGCCTTCAATAGCAATTCCGTTCAGTGAAGATGAAGAGATTTTTATGTCCCCGACTTCTTCATTACAAATTTCTGTTTTATCGAGTATTTCAATATTTGCACCCATTTGCTTTAAAACATCAATTATTCCCGTACGTGTGGGATTTAGTCCGACATTTTTTAAAATGATTTCTGAGTTAGGTACAACAGCGCCTGCTGCAAGAAAGAATGCCGCAGACGAAATATCTCCGCAGACCGAAATATTCTTTGGTTCAAGTTCGGATTTTCTGATTTTTACAGTATTACCAGACACTTCGATATCTGCACCGAGATATTTTAGCATTTTTTCTGTGTGGTCACGGGAGACATAAGGCTCACTAACACGGGTTTCGCCGTATGTATTCAGACCTGCCAGCAATATACAGGATTTCACCTGAGCCGATGCAAGCGGAGACTTGTAATCTATCGGAAATAGCTCTCTTCCTTGAATTAAAAGAGGCGCTTTGTAGTGATTATGTTTAATTTTGGCTCCCATTAATTCAAGAGGGGTAATAATCCTTTTCATCGGTCTTTGTGAAAGACTTTCATCACCGTACAATCTTGCCTCTAATTCTCTGGGAGCAAGTATTCCAGAAAATAGCCTCATTGATGTGCCGGAATTGCCGCAATCAAGATTGTAGTTTAAATTTTTATATGCATTTCTTGCATCAATTCTAATATTTTGATTGTTCAAAAATTCAACTTTGCAACCAAGATTTTTTATTATATTCAAGGTGCTCAGGCAATCTGCGCCGGTTGAAAAATTTTCAACCTCAACAATACCTTTTGTCAGAGAAGCAAACATAGCACTTCTGTGACTTATGGATTTGTCAGAAGGAATTGTAACTGTTCCGTTTAGTGCAGGGACTTTTGATACTATTTTGTCACTCATACTTATATTATATCTTTGTATGACTCTTCATTTGTAAGCATATCATAGTTGAGTTCATTTTCATTGTCAGCTATGACGGCAGTAACAACAGCATCAGATGTGATGTTGAGCATTGTTCTAAACATATCAACAATTCTGTCAACTGCAAACAGGAATGCAAAACCTTCGACCATCTGTGTCGGAGTCAAACCAAGACCGTTCAAAACAAGAGCAATTGTAATAATACCGCCTCCTGGGATACCTGCACATGTGCTTGATGCCACTATTGCAAGAACAGCAATCTGAAGCAATTGAAGCGGGTCAACAGTAATGCCGTATGCCTGAGTCAGGAACAACACAGCGATAACCTGAAACATTGCCGTTGCATCAAAGTTCAATGTAACACCTAAAGGCAGAACAAAACTGCAAACTTTATGAGAAACACCTCTTTTTTCACAGCATGCAATTACCAGCGGTAATGTAGCAGAACTGCTTGCCGTACCAAAGCCGACCATCATTGCTTCTGCGATAGAAGCAAAGAATAGCCTGATAGGTACTTTGGAAAATATTTTCATAATAATCGGGTACACAACAAAAAGCTGTATTGCAAATCCGATAAATATAGCCAAGAAATACTTTGATATACTTGAAAATACCGATAAACCAAACGATGATATGGCAGTAGCAGTAAGAGCAAAAATACCGGGAGCGGCAAGATACATAATTCCGTCAGTTACTTTCATCGTAGCAGCAAAAACAGATTCGAAGAATGAAACAACGGGTCTGTTAATTTCACCTACTTTTGCAAGTGCTATTGCAAAAATCATTATAAATATAATGATAGGAATCATTTCTCCCTTAGACAGCGCTTCCATCGGATTTGCCGGTATAAGATTTATGAACATTTCTGTTAAATGACCTTTTTGATCGGCAATTGCCTGACTGACTATTTGCTGCGTTTCAACAGCTGATTCCTGACTTATAAAAGACTGAACGCCGTCGCCAGGATGTATGGCAAGTGCAAGCGTTGTACCGATTATTACCGCAGCAATTGAAATGATAGAGTAATAAATCACCATTTTTATACCGAATGCACCGAGCTGTTTGTTATCTCCGATACTGGATATACCGATAACAATTGCGCTGAAAATCAACGGTATGATAACCATCTGGATTAATCTAATAAATGCCTGACCGATAAAATTGAGAACGGCATAAATCACATTGTAAATTGTTGATGACTCATGCGACAGATGAAAAGCATGCATCGCAATACCCAGAATAATACCGGCAATCAAACCGAGGAAAATATGTCCGTTTCGCTTGATACCGAGTCCAAGTGCAATCAAAATTTGCATATGTAATTTCATAGAAAAATCCTCTCTAAAATCAGATTATTATACAGATAAGTATAGTTATTTTACTATTTTTTCCGCATAATGACAACAATGTATATGGAGGAGTTTGTTCAAAATTGCGATTATTGCTTGATATTTTTTCTCGCAAAAGTATTTATGTCAGTCAATTTTTCAACATCAGGCATTACACAATTTTTCGTATACCTGACAGGAGATATATCTATACCTCCTCTTCTTGTATAAAGCACACAAACAAACAATTTATCATCTTTATCCAGCAAGTCATAAAGCCTTTTGTATATCATCTCGCAGCATTCTTCGTGGAAATGATATTCTGTTCGGAAAGAACAGAGGTACTTTACCAAACTGTCTTCTTTAATATGTTTTTTTGATTCATAAAAAATATACACATCTCCAAAATCAGGCTGATGGGTAACCCTGCAGTTTGAACGGAGTGAATCAAAAAACAATTTGAATTTTCGGGATTCTTTTATATCTTCTGCAACGAGCAATTCCGGAGCCTCTTTGTAGTGTGAAATTTCAATATCATTTACATCAACATAATCTATAATGTTTTGAAAATCTTCAAAAATCTCAACTCTGTTTGTTTCATTATTCAAAAAATTTACGGTTACTTTTGTTTCAAGAGTCTCAGACAAATCTTTCTCTATAATTTCCTTGCATTTTTGAAGACATTCGTCAATATTTTTTCCCAAACGGGTCATATTAAAAGAATTCAAATACAATTTTACGGACTTGGATTCAACGAGATATTTGCTGTTTGCGCAATATTTCATTTTCATCAGCCTTGTGACCGGCAGCCCGTTTTCTGTAAGAGCGGAAAACTCGTATGCATGCCAGACATCACATCCTGCAAACGGCAGATTATTCTCATCTATTTTGTACTGTTTTCTGTTCTCATATCGGGGAATGGCGACAATTAGCGAAGGGTCATACTCAGATATTGTATCAACCTTTTTCCCTAAAAATTTTGAAGCTATTTGTTCAGTGATATTTTTCATAATTTAGTCTCTATCCGAGTGTAATATAATTTTACAATAAAATGAATACAAGCAATTTATTTTATGTTTAATTTTTATTAGGATATGCTAAACAAATCAGACTCAAACATATCATTTTCATCAGGTATAAAATTTGTGCAGACCGGCGAGTTTTCAAGACTGGCGGGAAATATTCGAGAAAAATATTTTGTGAATTATCCCTGGAATGCAAAACAAACGGTAAAGGGGTTTTCGGCTTATACAAGAGATGTTAAAGACTGCACAATGGGCGGGATAACAGACGGTCGTGATGTTGTAATGTTTCATGTATCGCCTAATCAGAGAAATATTTCGACCTTTAAAGACGTTGAAGCATCAATTTTGGACAAAATAAGTCTCACTAATCCCGAATTACAGGGGTTTTTACTCGGAAGTACTTCAAACAATCCGATGAGTCAGCAGCTGCTAAAAATGTTTGAAGACTTTATGAAAAAGTGCAAAATAAAATATTCCGTACTTGCCGGACAGGACACAATGGCAAACACAAATGTCTTATATGACTCAAGAAAAGATGACTGGGTAATAGCAAGCAATCTGATAGATGAACTATTGCCTAAAAAGCTGCCGCCGGAAGAAATTGCAAAAAAATTATTCAAAGATGTATCGATTGCAGAATTTGATGAATTTGTATAAAAAGACCTCCTTAAGGAGGTCTTTTTTATGCTATTTCTTCCTGTGATTCAACGGGTTCAGCCGTCGATTTTTTGGGAAGTTTAATCAATTCAGCAACATTATCACGTTTTTTGACCATTTCAGCCGTAACCGTGAACTCATGTACATTTTCCTGAGACGGAACCTCATACATAATGTTGAGCATCAATTCTTCTACAATTGAACGAAGTGCTCTGGCACCGGTTTTACGCTTGATAGCTTCTTTTGCAATCAAATCAATTGCTTCGGGCTCAAATTTCAAATCGACATTATCCATTTTGAGCAAGCATTGATACTGTTTGATGATAGCGTTTTTGGGTTCTGTCAAAATCATTTTAAGAGTAGCTTCATCAAGCTGATCGAGTACGGCATATATAGGAACACGGCCGATAAACTCAGGAATCAAGCCAAATTTGAGCAAGTCTTCAGGCTGTAATTTTTTGAGCATTTTTTGTGCCGCAATTTCCTTTTCAGCTGCAGTTGCCGGAGCTTTTGCGCCAAAGCCGAGAGAGGTGCCTTCACCGGCTCTTCTTTCAACGATTTTATCCAGACCTACAAACGCACCGCCGACAATAAACAGGATATTTTTTGTATCAATTTGAATAAATTCCTGATGAGGATGTTTTCTTCCTCCCTGAGGCGGAACATTCGCAACAGTACCTTCAATCATTTTCAAAAGTGCCTGCTGAACGCCTTCTCCCGAAACATCTCTTGTTATGCTAGGATTTTCGGATTTTCTGGCAATCTTGTCTATCTCATCGATATAAATAATGCCACGTTCAGCTTTTTGAGCATCAAACTCAGCATTTTGATATAGTCTTAACAAAATATTTTCAACATCATCACCGACATAGCCGGCTTCTGTTAAGGTTGTTGCATCTGCGACGGCAAACGGAACATCAAGCATTTTTGCAAGTGTTTGCGCCAAAAGAGTTTTACCTGAACCAGTCGGTCCAACAAGCAAAATGTTGCTTTTTTGGATTTCAATTCCGCTTGCATCTTTTTCACTGGAATTGTGAGCAATTCTTTTGTAATGGTTGTATACAGCAACAGACAAAACCTTTTTGGCATCATCCTGTCCTACAATGTGCTCATCCAGATATGCTTTGATTTCATGTGGTTTGGGTACTGAAGAAATATCGGCTTCTTTAGGTTCTTCTTTTTCGCCTTTTTCTTTGTTTTCAAAGAACTCTTCGTCCAAAATTTCATTACACAGCTCAACACATTCATCGCAAATATAGACTTCGGGTCCTGCAATAAGTTTTTTTACCTGATCCTGTGTCTTTCCGCAAAATGAACATTTTAAACGGCTGTCATCATGTTTAACCATTACATTTCTCCTATTTTGGCTGAGTAAATTATTCAGCTTTCGGATGTTTATCCATTGAGATAACTTTATCAATCATACCGTATTCAAGAGCTTCTTCCGGAGTCATGATATAGTCTCTGTCTGTATCTTTTTCGATTTTTTTGATTGATTGTCCTGTGTTGGAAGCAAGGATTTCATTCAAAGCTTTTTTGATTCTCAGGATTTCAGCAGCTTGAATTTCAATATCGGTTGCCTGACCCTGTGCACCGCCTAAAGGCTGGTGAATCAATACTCTTGAATGAGGAAGCGCAAGTCTTTTGCCTTTAGTACCTGAAGACAAAAGGAACGCACCCATTGATGCTGCCTGACCGAGACATATAGTAGAGACATCCGCTCTGATGTGCTGCATAGTATCGTAAATAGCAAATCCTGCAGTTACACTGCCTCCGGGTGAATTGATATAGAGCATGATATCTTTTTCGGGATTTTCAGAATCCAAAAGCAACATCTGTGCAACAACAAGGTTTGCAACCATGTCATCTATCGGTGTGCCCAAAAAGATAATTCTTTCTCTCAACAATCTTGAGAATATGTCAAATGCACGTTCACCACGGCTGGATTGTTCTACTACTGTTGGTACAAAGCTCATAAATAACCCTTTCAATCTCTTAATTTTATCTCTTATTTACTAATATTATAATCTACTTTTTTGCTTCTGCAACGAATTTTATTTTGTTGTTGTCAATAAGGAATTTTGTAACCTTTTGGCTCAATGCCTGTTGTGACAATGACTGAATCAAAGCAGTATTTTTTCTGATTTCTCTAAAAATTGTGTCTTTATCCGTTTGATAAAGTGATGCCATTTCACCTATTTTTTGTTCAAGGTCTTGAGCCGTAACCTGAATATTTTCAAGTTTTGCAATTTCTGACATCATCAAAGAGTTTTTGATTCTGCTGATTGCTTCTTCTCTAAGTTCTTTATCAATTTTTTCAGCACCGTCCTGTTTCAATACATCTTCCCAGGTTACGCCGGATTGAGCAACTTTTTGTTTAAAATCGGCAACCAGTGCCTGTTTTTCTCTTTCAATCATTGTGTCTTGAATATCAACAGACATTTTTGAAAGAATTGCATCAAAAACTTTGTTTGCACTTCTTTTGTCGTTTTCGATTTTTGCCGTGTTATCAAGATATTTTTGAATATCAGCCTTCAATTCATCAAGGTTTTTGAATTTGCCGACTTTTTTAGCCAAATCGTCATTTATTTCCGGTTTGATTTTAGCTTTTACTTCTCTCAAAGTGATTTTGAACTGAGCAGGTTTACCTTTGAGGTTTTCTTCATGGTAGTTTTCAGGGAAAGTTACATCGATTGTAAATTCATCGCCTGCTTTGTGTCCAACAAGCTGCTCTGCAAAACCGGGAATAAAATTGCTGTGTTCCAAATCAAGCAGATAGTTCTTTGCAGCGCCGCCGTCAATAAGTTTTCCATCAACAGAACCCTCAAAATCCATAAGAACAACGTCTTTGTCAGTAGATTCTTTATCTGCTTTTTCCAGTGTTGTAAACTTTTCAGCAAGTTCATTCAGCTCTTTATCCATAGCATCCGGAGCTGTTTTGTACTCTTCAACCTCAAGTTCCATATCTTTGTATTGTTCAAATTTTACTTCGGGTTTGAGTTCCATTTTTGCAACAACGGTAACGGGTTTACCGAGTTCAAAGTTGTAAGATTCCAAATAAGGTTCTGTAATAATGTTCAAATTGTTTTCCGATATTGCTTTTGCAAAAGCATTCGGAAGAACAGAGTCCAGAACATCTCTTTTTATTGATTCTGCGCCGATATTTTTTTCAAGAATAGCTCTAGGAGCTTTTCCTTTTCTAAATCCGGGAATATTTACTCTCTGAGCGAGTCTTTTGCATGCTTTTGAATATTCTTTTTCGGCTGTATCAGCATCAATCTCGATATCAACCTTAACCATATTGTTTTCTAATTTTTCAACTGTTGTTTTCATCTCTTATATCCTTATTAAACTCTTTTGTGACGACATACGCGGTAAAAATATCCGCAAAAATATTTACCTTAAAATTATATTATAAAAGTTTTACAAATAAAGCATTTGCATAAAATTTAGTAAATATGATGTAGTAATACAATCAATATCAGGCAATATTTTGTTTTAAATAGGCATCCACAAAACCATCCAAATCACCATCCATTACTGCATCTACGTTGCCGACTTCATAGCCCGTTCTGTGATCTTTGACCATCTTGTAGGGATGAAAAACGTATGAGCGAATCTGTGAGCCAAAGTTTATATCAAAAGTTTCACCTTTCAAATCAGCAAGTTTCTTATCATATTCAGCCTGCTTTATGGCTAGCAGTTTTGAAGCAAGCATTTGCATTGCAGTTTCTTTGTTTTGGAGTTGTGAACGCTGCTGCTGACATTTTACAACTATGCCTGTAGGTTTATGCAGTATTCTGACGGCAGTCTCTACTTTATTTACGTTTTGCCCTCCTGCTCCGCCCGAGCGCATTGTTTCAACAACGATATCATCGGCAGGGATTGTAATTGCCTTTTCAAAATCCTCTATAACCGGACAAACCTCTATACTGGCAAAACTTGTCTGTCGTTTTCCGTTTGCATTAAACGGAGAAATTCTGACCAGTCTGTGAACTCCTCTTTCTGCTTTTGCGAGACCAAAAGCATATTTGCCGGAGATTTTTATTGTAGCGGATTTTATACCTGCTTCATCTCCATCCGACTTGTCCAAAAGTTCCACATGCCAGCCTTTTGATTCTGCCCATCTTGTATACATACGAAGAAGCATCTGCGCCCAATCCTGAGCATCTGTGCCTCCAGCACCGGCATTTACTGTTAAAATCGCATCATATGTATCGTATTCACCCGAAAGAGTTTTTTCTATTTCCCACTTATCCAGCTCTTTTTCGAGCATTTCAAGGTTGTTTTGCATCTCTTCCCAGAGAGACTCGTCCTCCGATTCGTTGTAGAGTTCCATCAGAACTTTTGTATCATCAACGGTTCTTTCCCATTTTGAAAGCTGGGCTAGAGCATTCTTTAGTTCTGTAACCTCCTGAGAAATTCTGGCAGCAGCCTGAGCATCTTTCCAGATGTCTTCGGACTGAAGTTTTTCATCCAGTGCGAGAATTTTCACCTTCAATTTGTCAGGCTCAATGCACTCTCTGGCTTTATTGACTTTTAGTGTAAGTTCTTCAAGTTTCTGTTTTTGCTCTACATCTATCATAGTATGATATTTTTACGCTTTCTTTGCCGCACCGGCAATTTCCGAATCCAGTCTCAAAAATACAGGCTTTATCTTTTCTTTTTCCGTAAGTTTGCCTGCCGGAATTTCGCCCCATTTTAGGGTGTCAAGTTTTACATCAACCGCTTTTTCGTTTCTGTTGAGTTGTTCGTATATGTCCTGACAGATATTCGGGCAGTAAGGAGCAAGCATGGCACCGATAAATCTCATTGATTCAAGCACATTATAAAGAACTTGCGCACATTCGTACATTTTTCCTTCTTTTGCAAGCCCCCACGGTGCTGTATCGTTTACATACTTGTTAACAATATTTGCAAAGTTCACAATCTCCTGCGCTGCTTCCGCTACTTCGAATTTGTCAAATCTGGATTTGAGTGCATTTATGGTTTTTTGTGCTTCTTTTGCTATTTCATTGTCAGAAGAGGTAATAAAATCCTCTTTTATCTCGCCGTCAAAATATTTTACCAGCATATTAAGCGTTCTGTTTAACAGATTACCGATATTGTTTGCCAAATCGGCATTCACTCTTTCTTTGAACTCCATATCGGAATAGTTTCCGTCCCTGCCGGTCGGAGCTGTCACCATCATAAAATATCTGAAGGCATCGGGATGATTTAGTTCAAAAGTTTCCATAACGTCCTTCGGCGCAATGACATTGCCGATAGACTTGCTCATTTTTGTCTGGTCAATTGTAATCCAGCCGTGAGCAAGAATTGTTTTTGGCAGAGGTACATCAAGTGCCATCAAAAATGACGGCCAGTAAATAGCATGGAATTTCAAGATATCTTTTCCGATAACCTGTACATCAGCAGGCCAATATTTTTTAAATGTTTCGGAAGGATTTTCCGGGTCGTAGCCCAGAGCCGTGATATAGTTTGAAAGTGCATCAATCCACACATAAATTGTCTGCGAATCATCACCCAGAACCGGCACACCCCAGCTTACAGAGTCTTTTGCTCGTGACACAGAGATATCTTCAATGTGTTCAAGCTGGTTCAGCACTTCATTAGCCCTAAACGCAGGTTGAATAAATTCCGGATGTTTTTTTATATGTTCAATCAATCTGTCTTTGTATTTTGAAAGTTTGAAGAAATAGTTTTCTTCTTTTACGACTTCCGGTTTTTTCATATGATCAGGACAAAGACCGTCTTCTGTCAAATCTTTTTCACTCAAGAAAGATTCACATCCGGCACAGTACAATCCGGTATAAGAATGCTTGTAAATATCACCGTTTTCCTGTAATTTTTTAAATATTTTTTGAATAATAGCTTCGTGCTCGGCATCAGTAGTTCTGATAAATTTGTTGTAAGAAATATCCAGTCCTGCCCAGCACTCTTTGAATTTGTTTGCGTTGGTGTCGCAGAGCTCTTTTGGTGTAATCCCCATCGCTGCTGATGTTTTTTGTATTTTTATGCCATGTTCATCTGTTCCTGTAAGAAAATAGACATCGTCATATCTCTGACGGAAATGACGTGCAAGAACATCTGTTTGTATTTTTTCATAAGCGTGACCTATATGAGGTGCACCGTTTACATAATCTATTGCAGTTGTTAAGTAAAATTTTGTCATAATCTATCCCACTTCTTTGATATTTGCTAAGATAAAATTACCACAAATAAGCAAAAATTGGGAGAAAAACATGTCAGAACGTTTTAATAACAGAAAAAATAATGAATTGAGAAATATAAAATTCACAATGGATTACACAAAACATGCGCTGAGCTCTATTCTGGTTGAATTCGGAGACACAAAAGTAATCGTAACAGCATCGGTTGATGAAAAAGCGCCAAAATGGATGGAAAAAGACGACCCGAGAGGCTGGGTTACGGCAGAATATTCTCTGCTCCCCACATCTACGCACACAAGATGCCAGAGAGAACGCACAAAACTTTCAGGCAGAACACAGGAAATACAAAGACTCATCGGCAGAAGCCTGCGCTCATGCGTAGACCTTGAAAAAATGACAGGACTTACAATTACGATTGATGCTGACGTAATTCAGGCTGACGGCGGCACAAGATGTGCAAGTATATGCGGGGGGTATCTGGCACTTGAGCAGGCTGTCAAAAAGCTTCTGGAACAAGGCTTAATAAAAGAAAATCCTGTTATTGAGCCTATTGCTGCTGTTTCTGTCGGTATTATTGACGGAGAAGTAAAGCTCGATTTGGATTATGCCGAAGACTCCCATGCACAGGTTGATTCAAATGTTGTGATGACAAAAAGCGGAAAAATCATAGAATTTCAAACAACCGCTGAAGGAAACCCCTATGAAAAAGAGCAGCTGTATCAAATACTGGAAACGGCACAAAAAGCTATTCAAGACATCATAGCTATGTATTAAAACTTTTCCGTAACTGTTTTTATTGAATCATAAGCTATCTTTAACAGTTCATCAATTTGTGCCTCTGTTATAATCAGCGGAGGCATAAAATATATCACATTGCCGATTGGACGAAGAATAGCTCCTCTTTTCATTGCTTCAAGAAAAACTCTGTGCCCCATCCGTTCTTCAAAAGCATATGGTTCTTTTGTCTTTTTATCTTTGACCATTTCAACAGCGCCTATCATGCCTGTTTGTCTTATATCACCGGCATGTTCCAGCGACTCAAATATTTTCAGCGATTTTTTTAAATACTCAATTTTAGGTTGAAGTTTTTCAATTATCTTTTCTTCTTCCATAATCTTTAAGTTTTCAACGGCAACGGCACATGCAAGAGGATTACCCGTAAAGCTGTGTCCGTGATAGAAGGTCTTTAAAGTTGAAAAATCATCGTAAAAAGCATTGTATATTTTGTCCGTTGTGATAGTGGCAGCAAGAGGAATATAGCCTGCGGTTATGCCTTTTGCAACACAAAAAATATCCGGTTTTATCTGTGCATGTTCAAAAGCAAAGTATTTTCCTGTCCTGCCGAATGCCATTGCAACTTCATCGTCAATGAGAAGGATATCGTATTTGTCGCATAATGTTCTTAATTTTTTCAAATATTCTGCGGGATACATTCTCATGCCGGCAGCACCTTGAACAAGCGGTTCAACAATCATTGCCGCAATCTCGTTGTTCTTTTGCTTAAAGAGTTCTTCCACTTCGTTTATACATTCAATATTACATTGCCCCTGTTTGCAGTTAAGCGGACATCTGTAGCAAAAAGGCGCTTTGACTTTCAATGTTTCAAAGACAAGAGGATTAAATATTTTTTTGTAAATATCAATTCCGCCTACAGAAACAGACCCGAGGGTATCGCCGTGATACGACTCTGTCATTGACACAAAATATTTTTTTTCAGGCTTCCCTTTTTGATACCAGTACTGATATGCCATCTTTAGTGCAACTTCAACGGCAGTTGAACCATCATCAGAATAAAAGACTTTTGAAAACGGATTTCCTGCGAGTTTTACAAGTCTTTCAGCAAGTTCCACTGCCGGTTTGTGTGTAAAATCGGCAAGTAAAATGTGTTCGATTTTCTCAGCTTGATTTAAAAGCGCATTATTCAACCTTTTTACATTATGACCGAGAGTATTTACCCACCATGAAGAAACGGCATCTATATATTTGTTGCCGTCAATGTCATAAACATATATTCCCTCGCCTTTTTCAATTAGAGCAGGTTTGTAATTTTTTCCCTCATATTGTTTGTGCTGTGTATCAGGATGCCAGACGTATTTTAAGTCTTTTTCAATCCATTCTTCTTTTGTTGTCATAGTAGTGCTGTCTCAATGTCTGTTTTGTACAATGGTGCTTATTCTATCAACATACAATCGCCATAGCTGTAGAACTTGTATTTTTCCTTTATTGCTTCATTGTATGCTCTAAAGATAAAATCTTTCCCCGCAAGAGCACAAACAAGCATCAAAAGTGTGGATTTGGGCAAGTGAAAGTTTGTTATGAGCCTGTCAATTACTCTGAATTTATATCCGGGATAAATAAACAATGTAGAATCATCCACTGTTTCTATAATCTCGTCGTATTTTTGCATACACGTTTCAAGTGTACGGACAGTGGTTGTTCCGACAGCCGTAATTCTTTTTCCATGACGTTTGGCATTCATAATAGTTTCTGCGGTTTCTTTTGAAATTTCAAATTCCTCGGAATCCATTTTATGCTCGAGTATATTTTCAACTTTAACAGGTCTGAAGGTACCCAGCCCGACATTCAATGTTACATAACAAATCTGAACGCCTTTTGCTTTAAGCTTTTCAAGAATTTCTTCCGTAAAGTGCAATCCAGCTGTCGGTGCTGCAACAGAGCCTTCTTTTTGCGCATATACAGTCTGATATCTTTCATAGTCAAGACTCTTCAACTGCTCATCTGTCATCTGTCTTTCTATATAAGGAGGAAGCGGTATATTGCCTACCTTGTCGAGAATTTCATAAAAATCACCGTCATAATGAAGTTCGACAAGCCATTTGCCTTCATTTTGTCTTGTCAGAACTTTGACGTACATATCCGGAGATATTTCAATGATTGTCTCTTCTTTAACTCTTTTAGACGGATTAATCAAAACCTCCCAGGTCTTGCCGGAAATTTGTTTGAGCAAAAACACCTCAATATGAGCACCCGTATCTTTTCTTCCGAACAAACGGGCAGGAATGACTTTCGTATTATTCAAGACAAGAACATCATTTTCATCAAAATAGTCGGTAATATCATAAAAATGTTTATGTTCAATCGTTTCTGAGTCTCTGTCGAGAACCATCATCCTGCAGTTTTCTCTTTTTTCGGAAGGAAGCTGAGCAATAAGCTCTTTAGGCAGAGTATAATCAAATTCATGAATTGAAATAGTTTTCGACTGTGTTTCCGTACTCATATTGCTTACACTTTCTAAATATTAAAAAAGCCCCATTTTTATAACACTTTCAGCGAGTCTGACAGTATTCAAAGCAGCGCCGATTCTGATATTGTCAGCGACACACCACAAATCAATTGCATTATCAAAAGCAATATTTTTTCTGATTCTGCCGACATAAACAGGATTTTTTCCTGCGGCGTCACGGGGAGTAGGATAAATGTAATTTTCAATATCATCCATAACCTCAACGCCCCATGCATTTTCAAGAATTTCTCTGGCTTTTTGAGGAGACAATTCTTTTTCAAACTCTATCGTAACCGCTTCAGAGTGTCCGTGGAATACAGGAACTCTGACCGCCGTGCAAGATATAGGAGTATCTGCATCCAGATGAAGGATTTTCTTCGTTTCATTGGTTACTTTCATCTCTTCTTTTGTATAACCATTGTCACAGAACACATCGATTTGAGGAATAACATTGTATGCAATCGGTTTTTTGAATTTTACGTTCTCAAAAGATTTGCCGTCATTTTCGGCAATGGTATTGTCTCTTAGCTCATTTATAGCAGCAAGTCCGGCGCCGGAAACAGCCTGATAAGTACTGACAATCATTCTTTTAATCTTTGCATAATCATGAAGCGGTTTTAGAACCAGCATCAGCTGAGAAGTTGAGCAATTCGGATTTGCAATTATGCCTTTGTGCATTTTCAAATCTTCATCATTTACCCCTGCAATAACGAGGGGAACGTCTTTTTCCATACGAAAAGCACTCGAATTGTCTATATAAACACAGCCTCTTTTTACGGCTTCCGGAGCAAGAGCCAGTGATGTCGACCCGCCTGCTGAAGCAAGAACAATGTTTACGCCTTCAAATGCATCCGGAGTAGCTTCAATAATTGTATGTTCTTCTCCTTTAAATTCTATTTTCTTTCCTGCGCTTTTCGCACTGGCAAGAAATTTTATTTCATTATAAGGAACATTATTTTCTACAAGGATTTTTAGTATTTCTCTTCCAACAACACCTGTCGCACCCAAAACTGCAATATTCGGCTTTCTCATTTTTCCTCACTATTCGTAAATTCTAATACTGGATACATTACAATTATAGTATAAAAAAATTTGTCAATAATTATTCATAAAAATCACTGAATAAAGAGGGCTGTTTCACATCCCAATTTACGCCTGTTTTAACCACTTTTGCAGGTATACCGGCAAGAATTGTATTGGATTCTTGAAACGGTTTGTTAACAAGACTGTTTGATGCAACAATTGTATTATCAGGTATAACGGCACCTTTGAGAATTGTTGTATTGTAACCGAGCCAGACTTTATTGCCTATATTAATATCCTGACCTTTATTTATAATTCTGCCTGTTGCCATATCATAAACTGTATGTGCATCGCTTGTTCTAATATACAATTTTTCTGCAAACATACAATTGCTGCCAATCCTTAAAGAAAGATTTGGTTCAAACGTCAAACAAATTTTAGCCCCTATACAATAGAAATTTGCTCCGGCCTCAAAAACATTATTATCTGCGGACAGATAAAATTCTGAATTTGAAATATATTTAACCGGTCTTTTTATAGAAAAAGAGCAATTGTTCTTACATACTATAGAAGTATTTTTAAATTTTGATAAAGAATCTTCATGTAGAATAATTGTATTGCCTGAGCCGAGAAAAGAAATATTCAATCCTCTAATCTTTTTGTTATATTCGGTTTTAATGCCAAAATCATCTACTATATAGACAGTGTTGTTCTTTTTTATGTTTTGTACAAGATGTTTTTTTATTTCATGAATATATTTTGTGATGTTTAGCATTAAAAACTTACAGAATTTTATATTTTGGGAAATAAAAAATATTTTTGCGTTACAGTTCTTATTTCGAAGATAAAATTTTAATGACGGAAGAACAGAACTGTATTGCTGTAAACAACAAAGGATAATATCGGGCTTTGCTTTAACAATTTTATCCGGGGTATATATCTTATAATTGTATTCCGTTTCAAGTTCCGGCAAATCATAGTATTTTACATCCGACACGCCGACTACATTGAAATTATCAAAAGAATAAAGTTCTTTTATCTTTTGAAAAAGCTTGCCTGTTCCGTATATTAAAACTCTTTTGTCTTTATACTTTTCAGACAGTCTATCCAGCTGTTTTTTTATTCTGTTTTTATAAATAAAATCTTCTATGCTATCTGTCATTATTCTATATACTCCCCGAAAAAATTATGTATAAAAAAAGCTTTTTATCCGGTCGATATCAGCAACCTCTACACCAAGTTCGGAACGGACATCTTTTCCCAAATTATCAAAATCCATCCCAACATATTCATTTACAATTTTTTCATAATTGTTAAAAAGTATATCCGAAGAAGAATCAAGATTGCTGACTATTGTCAAACCTGTCGGCGCTGCATCTGCATTATAAATTTTCAGGTCAGGTCTGTATTTTTTTAAAATCAAAATTATTTTAAATACATCTCCTGTCCAAAAATTTGTTGTTCTGTTTCTCTCAGAAGTAACCTTGTCTCTCGGTACTGTGTCATGCAATACAATAAAAGAATCTTTCGATGCACATCGTTTTTCTATATTAATAAAATCTCTCAAAACATACTCAAACAAATGCATGCCATCAATAAATTTGTTTCTGAATTTTAAAATCTCTTTTGAGAGCGTATGTTTCTCTTTCTTTGGGTTACTTTCTTTCTCTTGCTTGAGTCGTAGGCGAGGCACGAGCCGTACGAATCAGGATGCCCTTGTGGTATGCACACGCAATTCAAAGAGAAAGAAAGTAACATGTAAAAATAAAGATTTAGGTTTTAAAAACAAAGATTTTTGTTTTATCTTCCACCCATTCTTTACCGTAAAGAACGGGTGGAGCCCAAGAAAGCCCGACCTACTGTTACATTCATACAGAAAGTAAATTAAACCAGAGTCTCATAACTCGCAGTCCATATTGTCTTGAAAAATCATAAATGGATAACTAAAATATTGAAAATAATTACGGACTGCTCGGACAGATGAGACTAATTGTTGTTTAATTAACTTTCTGTAATTTTTATACAGCACGGAGAAACTTCGTTTCTCACTTAGCTTGCCTCTATCAAAATGATATTTAATCATTTTGACAGAGTTCTTACAAAGGTCGGCATCTTATTGCTTAATTTTAAACAGGTTTCAGAGCGGAGACCTGATGTGGTTTCGGTTAGAGATTTTTTAATTAAGAACAAAGATTTCTGCTTTATCTTTCACCCGTCCGGAAATCCGCTGTCTTGGATTTCCTTCTCGCTCGAACAGTTTCGCCTTTTGTGCTTTGCACAAGCCGGCTCAATGTTCTCGCTCCCCGGGTTTCACCCGTCCGGAAATCCGCCTCTTGGATTATTGGCAGTTCAAAAGTTCTTGCACTCCGTTTTGATTTGCTTTGCAAATCCCACTCCGCCGAACTTTTTCACAGGTCGGCGTTCCCTCATTTCATTCGGTCAGCCTAGCCAAAATCTGCTCTTGGATTATTGGCGTTCACAAGGTTTAGTATTCCGTTTCGAATTTTTATTCTAAAAATTCTTTACTTCATCAACCTTGTTCACATGGCTGTTCGCTCACTTCGTTCGACTCCACAGCCGCTCAAAATCCGCAAAAAAAAAGCTCTAATTTTCATTAGAGCAATACTTTTAATAGGAAGGGAAGGTTAGGAAGTTAGTTAGGTAGGTTAGTTAGTGTGAAAGTGTCTCGTCTATTTTTATGTTTAATTTTTTCTCGTTTTGTTCAATCCGGTGTCGTCTTTTTCGCTTCGAGCCTTCGAAGCTCAAAGACTCACCTTTTCAATTAGTCGCTCGAAAAATTCTTTCCTATCAAGAATTTTTTTCGGACATTCAATGCTTACATATATATAAAGTATATACAAACTCCAAAATTTCACCCATGAGTATATACTGTTACATTTCTTTACAAAAGTAACAGTTTTTTAATTTACTTGAGTTATTTTCATATATTTTCCGATAAGTCTGTTATTGTAATCTGGTGAAGTCGCCGATAAAAGTCGTCTACACTTATTTCTTTAATTTTTGATGTATCGTGCGGATCGATGAGTCTCACTTTGCCATCTTCTATTGAATCAAAACTATATGCGTGATCGTCTTCTGATGACTCATCCAGCGCTACAACTATTAAATTGTTTGGATTATTTATATATTTTTCGAGCAGTGTTTTATCCAGTTTGCCTTCTTCGTTATTACCGTAATTTTTCCGAATTGTATTTTCAAAACCGCCCAGAGAATATGTCAAGGTCTTTTTGCCTGTTAAAACAGCAATTGCATTAGAAGCATATCCGCCCTCAAGCTCATACCCTTCTGTGTAATTTAAACCGTTGTCTCCTGTAAAATTAACCGAATTTTTATCTCTGGACATATTTTTTGAATCTATTAATTCTCTTCTGTATCTTTCAAATGCCATTTCAATAGCCATTACATCTCTGTCACCAATGGAGAATCTGCCTTCTTTTATTGCATTATCAATTTCTTCATTTGTTATTGTATAAATCTTTCCGGCGCCTTTTAAAGTAACGGTTGCATTACCGTTTTCATCAACTTTTAAAATATCTTTGAGTTGCTCCTGTCCTTTCGGGTCATTTGCCAATTCTTCAATTGCCGCCAAAAGCCAGCAATCACCTATTTTACCCTGTGAAAAATCACCTATAATTCCATCAGCTTTATTATTTGCCATTTCTATATAACGCTGTGCTTTTCCTGTAATTTCAAAAGTCTTGGTATCAGGATTCCATTTGTACTCTGTTTCAAAGAAATGATAAGGATCGGAAGGTTCAATATATTTGTTATACACATCTTTTATTGCAGTATCTTTTTTCGCCAATTCTATATTGTACATACGAGCTGTGTATAATCCGTTTTCGTTCTTTTTACCCAGACCGTAGCGTTCGGATTCATATTTTTCCTGAGTCAATCCGTTACCCCAACAATCATAGTATTTATTTCCGTTTCTTGTATAAGAACCGTTTGAAAGAATTTCGGTTATATTGGTTGTTTCAAAGCTATCTGTTTTGCTGTTCCAGGTTACATATTCTTTTTTTATTTCTGTGCCGTTTTCAGTTTTTACCGGTGTTTCTTTTATATATATATTTTCTTTTGCCGTTTTTTTGTACCCGTAAAAATCTGCAAAAGCATAATGGGCATTAATCTGCGCACCAACACCTTTAGCATTCAAATTATTTCCGTCCATATATGCAATGGTTTGTTCTTTGTACGGGTCACGGCTTGTTACTTTTTTGTATGTTCCTTCTGAATCAATATAGTTTCCGTTTGGCAAAACAAGCTGCGGCTTGCCGGTTTTTACAAATTTATTTTTTGTTTCATCCCATTTAAAATATTTATCTTTATTTTCATCATAAAAATATACAGGGATTTCAGTTGGTTTGTAGCCTTTATCTCTTGCTACAAGTTCCATTTCTGAGGGTTCTTTGGGGGATTGAGTATCGGAAATTATATCAGTACCAAATGTACTGATATTTGTATTTGTATTTGCAGCAACAGAATTTGAGCTTGCGCTATTATATCCGTAAACTGAAATATCCTTTGATGATATATTTAATGAAAATAAACCCATACAATATACCCGTATACTCTTACTTATATATATAAAACCCGACAAAAGAACGATATTTCAGTAATCAAAAATATATTTACAATCTTTACAATATTTTTAAGCGGAAAATATACTTATTTCATACGATACAGATATTGAATTATTCGCTATAATTGAACAAGGGATAATAGTTTATAGAGAAAATTATGTTACAAGAAGCTACAAAGATTATTCAGTCGGCATTTCACGACAGTTTTATAAAAAGGTTAAGCCTTTATCTGCACGATTGTGTCAGAGAAGAGGTTCAAAGTTCCACATTCAGAAACCTAAAACAGGACAAAGACAACAAATGGATTTTTCTTAAAGGCGACGAAAGTTTGTTTTCAAACTTTGATGAACCTTTGTATCTTGACGGTTCTGACAGTGATTTGACAGAGCTAATGATACAGAGCGAAATGAGCCAGAAAGACAAATATCTGATATACGGTCATCTGTTTCTTGTAGGTAAAAATTCCCGTTCAAAAAGAAAAAATGAATTTTTGACACCGCTGTTGTATGCACCATGTCGTCTTGAAAGAGATGGTGTAAATATTGCCTGTACACTGCAGGATGATGTATTGTCTCTGAATACAGGTGCACTGACGGCATTAATGAGAAAAAGTGATGATGAAGACGAGATGGAGCAGATGCTCGACGGACTTCTTGAGGTTGTGCCGGAACTGCCGCTCACACAGGAAAAGCTGGACATCTTTTTAACAACACTAAAATCAATTCTTCCTGATGTCGATATTTCTTTGCAAAATGAAGAAGATGATGAAGAAAACAATGTAAAAGATGAGGCAGACAGCTTCTATCACAAAATTGATTCAGAAAATTTAGACGATTTTATAGAAGACACACAAGATTCAAAACCTGCGCTAAAACTTGATAAAGTATCGGTTACAAAACAGAATGCAGTAATTTTGACCAAAAGACCTTCTGTTACGGCAGGTGTGCTGCATGAACTCACCCAGATTGCGGAAAAGCCAAGCGGTTATTTCAGAGAGTCTGCCTTGTCTGTTGTAAATGAAGAATATTTAAGAGGAATAGGCAAGCTCTTTGACAAAGGGAACAAAGAAAAAAAAGAACTCAAAGATTTTGCACCATGCACCCCGCTTTCATTGAGTGACTCACAGGAAGATGTAATCAGAAAAATAGAGCAGAATACTTTGCTCGCTGTTTACGGACCTCCGGGCACGGGTAAATCACAGACTATTGTAAACCTTGTTGCACATCTTGTCTCACACGGAAAAACAGTTCTTGTTGCTTCACGTATGGACAAAGCTGTTGATGTAGTTGCACAAAGGCTTAATGAACTCGGTGCACCTTTTCTTGCACTGCGTGCCGGCAGAATGAATTATCAAAAACAGTTGAGTTTTCAGCTCCAAGATTTGATTGCAAACAAAGTTGACATAGATACCGGCTTTGAAAATGCAATTCTCGTAGATGTCGACGACATGACAGACCTGCTCTCGGCTATAAGGGAACTGGAAAACAAATGCGAAAAAATTCTTTCACTCGAAAAGGAATGGCACAATATCATTGAAAAGAAACAATCCCTTGAATCTGATTTGGGAACAAGAGAGTATATTAATAAAAAACTAAAAAAAGATGAAGTCGAGCAGATAAAAAAAGTTCTTTCAACAATTGAAAAAAATCTTGAAAAATCAGGATTATTCACAAATATTTCCAATACATTAAATGCACTGAAGCTGAAAAAGATTTTGAATGTTTCTTCTCTTCCCGCAGACCCGGAGTCTATAATAAGGCTTTCTCTTGAGCTACAGGCTGAAGAAATGGAATGCGATGCAAGGATTATCGAAACGAGAATACACAAAATCGGAAATATCCATCAGCTTTTATCACAAATAAAAGACCTTAAGAAAAAGCAGAGAGGTCTTGCTGTTGATATTCTAAAAAATAAAAGAAGAGAATCTCTCAAGGGATTGCTAAGAGACCAGATAAAAAGACAAAGACTCATTGTCCACACCAAGGCAATAGTGGAGCGCAAAAAGAATCTTCAAAACAGATTGCTTGAAGAAGAAGATTTCAGACCGCTGCTGGAAGCATTCCCCTGCTGGTGCGTGACGACATATGCCGTATCCGGTTCATTGCCTATGAAATCAGGACTGTTTGATGTGGCAATTATAGATGAGGCATCTCAGTGCGATATAGCAAGCTGTTTTCCGATATTATTCAGAGCTAAAAAAGCAGTTATAGTCGGGGATGACAAACAGCTTCCGCATTTGTCTTTCCTTGAGAAAGCTAAAGAACAATCCTTCCTGAGTCAATACAATATACCTGATAAATATCAGCTTATGTGGAGATTCAGAACAAACTCAATGTTTGATTTAGCCAATTATTACTCCACAAATCCTGTTTTGCTCGACGAGCATTTCAGAAGCTATTATCCGATTATTCAATTCAGCAATCAGGAATTTTACGGAAACAGAATCCGCATCATGACAAAAGATTCGGGAACAAATGATGTACTTGAATTGCACAAAGTTCCGGACGGAAAAGTTGACTCCGATGCAACAAGAAATATGCCTGAATGCGAAGCTGTTCTAAAAAGGGTGCATGAATTGATTCTCGAAGACGAAGGAAATGATGAAAACCCTGTATCTATCGGTATAATTTCACCGTTTAGAGGTCAGGTTGATTTGATATCCAAAGCATTGAGACAGGTTTTGACAGAAACTACAATAAGAAAACACCAGATAGAAGTCGGTACGGCTCATACTTTTCAGGGTGATGAAAGAGACGTAATGATTCTTTCATGGGCTATTGCAGAAAACAGCTTTGTTCAGAGTTTGACATTCCTTCAAAAGCCGAATTTGTTTAATGTAGCAATCACCCGTGCACGAAAAAAACTCATAAACTTTATTTCACGTGACCCGAAAGGTCTGCCTTCCGGACTATTGAGAGATTATCTTGAATATATAGAAAGATATCTGGATTCAGCAAAAACAGATGAATTTCAAAAAAACAAATTCAAAAATTCCTTTGAACAGGAAATCGCTCAAGCTCTTGTTATGGAAGGTCTTGAGGTCAAAGCAGGAATTGAAGCCGCAGGAGTAATACCTGATTTGCTTGTAAAAGACGAATATTCTGACTTTGTTGTTGTCGAAATTGACGGTGTTGAAGACTCTCAAAAGTCAAAAATATCCGATATGAAAAAACAAACTATACTTGAACGTGCCGGCTACAAAGTTATCAGAATTTCATTCAGAGAATGGCAGCACAGTTCAACTGCCTGTGTTGACAGAGTAAAAAAGCTTGTTGCGCAGCAAAGTTAGCCTATTTTATTAAATCTAATACCGGCATCTTTGAATATTTGTTCAAAGCCTTTGTCTTCTTTATCTTTGATATCAAAGATATAATCCTCTGCACCGACAACACCGCTGCCAAATACCTTTTGAGTCATTTCGGAACTGTTTTTTGAAGCACCTATACCAAATCCCAATGCCATTAAATGAGCGGGATTGTTGAGATAAATATCTTCGCCTTTAATCTGGTATTTACTGCCGAAAGAAACGTTATACGGATTTATTTTCATTTTGCACTCCTTTTTTCAACACTAATGATAACAGCTGAACAATAATTCTTTTGCTGTTTTAGCTGATTATGTTTTACAAATATTAATGATAAATCAGAATCCGATAAGCATTGAAAGCTCGGAATAAGGTATACCAAGTGACTTTGCAACATCAGGGTTGGTGAGCTTTCCCTGATAAGTGTTTGTTCCTTTATATAACTCAGGCGTTGCTTTTACGGCAGCTATAAAACCTTTTTCCGTAAGTTTTAAAACATAAGGCATAATGTAATTGTTGAGAGAAATTGTTGCCGTTCTTGCCACGCAGCTGGGAATATTCGGAACTGCATAATGAATAACACCGTGTTTTTCAAAAACAGGATTATCGATTGATGTAGGTTCTTGTATAGTTTCAAAAATCCCGCCCTGATCAATCGAAACATCAACAATAACTGCACCCTTTTTCATCTTTTTGACCATGTCCTCCGAAACTACGTGGGGAGCTTTCTTTGAAGGAATAAGGACTGCACCGATTACAATATCTGAGCGTTGTATATATTTTTCTAGATTGTAATTATTACAAATTACAGTAGAAATCTTTCCGTCAAAAGTCTTTTCAATTTCATACAACTTCTGGGGGCATACATCAAGCACCGTAACATTTGCACCCATACCAAGAGCAATTCTGGCAGCATTTGTACCGACGACTCCGGCACCAATAATCATAACTCTTGCCGGATAAACACCCGGCACTCCGCCAAGAAGTTTTCCGGTACCGCCAAAATCACTTTCAAGATATCGTGCACCTATTTGTACAGCCATTTTTCCGGCAATTTCACTCATCGGGAACAAGGCAGGCAGTGAACCGTCTTCTTTCTCGATTGTTTCATATGCAATTGCGGTAATCTTTTTCTTTTTAAGAATTTCCGTAAGCTCCGGCTCAACAGCAAGGTGATAATATGCAATAATTGTTTGACCTGTTTTTAAGAGAGGATATTCTTCTTTTTGGAGTTCTTTTACCTTAATGATAATTTCTGATTTGGAATAAATCTCTTCTGCTGTCTCAATAATTTTTGCACCGGCTTCTTCATACATAGAATCAGAAAAACCGACCTTATCACCGGCACCTTTTTCCACGTAAACGGTGTTGCCATTTTCCGTAAGCTGTCTTACTGATGAGGGTATTAAAGAAACCCTGCATTCACAGTTTTTTATCTCCTTTGGAACACCGACTATCATTGAGACCTCCTTGAGTATTATTAAACCTGAACAGATTTGGATGCTTCTTCTATTTCATCAATAATTAGATTTGCTGCAGCAATAGGGTCTTCCGCAGCGGTAATTGGTCTGCCGACTACCATATAGTCTACACCTGCTCTGATTGCATCAGCAGGGGTAACAACACGAATCTGGTCATTAACAACGGACCAGGTAGGACGAATAGCCGGACACAAAATAATAAATTCATCAGAAAATTCTTTTCTGATTTTTCTTGCTTCCGATGCACTCGCAATAACACCGTCAATCTTTGATTCTTGAGCGAGATAAGTAAGATGTGAGACATATTCATCAATGTTCATTTTTACGTTGAGTTCTTCTGTCAAGGTTCTTTGTCCAAAGCTGGACAATAAAGTAACCCCAAGAATTGTCGGCATAGGCTGGTTATATTTTTTAGCAGTTTCTCTTGCTACTTTCACTGTTGTACCGAGCATTTTTGTTCCGCCAGCAAGGTGAGCACTGAAAGTTGTTACGCCTCTTTTTACAAGGTTCGATGCCGCTTTTGCAACAGTGGACGGAATGTCATGGAATTTTGCATCAAAATATACGTCTCCGCCTGATTTTTTTATCAAATCTATGGCTTCATAGCCACAGGAAATAAATAGCTGCGGACCGACTTTGAAACAGCCGACATAGTCTTTTAGCAGTGTTACCAATCTTTCAACTTCTTCAAGAGAATCTGTATCCAGTGCAAGAACTATTCTGTCTTTTGCTGATAAATTTTTATTATTAAAACCCATACCCAATCCATTATTAAAAATACTATAGCTCTTCAAATATAGCATTTTAATTGTATTAGTGCAATACTTTAGAGCCTTAAATACACTAGCATCTTGAAAATACTTCTATCTCGAGTGAGTCCATAGTATTGGCAAGAAAATATGCGGAACTGGCAATCATCGAGGCATTATCAGTGCAGTATTTCATTGCGGGAGCAAAGACTCTGTATCCTTTATCATTAAGCGCAAAAAATTTCTTTCTGATTTCTGAATTTGCAGCGACTCCTCCACCCAGCACTATCTGTTTGATATTGTATTTTTCAGCAGCTTTAAGTGTTTTTTTGAATAGCGTTGAAGTTATACATTCTTGAAAACTTGCGGCTATATCTTCCTTAGGCAGGCAGCCCAGTTCTTTTTCAAGCTTTCTTGTAAGATTTAAAACAGCGGTTTTTAATCCTGAAAAGCTAAAATCAAACTCACCCGGAACTTTTGCCTCGGGCAGTTTGTATGCATGAGGGTTTCCGTCCGGTGCCATCCTGTCAAGATTTAATCCGCCCGGATAAGGAAGCCCCAGAAGCCTTGCAACTTTGTCATATGCCTCGCCCGTAGCATCATCTATTGTTTCACCTATTATTTGCTGATTTAGATAATCATCAACTTTTATAATCTGTGTATGACCGCCGCTTATTAACAATGCAATCATAGGAGGTTTCAAATCCGTATCAATATAATTTGCACAAACATGAGCATTCAAATGATTAACACCGATAAACGGTTTGTCGTAAGTGATTGCAAGAGCTTTAGCTGCATTTAGCCCGACGAGAAGAGACCCGACAAGACCCGGACCGACCGTAGCCGCAACAGCAGTAATATCCTGCGGCTTCAAACCGGACTGTTCAAATGCCTCCCGTATAATCAAATTCACAGCATCAAGATGTTCTCTTGCCGCAACCTCAGGAACAACCCCTCCAAATTTTTGGTGTGTTTTTATCTGAGATGCAACGACATTTGCAAGAACCTCTCTTCCGTTTTTGACAATAGCACACGCTGTCTCGTCACAGCTGGACTCGAGAGCCATGATTATTATGTCTTCTTTTGCATCAGGTCCGATATAAACAGATTCACCGGAAATCGGTTTTTTAAACTCTTTAATCAGTTGTGTCATTTTCTTACACTCTGTTTTTTATTTCATCATGAAGCATAGCCTCAAACTCATCAACCGATTTTGTTCCGATTGGACCTTTGCCTCTTTTTCTGATAGCGACAGTACCGTCAGCCATTTCTTTGTCACCGACTACTACGACATAAGGTATCTTTTTATCCTGCAGAGCATCCCTGATTTTGTAGTTCATACTTTCCGAACGGTCATCAAGATTTGCTCTGATACCGGAGTTTCTCAATTGTTTGTAGACTTTTTCTGCATAATCAAGATGTCTGTCAGTAGCAATCGGAACGACATCAACCTGTGTCGGAGCAAGCCATAGCGGGAATGCACCTGCATAGTGTTCAATCAAAATGCCGTGGAAACGTTCCATTGAACCAAATACTACTCTGTGCAGCATAAGAGGTGTCTTCAACTGACCGTCTTTGTCCTGATATTTGATATCAAAACGGGCAGGCAGGTTAAAGTCAAGTTGAATTGTAGCACACTGCCATGTTCTGCCGATTGCATCTTTTACTTTAAAGTCAATTTTCGGACCGTAGAATGCGCCGTCGCCTTCGTTGATTTCATATTTCATACCACGGCGTTCCATTGCTTCTTTCAAGCCTGCCTCGGCTTTATCCCAATTTTCAATTTCACCGATATAGCTTTCGGGACGGGTAGAAAGCTCTACTTCAAAGTTCATTTTGAAAATTGCCATAGTATCAGCTACAAAATCAATGATTTCATTGATTTCATCAACAAGCTGCTCCGGTGTACAGAAGATGTGAGCATCATCCTGAGTAAAGCCCTGAACACGGGTCAAGCCGCCCAAAGCGCCGGAGTGTTCTCTTCTGTATACAGTACCCAGTTCTGCCATTCGCAAAGGCAAAGAGCGGTATGAGTGTCTGTTTGCTTGATAAATCAATATATGGAAAGGACAGTTCATCGGTTTTAAGATGTACTGGTCGTCTGATTCATCTTCTTTCTGGATAAAGAACATATTTTCTCTGTAGTGGTCAGCGTGACCTGAGATTTCCCAGAGTTTTGATTTTGCAATATGAGGAGTGTTTACAATTACGTATCCTCTTTTTCTGTGCTCTGTTCTCCAGTAATTTTCAATTTCTTCTCTTACGACAGCAAGGTTCGGATGCCACAAAACAAGCCCTGCTCCGAGTTCTTCTCTGGTTGAGAACAAGTCAAGTTTTGCGCCGAGTTTTCTGTGGTCACGTTTTTCAGCCTCTTCCATCATTGTGAGATAAGCTTTGAGGTCATCTTTTGTCCAGAAAGCAGTAGCATAAATTCTTTGAAGCATTTTATTTTTTGCATTACCTCTCCAGTATGCACCTGCAACCTTCATCAATTTAAAAGCTTTGATAAATGAGGTATTCGGAAGGTGCGGACCTGCACAAAGGTCGTTGAACAAAGATTGTCCCTCACTGTTTTTTGTCAAAAACAGAGTTGGTTTGTGCTCTCTGTGTTCTTCAAGAAGTTCTGCTTTATAAATTTCTCCTTGAGATTTAAATTCATTAATTTGGGCATCCACATCCGGTATAAGGTATTTTTCGAATGTAAGATTTTGTTTTACAATCTCGTGCATTTTGTCTTCGATTTTTTTGAGGTCTTCTTCAGTAAAAGTATGACCTTCCAAATCAAAGTCATAATAAAAACCGTTTTCAATAGCGGGACCTATTGCCAGTTTTGCCTGCGGGAACAAGTCAATTACAGCCTGTGCCATAATGTGAGAAGTCGAATGTCTCAAAATATGCAAAGTTTCCGGGTCTTTTGATGTAAGTATTTTGACTTTGTCATTATTTGAAAGAGGTGTTCGAATGTCTTTTGTTTCTCCGTTTATTTCAAGTGCAACAGCATTTTTTGCAAGACCTTCACTGATAGTCTTTGCCAAATCAAATCCGTTTGCGCCTTCTTGTAATGAAATTTTCGAATTGTCAGGCAGAATTACCTCGATATTAGACATTGTTTTTACCTCATTTTCCTCTACGTAATACATTTATAACACCCTAAAAAATCTATTGCAATTTGTGGCTAGTTCAAGTTGACTATATAAAGAACTTGTAATATAATTTAAAGAAAATAAATATTTTGTAATATTACTTAAAATGGTGATTTTACAAAGGCTTTTATACTTTGTGTTTTAGACATACGGAAAGAAAGATAGGTTTTTAACATGTGTCCAACAAATGAAGCGAATGAACAGGGTGAAGTAAAACAAAAGATTTTGGTTGCGGATGATGAAGCAAGTATCCGTAGAATTTTGGAAACCAGATTAGGGATGATTGGCTATGATGTTGTTACTGCAGCAGACGGTGAAGAAGCTGTTGCTGTTTTTAACAAAGAAAATCCTGATTTGGTCGTTTTGGATGTAATGATGCCTAAAATGGATGGTTACGGTGTTTGCCGTGAAATCAGAAGAACTTCTGATGTACCGATTATTATTCTTACGGCATTGGGTGATGTATCCGAAAGAATTACCGGTCTTGAACTCGGTGCAGATGACTATGTAGTCAAACCGTTCAGCCCGAAAGAACTTGAAGCCCGTGTAAAATCTGTTTTGAGACGTTCAACTAACAGAGAGATTGCGCCGTCAACCGGTAAAGTTACAAAAAACGTTATCACAACAGGCAACATCAAAATTGATACAGCAAGAAGACAGGTATTCAGAAAGAACGAAAGAATCAGACTCACAGGTATGGAATTCAGCCTGCTTGAGCTTCTTGTAAACAACTCCGGTCAGGCATATTCAAGAAACGAAATTCTTCAATATGTTTGGGCTTATCCGCCGGATCACAGAATCGATACAAGAGTTGTTGACGTTCATATCTCAAGACTGCGTTCAAAACTTGAAACAGACCCGGCAAATCCAGAACTGATTTTGACTGCACGTGGTATAGGTTATATGTTCGCAAGAATTTCATAATAAATATAATCAACAATACAAAAAAGACCTCTGTTTTGGAGGTCTTTTTTGTATCTAAATTTTTATATCACAACTTTTAGCGGAAGTTTTTCAACATAAAGCTTTCTTACTGCTTCTGTACCAAGTTCTTCAAATGCAACAATCTGCGAGCTTTTTATACACTTCGCAAGCAGACAGGCTATACCACCTTGAGCAATAAAATATTTTCCGTTATTTTGGATTATTGTGTTGAGGGCTTTTTCGCTTCTTTCGCCTTTCCCGATTGTGGCAAGAAGCCCGTTTGAATATAACAAATCACAATAGCCATCCATTCTTGCGGATGTAGTTGGTCCGACAGGTCCTATAATTTCATGCGGTGCTGCAGGACAAGGACCGGCATAAAACATAATTTTGCCTTTTATATCAAAAGGGAATTTATTGTTTTCTGTATAAAAATCCAAAATTCTTTTGTGTGCAGCATCTCTGGCAGTATATATTTCGCCGGTAAGCAGGATTTCATCTCCTGTTTTCAAATTTTTTATTTTTTCGTATTCATCTGTTTTTATTTCACATATATCTTTTGATTCCATTTCAACAGACTTAATAGCTAAAGGATTTTTTAAATAAGAAATCTCATTTCCTTTTATTGTGCACATAGCATGTCTTGTACTATGGCAGTTTATTGTAACCGCAACCGGCAGACAGGCTATGTGTGTTGATGAAGTCAAAAGTTTTATATCCAGAATATCGTCTTTCATATTATCCAAATATTCGTTTAGTTCATTTATAAACTGTTTTTCCTCCTGTGTATTTTCTGTTTTAAAAAAAGCCTTTTTACTCAAAACAGCTGCGCTGTCCATAGTACCGCCTACGCCTATACCAAGGACAAGAGGAGGGCAGGATTTTTCTCCGGCAGTTTTTACTGTTTGTTCTACGAAATCGAATATATCCGTTCTTTGGGAAGCGGGAGAAAACATTTGTGTCCTGCAATAGTTTTCGGAACCGGCACCTTTTATTAAAACAGAAACTTCTGTCATATCAGCACTGGAATAATCATAATATACTATTGCCGGTGTATTTGTATCGGTATTGGTTCTGTCAAACAGTGCATTATGAACAACGGATTTTCTGAAATAATTTTGCTTATAAGCCTTTTTTACACCATTATTCACAGCATCAGTAATACTTGTTCCATCTATAAAAGTATTTTGACCGATTGTCACAAATACAATAACCTGTCCCGTATCCTGACAAAGCGGTCTTTTGATTTTTGATGCAAGAGAAATGTTTTCCAGTATGTTTGCATATTTGTTTCTTTTGTCCGGTGAATCGGCATGCAAATATTTGTCATACAGCTTGTTATACAACTCCGCATCGTAGCATGTGTTTGCTTGAACACAAAGATTGTATACAGCTTGTTCTATTGTTTCCGCTTTAATCTTGTTCATTAAATCATTATATATATTTCACGATTTAAAATAAAGTCGTTATTGGTTGTCACTATTACACTTAATTTTTGCGCATAATATATCAAATGATGTCATTTGTATAACAAAAGTTTCCAGTTTTATAAAAATAAAAAAAGACCACTCAATTGAGTGGTTTGTTTTCTGCATCCTAATGGTCTCTTTTGTGTTTATTATTTAGGAGTTTATATGTGTTCGGGGTTATTAAATGTTATCAATGTTATTTAGTGTTTCGACTACACTTAAACCTTACATTTTTATTATGACATCAAGAAAATAAATGTCAACCCTTTTAATTATAAAAATTTTATTAAAAATTTATATTTCTTTATAATCACCCAAAAGCCTTGTATACTCATTACCCAAGACATCATCCGATGATAGCGTTTGGATAAAAGACCACGGCAAAACTTCATTTTTGTCATGTGATTTTAGAGCAAAATAATCTGACGGGGGCAGCAGATTTTGTTTTTCCATTTCTTTATATGCCTGTTTGAAGGCACCGAGGTTTGAGCCTTCCTCATATACTTTTACAAGATATGGTGCCAGTCTTCTGTCTCCACGTGACAATACGGCCTGCCAGTAATCCCATTTTACACTTGATGTTCTGATTTTCATGCCCAGTTTGTGAAACTCTTTTTTCAAATATTCATATTTTTTTTCGAGCGATTTTGTTGATTCTCGCTCTGTATACTGAAAAGGTGTGTTGGCTTTTGGAACAAAAGTTCCGAATGAGAATGTAAAATCGAAATTTCTGAATTTGCTTTTTAGTTTTGCCGCCAGTTTCACAAAAGCTTCGATATCATCTTTTGTTTCTGTCGGCAGACCAATCATTGCATATATTTTCAGACCTTTAAGTCCGTTATCTTCTGCTGTTTTTACGGTTTCAAAAATCTGTTCTTCAGTAAGATTTTTGTTTACAACTTTTCTGAGTCTTTCAGTAGCAGCTTCTATTGCGATTGTTGAATGTTTCTGTCCGCAGGCAACAAGTGTTTGTATTATCAATGGAGAGACCGTATCCGCCCTGAGAGAAGAAACAGACATTTCCAGCTCCGGGATTGTTTCTTTTTTCTTCAGTATATAGCTGCAAATTTTTTCTATATCAGGATGCGCTGTTATGAGTGCACCAAGCAGAGCTATTTTGTTTGTATAATTTAACCCTTCATCAATTTTTTCAATAATTTTTTCATACTCGCAAAATCTGACAGGCATATTCAAGTATGAAGCAAGGCAAAAGCCGCATCTTCTCGGGCACCCCCGCTCAACTTCTATTACATATGTATTTGAAAAAAAACTTTTTTCGCTCAACACAGGTGTAGCAATACAGTTTTCCAGTTGTGCAGATATTTTTTTTACTATAAACTTACTTCCATCGAGCAAAGTAACTCCCGTTTGCGGTGTATATTTTGTAAAAGAAGGAATATACACGCCATCAATTTTTGAGAGCAGTTTCAAGACTTCTGTCCTTGGCAGATATTTATTGGTTTTTATTACATCAATAATATCCGTATCAATGTGCTCGGCATCACCGATAATAATAAAATCAAAAAACTCCGCATAAGGTTCGGGATTTGCCATCAAAGCCGGTCCGCCACCAAAAACAAACGGGTGATTTTCTGTTCTGTCTTTTGAATAAAAAGGTATTTTGTATTTATCAAAAATTTTCAACAATCCGAGAAAATCAAAATCAAAAGAAAATGAAACACCAAACACATCAACATCACCGGGTTTTAGTTTGGTATTATCTGTATCTGTAAAGACCTTTTCGACAAAATAATCACTTCTCATATCAAGCGTTTTTACAATTGACATACATCCGAGTGCCGCAAGCCCGAAGGACTCTGCTGCCGGAAATGACATCCAGATATTTATTTCGGGTGTTTTGACAGGCGGTTTATACAGGCAAATTTCGCTACTCATTTGTGCCTTTTTCCTGTGAATCATTTAGTGTTTTAATATATACTTCCTCAAACAGGGTAACCACAACGGCAGCAATTGCAGGTGCAATCAAAACACCGACTACACCGAGAAACTGGGCTGCAATTATGAAAGAAAAGATTACAACCAACGGATGTAAATCCATATATTTTGAAAAGAAATAAGGTTTTGCCCAGTTGTTTTCCAAAAACTGTCCCAAAAGCAATGAACCGATAGCAAGCGCTACAACAATCCAGCCTTTCGGAAAAGCAACAAGCAGAATTAACACGCCTGATACAATAGGACCGACAATAGGAATCAGGTCCAGAATAGCGGATATAAAGCCAAGAAAGACTGCATATTCTACTTTTAATACAAGAAGAACAACAGCGACAACTATACCCACAATCGTTATTGACAAAAGCTGTGCTGTCACATATCCGCCGACTTTAGTTTCCAATTCATCCATGACAGTTGAAGCTTTTTCTCTGATAGAAACAGGGAAAAGTTTCAGGCAGTATTCTTTTATTTTGTCTCTGTCATTTGTAAGGAAATATACAATAATACCGATTGTAACAAGAATTGTCAGAATTCCGACAAAACCGATTGTTATATTTATTGATTTATCTATGACCTCTTTTGCTATCGGTGAAGAATTTGTGAGAACAGTGTTCATATCCAGATAGTCTGATATGGACTGTCCGCCGATTTTGAAGGTTCCGAGAAAATGCTGTATATTGTGAAGCTGCTGCGGCAGCTGTGCCAAAAATTCTTTTATCTCATTTACCGACATAATAACAATCGGTGTAAGAATAAGAAGAGTGACAAGAGTGATTACAAAAATCATTACCGTTGTAGCAAGTGAACGGGGAATTTTTTCAGACATTTTATCAACAAACGGATTTATCGCACAGGAAATGACATAACTGACAAAAAGCAAAAGTGCAATGTCCGTCATTTTTACCAGCAAAAATATAATAAATAGAATCAGTATTCCAAAACTTATATTCTGTGCATTAAAACCGCCTTTTAACTCCATTTGTTCCTCGTTTCTATAGTTTTATTATGAGTTGATTTTACTATAAATTTTGAGTTATTGAAATAGTTGTTTTTTATATATAATTGTACTATTAGATTGAGAGGTTAATGTGATACAGGCACAAAAAGGAACAAAAGACATTCTTCCTTCAGAAGCAGCCACATGGCAGAGAATGGAAGATATTGCACGCAGAGTATTTTCGCTTGCAAATTTTCAGGAAATCAGAACACCCGTATTTGAAGCAACAGAGCTTTTTGCGAGAGGTGTCGGTGATTCAACTGATATTGTAAATAAAGAGATGTACACCTTTGAAAAAAGCGAACGCTCATTGACACTCCGACCTGAGAATACCGCTGGAGTGGTCCGTGCCTTTATTGAACATGGCTTTTCAAGACTTCCGCAGCCCGTAAAACTCTGGTATAAAGGACCGATGTTCCGTTATGAAAGACCGCAGGCAGGAAGGCAAAGACAATTTCATCAAGTCGGTGTCGAAATGTTCGGCTCTCAGGAGCCTTCTGCTGATGCCGAAGCAATTAATCTTGCTGTAAAATATTTGAATGAACTCGGATTAAACGACCTTGAAATAGAAATAAATTCCCTCGGTTGCCCCGAGTGCAGAAAAAAATACAGAGAAGCAATAAAAGAAGTTTTAAAACCTTATTTGAAAGATTTGTGCGAGGATTGCAATTTCAGATATGAAAAAAATCCGTTGAGAATACTTGATTGCAAAGTTGAGTCCTGCAAAGAAATTTTTGAAAAAGAAGAAGTCCAAAAGGTTATTCTGGGCGACTTTATATGCGAAGACTGCAAATCACACTTTGACAAAGTAAAAGAATATTTGACCGCACTAAACATTCCATACAGAGTAAACAAACTTCTCGTAAGAGGGTTGGATTACTACAACAGAACAGTCTTTGAAATAAAATCAAACAATCTCGGCTCACAAAATGCGGTATGCGGCGGCGGACGTTATGATTCTCTTGTAGAAACTCTTGGCGGACCTTCTACTCCTGCAGTCGGTTGGGCTATGGGTATGGAGAGATTGTACTCTCTTATAGAAAAATCAGAAACACAAAAAGCTGATGTTTTTGTTATATCCGAAAATATAGCCGAAACCTTCAAAATTGTGGACGAAATAAGAGCCAGCGGACTTAGTGCTGATTTTGATTATGCAGCAAGAAAATTTAAAAAACAGCTTGAAAAAGCTTCAAAATCCGCAAAATACGCTCTTATTTTGATGGATGACGAATTGAATACAAATACAGTTACACTAAAAAATCTCGAGACTTCTGAACAGATTAATGTTCCGAGAAACTCGTATCTTGAAAAAATTGTCTAAAATTTAAACGATGTGGAAAACTTCAATCGCTGGCGGGTTATGACATTTTGTGACTGGTAATTTGCTGCGGTAAGCTCAAACTGCAGTCTGTCTGTTTCACTGAACGGTGAATATTTAACGCCTATTTCGCCCTGTAATTCATCTATATCAAAGTTTTTTACTATTTTGTTACTTAATGACAGATGGTCATTTAATTTGTATGTCGTCAAAAAATGTGCGGAGCTGGAATCGTTATAACCTGATTTTGTATATTCAGAACGAGCAAATTGTGCACCGAAGCTAAGCCTGTCATTTTTGTACTGCGCAAAAACGCCCGAAGTGTTTTTGTCAACATCATCCATAAGGTTTGAAAAGACACCTCCGCCTACATAAAATTTGCCTTTTGAATTCAGTAAACTTTTGGGTTTTGTTGCAACTATTGCCGCTAGCTGTTGATTTAGAGTATCAGTTTCATTAAAAGCGCCTATTGAGTAATTCAAAAATTTTGACTGCCTATCGAGACGAGCCCCGCTGCTGTAATACGAACTGTTTGCATATGCAAAATTCACAGTATCTCCGTTTATTGAGGAAATACCGTCTTGTCCGACCATGACGGAGGTATTTTCGTCCAAATCTCTTGTTACATAGCTGCCTAAAGAACCATAGCTGGGCAGAACACGAAGATTTGTTTCGTCTGAATAATAATCATATAAAAACAGTTTGTCTTCTGACCAAACCTCACCTTTATTTTTAACAAACATCGGTTTGTCTTCTTTTTCTACACTGAGTTCAAATTTTTTGTTTTTGTCATTCAAATAAGTATAGTCGGTCAAATCCAATTCAATAGGCGCAAACATATCGTCTTCGGGGTTAGATGTTTGAGATGTCACATCAACCGCACAATATGCCGCATTCCTGAGAATCGGGCATAATAGCATAAATATTGAAAATACTACGACTAATCTTTTCATACAGATATTTTTCTGTTTTTTGGATGCTTATTTCAAGAAACAGCTTAATATATGTTTACATTATAGCATTTTCGTCAATATATTTCATCAAATTAGATTTTGAATATGATTATCAGAATTTCTTATAAAACCTGTTTTAAATACGCATGCCTGAGACAACCTGCACAACAGATAGCGGAAAGTTTATACAGATTTCCTTAAATTCTTTACAAATCGACCGATACGGGTCATGGCTTCTCTCAGTGTATCCAGTGAATACGCATAAGAAATTCGTAAAAAGCCTTCCGCACAATCACCAAATGCCGTACCCGGAACAACTGCAACCTTTTCCTCCATAAGGAGCTTTGTAGCAAATTCTTCCGATGTCATATTAAACTCTTTTATACAAGGAAAAACATAAAACGCTCCGAACGGCTCAAAACATGACAGATCCATTTCTTTGAACGCATTCATCAAAAATCTTCTGCGCTCATTATACGATTGCCTCATCTGTTCAACTGCATCATCGCCTTTTTTTAATGCCTGAACAGCTGCATACTGACTCGTAGTCGGCGCACACATAATCGCAAACTGGTGGATTTTTGTCATCTGGGCTATTATTTCTTTCGGTCCGCAGGCATATCCCAAACGCCAGCCGGTCATAGCATATGCTTTTGAAAAACCGTTTATGAGAATTGTCCGTTCTTTCATATCCGGCAGTGAAGCAATAGAAATATGTTCCCCCTTGTACGTGAGTGCCGAATAAATTTCATCTGACAAAACCAGCAAATCCTTTTCTTTCACAACTTTTGCAATTTCTTCCAACTCGTTTTTTTCCATGATTGCACCTGTCGGATTGTTCGGATAAGGAAGGACAAGAACCTTTGTTTTATCAGTAATTGCTGACAGCAGCTCCTCTTTCGTAAGACGGAATTCATTTTCTGCCTTTAATTCAACAATAACCGGCTTTGCACCTGCAAGCAAAGCACACGGCTCATATGAAACATAAGACGGCTGCGGGATAATAACCTCATCACCGGGGTTTATCACGGCTCTAAGAGAAATATCAATAGCCTCTGACCCGCCAACTGTCACGACAATTTCATTTAGCGGATTGTATTCAATACCCTGTGTCCTTTTGATATAGTTTGAAATTTCCTGTCTCAGTTCTTTCAAACCGGCATTTGAGGTATAAAAAGTTTTTCCCTTTTCCAGAGAAAAAATCCCCTCATCTCTGACAAACCACGGCGTATCAAAATCGGGCTCTCCGACGCCGAGCGAGATAGCATCTTCCATTTCCGTAACAATATCAAAGAATTTTCTGATACCGGAAGGTTTTAGTCCTGTAACTTTGTCAGAAAGAAAGTTTCTCACGGTATAATAACCTCTCTTTCATCTTTAACCTGTTTATTGATTATTGTTCCGTGGTCTTTATACTTTTTGAGTATAAAATGAGTTGCCGTACTCAAAACACTGTCCAGAGTGGACAATTTATCAGAAACAAAAGCAGCAATCTCTTTGAGACTTTTTTCTTCCAGTGTCACAAGCAAATCATATCCTCCGGATATTAAATACACTGATTTAACCTCAGGATAGTTGTATAACCTTTCAGCAATTCTGTCAAACCCCTGTCCCCTCTGCGGAGTAACTTTGACTTCTATCAGTGCCGTTACGGATTCTATATCGGTTTTTTCCCAGTTAATCAAAGTATGATAGGCACAAATGACACCGTCTTTTTCAAGCTGTGAAATTTCATTCAAAACCTCTTCTTCAGAAATTCCAAGCAGTACTGAAAGTTCTTTAAAATCTATCCTGCTGTTTTTCTCCAATATAGAAAGCAACTCATTATTCATAAAAAATCTCCTGTATATCCAGATATTGATTATAATATATTGCTTTACAATTGTAAAATATTTGTCCTGACAGGAAATATAGGATATCTTAGTATTAAATAGATTTGGGAAAAATTGATGAAAGAGTATAAGTCTAAAAAAATAATCGCTGTCGACGATGAAGAAATTGTTCTGTCTACGCTGAAAATGCTTCTCGGGATTGAGGGTTTTGAGGATGTTGTGTGTTTTTCAGAACCACAAAAAGCGCTTGAATACATAAAAGAAAACAAACCCGATTTAATTCTTTCAGATTTTATGATGCCGAAAATGAACGGTATTGAATTTCTTTCGGAAGCAAAAAAAATCCGTGAAGATGTGAGCATGATTCTTCTTACTGGATATGCCGACAAAGAAAACGCAATCAAAGCAATCAACGAAGTCGGAATATACAAATATATAGAAAAACCCTGGAATAACGAGGATTTGCTCATTTCCATAAGAAACGGAATAGAAAGAAGCGGGCTTATCTCTGAACTTAATCAAAAGATAGAAGAACTCTCTGCAGCAAAAGAGCAGCTCGAAAAATATTCCCACTCGCTTGAAGAAATAGTCATGCAAAAAACCGCCGACCTTGTTGAGTCAAACACAAAGCTCAGTGCAATCATTCATTACTGCGCAGACGGTATTGTTATGGTTTCGCCTGAAGCAAAAATATTGAATGCAAATCCGGCGTTTGAAAATCTTACCGGGCTGGATAAACATTTGCTTGAAAACAAAGACCTGCATGAACTTATCTTTGCGCAGGAAGGGAAACTTCAAAAAATCATAAATGACAAAAAAGAAATTCTCCTGAGAGATGCAGCAATACAAAACTTTATCAATGACAAGAAAATACCGGTAGAAATTAATTTTGCACCTATTTTGTCAGACAAACCGGAAGAAGAAACAAACTATGTCGGCGTAGTCAGAAACGTAAGCCTCCAAAAAGAAATGGAACGATTGAGAGATGATTTTATAGCAACTCTCACACATGATTTGAGAACTCCACTGCTTGCGGCAATTCAGACACTGCAATTCTTTATAGACGGCTCATTGGGAGAAATAGAAGAAAAACAAAAAACACTTCTTGTCACTATGAAAAAAAGCAACGAAGATATGCTCGGTCTGGTCAATGCATTGCTTGAAGTATACAAATACGAGTCAGGAAAACTGAATCTTTGCAAAACAAATTTTGAGCTGAAGTCCTTCATCGATGATTGCATTGCACAAATAAAAGCACTTGCGGACAAAAAACAGATAGAAATAACAACGACCTATAATGATACGGAAGATGCCCAGCTTACGGCAGACAGGAATGAACTGAGACGTGTGCTTTTAAACTTGTGCGGCAATGCACTCAATCATACAAAAGAAGGCGGAAAGATAGAAATAACAGCCTCAAATAAAGATGGCGACCTGATTTTGAGCGTAAAGGACAACGGAATCGGTATTCCTAAAGGAGATATAACAAAGCTGTTCAAAAGATTTTCGCAGGGTACAAGCAAAAAACGCTCGGCAGGCACAGGACTGGGGCTTTATCTTTCAAGACAGATTGTTGAAGCGCATCAGGGCAAAATCTGGGCGGAAAGCGAGGTTTCTAAAGGAAGTGTTTTCTCCTTTATGATACCAAAATCACTTGAGATTAAAACTAAAGTTTAAATGTAAGGAATAAAATTTATGGCGGATACTGAGATAAAAGTTCTTCTTGTAGAAGATCACACAATGATAAGAATGGGCACGGCGCTTGTTCTGGAAAAAGCTGACGGAATCACTCTTATAGGTCAGGCAGAAGACGGACAACAGGGTGTGGATATGGCAAAAGAGCTGCTTCCTGATGTTATTTTGATGGACATAGGACTTCCTGTCATTGACGGCATTGAAGCAACAAGACAGATAAAAGAAGCAAATCTCAATTCCAAAATACTTATATTTACATCAAGAGACAATGACGATGATGTATTTGCCGCACTGGCAGCAGGTGCTGACGGATACATTATGAAAGGCGCCACACCCGAGCAGCTTACGTCTGCTATCATTGCTGTTAACGAAGGAACGGCGTGGCTTGATCCCGCAATTGCAAGATTGGTACTCTCAAGTGTGCAAAAACAAAAAGCCGAAGTACCGACCAGCGTTGATTACAAAACAGCAAAGAACAGTTTCGGACTTACTGACAGAGAAATGGAGGTTCTTGCGCTGATAGTGGACGGTCTTTCCAATCCCGAAATTGCAGAAAAGCTTTTTATCACGAGAGCAACGGCAAAAGCACATGTTCACAGCATATTGCAGAAACTGTATGTCGATGACAGAACTCAGGCTGCAGTAACAGCAATGAGAGAAGGTCTCGTATAGATATGAAAAGAACTGCAGCAAGCTATATCGTAATATTTTTTGCTGTGTTCTGTTTTTGTGCGGACAGTCAGGCTGCGTTTTGTTTTGATTTTCAAAGAGATGTTGCATCTCATTTTTTCTGGACAAAGAGTTACAAAGCAAAACATCCCGAACCGACTAACAATATGCCCAAAACGATGAACGAGTATTACAGAGAAGCAAACAAAGCTGCTGCCAAGTCCGAAGAAATACCCTCTCCAAAATTTCCCAAAGATTCCAAAATCGTTGATTTACCGGATCCGTCAATAACACTCGTAAAGTACAACAATCCGCCGGGATACATTGATATCGATTTAAACAATTTAAAAAAGACAAGAAAAATCAATTCTATAGGAGTCGTATCACCGGCAAAAGACAAACTTGCATATTCTACCGTCTACTACTTTCCCTCCACAAAAACTGCAGGAACAGAACTGTATCTGATGAATCTTGATACAAAAAAAAGCCTTTATGAACGTGTTGAAACAGCACATGTAAATCAAGGTAAAAAAACAATACTAAGAACCGGCATGGATTCGCTGGATTTGGATATTCAAAAGACACTGACAGTTGTTGACTGGTCGGCTGACGGAAAAAGGATTGCCGTAAAAGAAAAAATCTCTTTTACGCCTGACGGTTTATGGAAAACAAATCTGCTCGTTTTCGATCTTGAAACAGGTCGAACAAAAAATCTGAGCGAGGTAAGATCAGCTATACAATACTACTGGCAAAAAAATCACGGATTGTATCTCAAAGATTACAGATGGGATATATACCCTCTCGGATGGGATGCATTGAATCCTGACAGAATACTTGTTTTTGCTTATGCGGCAACAGGAGAAAAGCCAAAATTTCTCGGTACATGGTCAATAGATTATCATGGAGACAGATCCATGCTTATGTCTCTGACAAGCACAAACTTTAAGGTATCACAAAACGGAATGTGTCTGAAAACGCATTATGATTACTAAAAACAAAAGCTAAGGAGTCAATTTGTATAAATATTATAAAAAATATGTACCGTATTTATTTTTACTGCCGGCGGCAGTGATTTTGATACTGTTCTTTTTTATTCCTTTTTTTGAAACTATTATATTGAGCTTTTTTGATTACAATTCAAATATATACAGCCCTCAGTTTGTCTCGCTCGCAAACTACACGGAACTTTTAAAATCACCGATTTTCTACAAAGTTCTTTTAAACACTTTTATATACCTTATTGTTGCTGTACCGTTTCTGGTAGTAATACCGCTTATCATTGCAATAATGATAAATCAGAAAATAAGGGGCATAACTTTATACAAAATCATAATATATCTGCCTGTAATCGTATCTATTGTTGTTGCGGCAATTGCTTTCAAATGGCTTTATGCCCAGCAGGGGATTTTGAATTATGTAATGGCTCTTTTCCATGTAGATGCACTTGGCTGGCTGACTGACCCGAATATTGCACTTTATTCAGTCATAATCGTAACTATCTGGAAAGGTATCGGGTATTATATGATGATATACCTTTCGGCTCTAATGAGCGTGCCCAAAGACCTGTATGAAGCATGTGATGTCGACGGAGCAAATCCTCTCACAAAACACCTGACAGTTACACTGCCGCATCTTATGCCTACAATCGGGCTTGTTACGACAATCTCATCAATCTCTGCAATGAAAGTTTTCGTCGAGATTTATGTTATGACAAAAGGCGGACCTTTAGATTCGAGCAAAACGATTGTATATTACATATACGAAAGAGCATTTGAAAATCTGGATCTGGGCATAGCTTCAGCAGCATCAGTTATACTGCTTGTGATTGTACTTGTCCTGTCCATAATCAATTTTGTTTTCTTTGAAAACAAGCAATATCAGTTATAAAAAGAAAGATATAAAATGAGAAATTTCAAAAGCATATCACGGGGATTTTTTATACACGCAACGCTGATTTTCGTATCGTTGCTGTCGATTTTTCCGTTCATATGGCTGCTTTCAACTGCTTTGAAAGGCAACAGCGAAAATATTTTTCAGTATCCTCCGGTATTTTTTCCGCAGGAGCCAACCTGGGATAACTTTAAAGGAGTATGGAATCAGATACCTTTTATGCTGTATTTCTTAAACAGCATGGTAGTTGCTGGTTTCACGGTACTGCTAAATCTCATTTTATCCGCACTCGCTGCATATCCTCTGGCAAGAATGGATTTTAAAGGCAAAAGAGTAGTCTTTTATGCTACTCTGGCAACAATTATGATACCGTTTCAGGCAATAATGCTGCCTGTTTATCTGATTGTTTTGAAATTACATATGGTTGATTCTGTTAACTGTGTTATGGGGTATTTAGGGTTGATATTGCCTTTTGCCGTAAATGCATTTGGAATATTTCTGATGAGACAAGCATTTCTTGCAATACCGAAAGAAATGGAAGAAGCGGCCTTTGTTGACGGATGCAATGTATTTCAAATCTGGTGGAAAATCCTTATTCCTATGGTAAAACCCACTCTCGCAGTACTTGCGATTTTTACTTTTATTGGTTCGTGGGGTGAATTTTTGTGGCCGAGTATTGTTTTGACACAAAAAACACTTTATACACTGCCTGTCGGTGTAAATGATTTGCAGGGAATGTTTAGCGCAAACTGGAGATACATTGCTGCCGGTTCGATTATTGCAACAATTCCGATTCTTGTATTCTTTATTGCAATGCAAAGATATTTTATCTCCGGAGAAAACGACGGAGCTGTTAAAGGATAAAACAAATGCAAAAAAAGACCTGTTATTAAAATAACAGGTCTTTTTTGCTTTACATATATTACTTACTTGATGTTTGAATAAGTCCAAGCATCCATATTCGGTGCTTCTTTTTGAGAAGGATCAACTGTCATATCAGATGCGTTTGTATTCAAACCGCCTTCTTTCGGACTTTCGTGAGCAATAGGTTTATAGATTCTGTTGAAGTATTCTATAACCATTCTGTCAGAATTGAAGTAAGCTTCTGAAGTTCTGATTGCCTGTCTCATCATTCTAGCCCATTCCATTTTGTTGTCATAGTATGTAGGAATGATTTGATTTTCAATGATATCCATTATGCAATCATGGTCTTTCCAGTGTCTTTCTTCCCACGGAATATCGTCATCAAGACCAGGATACTCAACAGTGTAACCGTTAATACCGGGGAATGTACCTTCAACAGTCCATCCGTCATAAATAGAAAGGTGAAGTGCACCGTTAGCATTTGCAGACATGCCTGAAGTACCTGATGCTTCAAGCGGTCTGATAGGTGTATTCAGCCATACATCAGTAGCTCTTTTGAGTTTGCCGCTGAGTTCGAGTTCATAACCGGCAAGAACAGCAACATTTTTGATGTTGTATGATTTGTGTAAAATGTTGTTAAACATTTCACGACCCATAGCATCATCAGGATGGAATTTACCTGCAAAAATCAATTGAACCTTGTTTGCGTTCAAAAGTTTGAGGATTCTGTCCATATCCATAAAGATTAGCCATGCACGTTTGTAGTCGGCAAATCTTCTTGCCCAGGTAATAGTCAAAACGTTAGGATCAAATCTTTTACCGGTTGTGTTTGCAATATAGCTGAACACTTCTTTTTTCATTTCAATTTTGGCGTCTAACAAATCCTGCAATGATTTTGCATTAGCAATTCTTTCATCCTGCCAGTAATGAAGGTTAACAGCATTTGTAATAGCACGAATCGGGCATCTGCCGTCAACCCAGTTCCACATTTTGTTAGCAACAAGACCGTGAAGTTGAGATACAGCATTAGCAATACGGCTCATTCTCAATGCAGCAACTGTCAAAGAGAAATGCTCGCCGCCTAATGCAACAGCTCTTTCCCTTGAACAACCAGCAAAGAAACCGCCTTCAAGAAGTGTATCAACCCAGTGAACTTCGTTGCCGGCTGCAACAGGTGTGTGAGTAGTGAAAACAACCTGTCTTTTTGTTTTTTCGAGGTCGCCGCCGTTTTGCTGCAAAAGTTCAAATGCAGCAGGAAGAGCATGACCTTCGTTCATATGTACACATTCAAAATCATATTTTATTGCTTGCAAAAGTCTGATACCACCGATACCGAGAACAATTTCCTGAGCAATTCTGATTTTTTCATTTCCGTCATAAAGTTTGTGTGAAATGGATCTTGCCCATTCAGAGTTGCCGTCAACATCTGTAGTCAAAAGGTATACAGGGCAAGAGCCAAACAAATCAGGATCTACTCTGAAAGCTTTAACAATAACTTTTTCACCGAAAATATCGAGAGTAACTTGAGCATCAACATCCTGCAAGAAATCGTAGTGTTTTCTTATATATGCAACCTCAACGTTTCCTTCTTCGTTAATTCTCTGATTGTAGTAGCCATATGACCACAAAATAGTAACGCCAACCATAGGCATTTGCAGATAACCGGCAGAAAGCATATGCGAACCTGCCAAAAATCCCAATCCGCCTGAGTATGTGCTCAGAGACTGGTCTAATGCTATTTCCATTGAAAAATATGCTACTTTAGGTAAACCCATAATTCTCCTTTTTTTGTCACTAATCTAATAACACCATCAGCACAAAACGTGCTTTTTTCTTTATAGCAATAACATATCACAAAAGCAACAAAAAAATTATAAAAAAAGACTGAATATTTACAAATGGCTGTCTTTTCGGGTATTTTTACAAAAAAAGAGATATACCCGTCATGAGCATATCTCTTTTTATGCAAAAAACTTGTCTAAATTACAAATTTTGAAAAATCGGCAATTCTGTCAAATCGTTGTTTAATAAAATACAGCAAAGCCAATCTGTTTTCTTTGACTTTTTCATCTTTATCCATTACGAGTACTTTATCAAAGAAGTTGTCTATATCCTTTACTGCGCTTTCAAGAGCTTTGTATAAAGCGGAATTGTCGAGTTTGTCAATATCAATAGAAGAAACACTCTTCCACAATGCCGTTTCCGCATCAGTATTAAACAAAGTACTATCAGGCAATTTGTCGGTTTTGTAATCTTTGACAATTCTGATAATTCTGTTTGCTGATTCATTCATAGGTACAAAATCAGCAGAATTAATTTTTTGAGAAATAAATTCGATTTTTGAAGCAAAATCTTTCAAATCAGTCAAAACATTTTGGTTTGAAATGCAAGCATCTACAACATCATGTCTGTATTTTTCCGTATAAAGTATATTCAGTCTCTGTTCAAAGAAGTTTCTTACTTCATTGAATAAAGCAGCTTTATCCTCAATTTGGACAGGCATAAGGTCTATAGATTTTTGTATCAAAACTTCCAAATCTATATCAAGAGCTTTTTGTATTATTGTTTTGATAATACCGAGCGTAGCACGTCTGACACCCAGCGGGTCAGCAGAGCCTGTCGGCTTTTTGCCTTCCGCAAATACGGCAACTATTGTATCAATCTTGTCGGCTATTCCGACAATTTGACCTTCTATACCGTCAGCAAGCTCGGAATCAGAGCCCAGAGGATAATAATGTTCTTTAATTCCTTTTACAACTTCGGGTTTTTCACCCGCATTAAAGGCATAATCAGAGCCGATAAAGCCTTGTAATTCAGTAAATTCAAAAACAAGACTTGTAACAAGGTCAGCTTTGCACAACAATGCTGTTCTTTTTACGGTATCAACTGGTGCGCCTGTCTTTTGTGCAAGATATTCAGACAGTTTGACAATACGCTGGGTTTTGTCATAAACAGAGCCCATCCCTTTTTGGAATGTGATACCCTTAAGTTTTTCAACGTAGTTTTCAAAAGGAACTTTGGTATCTTCGTTAAAGAAGAATATCGCATCATCCAATCTGGCAACAACAACTCTTTCATTACCTGCTTTGATATTATCAAAATTGCTGCCAATGTAGTTTGTTATTGTAATAAAGCTGTTTAAGAGTTTTCCGTTTTTGTACAGCGGAAAATATCTCTGATGCACTGCCATAACCGTAACGGTAACTTTTTCAGGAATACTCAGGTATTTTTCATCAAAGTTGCAAATCACGGGCACCGGCCATTCACAGATGTTTGTAACTTCTTCCAGCAAATTGTCGTCAAAATATACTTCCGCTCCTATCTTTTTAGCTTCTGCTTTTGCTGATTCAACAATTCTTTCTTTTCTTTTTTTTGAGTCGACAATTACATTGCTATCATACAAAGCCTGCTCATATGCATCGGGATTTTTGATTTCGACTTTATCTGATTTAAATCTGTGCCCTCTGGAATATCTGGAAGATTCGATGTCGGCTATTTTTATTTTTAACTCTTCCTCGTTTAAAAGCGAAACAACCCATCTAATCGGTCTTTGGAATTTTACATCCAAATCAGCCCATCTCATAAAATAGGGTCCTTGCATTTTCAGAACAATTTTCTCAACATGTTCTTGCAGAATATCTTTTATTTCTTTACCTTTTTGCTCAATTTTTGCCCAGACGTAGTTGTCTTCTTTGTAAAGAGCTGATTCATCAACACCGTTTTTCTTTGCAAAACCCTGACCGGCTTTTGAGAGATTTCCGTTTTCATCGTATGCAATATTCAAAATCGGACCTTTAACGGTCTTTACGGTATCCGGCTGCTTTGTTTCAAAACCTTCGATAATTAAAGTCAAACGTCTCGGTGTAGAAAAGTATTTTATATCGGAAAAATCAATTTGATTTTCTTTCAAAAGCTTTTCAAAAGAATTTTTCAACTGAACAATGCCGCTGCTCACAAATTTGTATGGTAATTCTTCCGTACCGATTTCCAATAAATATTTATTCATACGATTTACAAACCTCTGTTTATGTAATTTTGTACGATAATTATAATACAAACACGCTAATATTAAATACAGAACTTTTGCAGAAATCAGAAATCTGATGAGTTATAACATTTATTATGTAAAAAAATTCTGTTTTGTTTCGCAATATATTTTTTAATGTGGTTTAGATAGCCCCTGTATACTGTTATCTTGAAAAGAGAACGCAGTATTTTACAGGATGGATGAATATATACCCGACTGGAAGGATTCTGAACACAGCTTTATTCTTGTGGCGATGTTTTTTGAATGTTTCAGAATGGCAGTTTGTCAAATAATTTTCTTTCTCCTGCGGGAGCGAAATTGGACGAGCACGCTGTGTCGAAGACCCAGTGCTCATGCGCAGGCAAACCACGCTTTGGAAACGTCCAATTTTTCAAGACCGAGGGGCGGGGTGAAGGTGTGCCTGCAAGATACAAAGAAAGAAAAGTATCTAAAGAAAAAAGAATTCTTGTTTCAAAGACAATTGTTTTTTGTTAAAGGTTTTTTGTTTATATGTTCATTTTTTCTTTTTGTTTGCGAGGCAAAAAGAAAAAACGAACCAAAAAAGTTCACTATATACAGTTTTGTAAAAAGAATAAAAATTTATAGATTGTTTCGTGAAGCCATTTTGCACGTTTCGCTATAGCTCAACGGCAAAAGAAGGCAAAACACGCTTGTTCGAAAGAGCTTTTAAAGCCTTTGTTCGAAAATTTCTCAGCACAAGACTGAGTAAATTTTCTCCAAATGCTAAAAAGCTCTAGCGAAATCGGACGGGCACGCCGTGTGAGGTGGAACCGAACCCAGTGCCCTTGTGAGCCTAAACCACGCTTTTGGCGAACGTCTGATTTCAAGACATACATAAGCTTCGCCCAACAGGGGGTATCCCCCTGTAACCTCCTGTTAATATATTGATAATTCCAATACAGCATGGAATTTTTGTATAAACAGGTTTCAGGGCGAAGCCCTGATGTAACCTTGATTAGAAACAGTTGTCTTTGAAACAATACTGTTATAAATAAAACAGGCACCTGCGCAATATCAGGTACCTGTTTTGTTTTTTATGAAGTTTTAATTAACTACTTCATCAACTCACCAACTGCTTTGTAAACAGACATTCTCTTTGCGGCATCTTCTTCTGCCTGCTTGTAAAGAGCTTCAGCAGCTTCAGGGTTGGTTTTTACAAGCTGTTTGTAACGACCTTCACTTCTGATGAAGTCCTGATAGCTTTCTTTCGGGTCTTTAGCATCCCAGCTGAATGGCTGTTCATTAGCAGGATTGTATCTGTAAAGCGGGAAATAACCTGCTTCTACAGCACGTTTTTGCTCTGTCTGAGTTTTACTCATATCAATACCGTGGGCGATACAAGGAGCATAAGCAAAGATGATAGACGGACCATCATATGCTTCAGCTTCCTGGAATGCTTTAAGAGTTTGAGCTCTGTCTGCACCCAGTGCAACTGATGCAACATATACATAGCCGTATGACATACTCATCAAGCCCATGTTTTTCTTGTAAGTTCTTTTACCGCCTGTAGCAAACTTGGCAACTGCACCGGTTGGTGTAGATTTGGAAGCCTGACCGCCGGTATTTGAGTATACCTCAGTATCAAGAACGAGGATATTTACGTTTTTGTTTTGAGCAAGAACGTGGTCAATACCGCCGTATCCGATATCGTTAGCCCAGCCGTCACCACCGATAATCCATACAGATTTGTCGGTAAAGTAGTCTTGAAGTTCTCTTACCTTAGCCAAATCAGGACAAGGAACATCTGCATATTTTGCAAGAACTTCTTTTGCTTTATCTTGTGCAGCAACAGCTTCTTCTGTTTTTGAATTTTCAAAATGAGCCATTGCAGCTTCAAGAGCTTCTTTCAAATCAGCAGGTGTTTTATCGTTTTCAAGAACTTTTTCAACATAAGTTTTCAAAGTATCTCTGTTCTGGTCAACTGCCAATCTCATACCAAAACCAAACTCGGCATTGTCTTCAAACAATGAGTTTGCCCAGGCAGGACCTCTGCCTTCTTTGGTTGTAGTATAAGGAATTGTCGGGAAAGTACCGGAGTAGATTGAAGAACAACCAGTTGCGTTTGCAACAATGGCATTTTCACCGAACAATTGTGAAACGAGTTTAACATAAGGTGTCTCACCGCAGCCTGCGCAAGCACCGGAGAACTCGAACAACGGTTTTCTGAGCATAGCGCCTTTGATTGTTTTTGTAGTGTTTTTACCCATTACATTATCAGGCAATTCATCAAAGAATTTTTCGTTGATAAGTTGGAAATCAGCTTCTTCTTTTTCAATAGTTGACCAAGTAAGAGCCTGTTTTTCAGGGTTTTTGTTGGCAGGACACTGATCTACGCAGACACCGCATCCTGTACAATCTTTGCAATATACCTGAACTTTGAAGTGTTCGCCGTTGAGGTTCGGTTTTGCTTCAATAGTGTTAAATGATTCAGGTGCATTGCCAAGATTTTCTTTTTCAATCAATTTAGTTCTGATTGCAGCATGAGGACATGCAGATGCACAGATACCGCACTGAATACAAGCTTCTGAATTCCAATGAGGAACACGAGGAGCAATACCACGTTTTTCAAGGCATGCAGTACCTGTCGGGATTACACCGTCATTTGACATTGCAGAAACAGGAATGTCGTCGCCTTTTTGTCTCATTGAAGGTTCAATGATTTTCTTAGCAAAATCACTTGCATCATCAGAAATGAATTTAACAGCATCGGCACAAGCAACACCGTCTAATGAAGAAGGAACAACTACTTCTTCACAGGCATCAACAGCTGCATCAATCAATGCAAGGTTCATATTTACAACATCATCGCCTTTTTTCTTAAAGGTTTTCTTTGTCATTTCTCTCATACCTTCCAAAGCTTGTTCAAAAGGAATGATACCTGACACTTTGAAGTAAGCAACCATCATTACGGTGTTTGCACCTTTACCTCTAAGTCCGGGTTGTTTTTCAATAAGAGCTTCTGCATCTATATTGTAGAATTTTACTTTCTTATTGATTATAGTTTCTTGCATATCTCTTGTTAAGTGAGAAAATGCTTCTTCTTTTGACCAAGGGCTGTTGAGGAGGAATACACCGCCTTCTTTGATACCTTTAAGCAAATCATATCTGCCAATGTATGAATGAGCAGAGCAGGATACAAAGTCAGGTGCTGTAATAAGATATGTAGATTTAATCGGTTTGTCACCAAATCTCAAGTGAGAAACAGTTACACCGAAAGATTTTTTTGAGTCATAAGCAAAGTAGGCTTGCGCATCTTTATTTGTGTATTGACCGATAATCTTGATTGAGTTTTTGTTAGCACCGACAGTACCGTCAGAACCAAGACCCCAGAACATGCAGTTTGTAGTTCCTTCGGGCTCAGTTACGATGTGCTCTTCAACTTTCAATGATTTGTTTGTAACATCATCTTCAATACCGACTGTAAAACCGTGGAAACCGTTGTTTTCAGCATGTTTGTATACAGCAAGAACCATTGACGGAGTGAATTCTTTTGAAGACAAACCGTAACGTCCGCCGATAACTCTGATATCTTTGTTTTCAAGAGCTGCAACAACATCCAGATACAAAGGTTCACCGATTGAACCCGGTTCTTTTGTTCTGTCGAGAACAGTAATACGTTTAACAGATTTCGGCAATGCTTCATTGAAGCGTTTTACATCAAACGGTCTGTAAAGTCTTACTTTTACCAAGCCGTATTTTGTACCGCGTTTAGCGTTCAGGTACTCAATTGTTTCTTCAATAGTTTCACAGCCTGAACCCATAGCAACAATTACATCTGTTGCATCGGGAGCACCGACATAATCAAACGGATGATACTGTCTGCCGGTAACTGCAGCAACCTTGTCCATATATTCCTGAACGATATCAGGTACTGCATTGTAGTATTTGTTAACAGTTTCACGACCCTGGAAGTATACATCTGTGTTTTGTGCACCGACTTTGCAGATAGGAGCTTCAGGTCTCATAGCTCTTTTTCTGAATTCTTCAATATATTTCGGCTCAACAAGTTTTGCAATATCTTCGTAAGAGATTTCTTCAATTTTGTGTACTTCGTGAGAAGTTCTGAAGCCGTCAAAGAACTGCAGGAACGGAACTTTTGCTTTGTATGTTGCAAGGTGTGCAACAAGAGCAAGATCCATTTCTTCCTGTACAGAGTTTGCAGCCAGCATTGCATAACCTGTATTTCTGCATCCCATTACGTCAGAATGGTCGCCAAAAATTGAAAGAGATTGTGCGGCAATTGCACGGGCTGCAACGTGAATAACTGAAGGCAGCATTTCACCCGCAATTTTATGCATAACAGGAATCATCAAAAGCAAACCCTGTGATGCTGTATATGTAGATGTCAAAGCACCGGCTGCCAATGAACCATGTACTGCACCTGCAGCACCAGCTTCTGACTGCATTTCTGCAACTCTGACTTCTTTACCCCATATGTTTTTCTTGTGCTGAGAAGCCCATTCATCAATCCATTCACCCATTGTAGATGAAGGAGTGATAGGATAAATAGCTGAAACTTCGCTCATCGCATAGGCAATATGCGCTGCAGCGTAGTTACCATCAACGGTAATTGTTTTTCCAGGCATAATAAAAATTCTCCTTATTCCTATACCATAACTAAAATAATAATCTTTACTCTTATTATTTTAGTACAAACAGTTTTTTTTTGACACATGTTTGCCTTATAAAAATTATCCGGAAAAATTTCTTGATAATATACTGCCGGTTTTCGCTCAAAGATTACAAAAAACTATTTAGATGCAATATATTCATTCATCTTTTCATAATCAAATTCGTTTTCCCATCTTGCAATAAAAATAGTAGCAATACAGTTTCCGACAAGATTTACCGTTGTTCTTCCCATATCCAGTATCTGGTCAATTCCAAGCAATATAGCAACACCAATCAACGGATAACCGAGACTGGAAAGAGTACCAGCCAACACAACAAGAGAAGCTCTCGGAACACCTGCGACACCTTTGCTTGTAAACATTAAAGCAAACATAATAACAAGCTGATGCTGCAGCGATAAATCAATTCCAACCATCTGTGTAGCAAAAAGAACAGCCATGGAAAGATACAAAGTACTGCCGTCTAAATTAAACGTATATCCTGTTGGCATAACAAACCCTACAATGTTTTTCGGAACACCAAATTTTTCCATCTGTTCCATTGCCTTGGGTAATGCAGCTTCAGAACTTGCCGTTGAGAAAGCAAGCAGTGCAGGGTCTTTCAGGATTTTTATCAAGCCTTTAACAGGTATTTTCACAACAATGCATACCAAAAATACAATAAATACAAGAAACAGAGCCAATGCAAAATATAATGAGAAAACAATTTTTACATAGTTTTTCAATATACCTATTCCGCTGTTACCGATTGTACTGGCAATGGCTGCAAATACACCTACCGGAGCAAACCACATTACGTATTCGGTAAATTTAAACATCACCTCGGACAGCGAATTTAAAAAATCCATAATAGGTTTTGCTTTCTGCCCGACAGCACATATAGCAAGGGCAAAAAACAAACTGAATACAACTATCTGAAGCAAGTTTCCTTCAGCCATTGACTGAACAACGCTGGATGGGAATATATCAATAACAAGATTTGTCAAAGACGAATGAGATGCAGTCTCTCCCATTTGTTTAACGGTTTCCATATAAGCAGAATTTTGAGGAATATTAGACACGCCTGCTCCCGGCTGTGTAAAATGTCCTATACCAAGCCCGATAGCAAGTGCAAACAGTGTAATTACCTCAAAATACACTATAGTTTTTAATCCGATTTTTCCGAGACTTTTTATGTCGCCATGACCTGCTATACCAATGACCAGTGTAGCAAAAAGCAACGGGGCAATAATCATTTTGACCATGTTCAAAAACATCATGGCAAGAGGAGATAATTTGACGGCAAAGTCAGGAATGCAAACACCCGTTACAATTCCCAGTATCAGCGCTATCAAAATGTATCTGGTCAGCTTTATGTTTTCCAACTATTTTCCTCTTTGATACATTCCCGACAAATTAATTATAACTTAAACATACAAACGTAGTACTTTTAGTTTGAACTCTTTAATTTTTCTATTCTTTTCGACTCATTAAGAAATTCATTTGAGGTTTCTTCATACACTTCAGAATCAGTAGACATGTCCGAAGAATGTTTTACATCTTCACCGAGTGATTCAATTTCTTTGTTTTCAATTTCCCTAATTATTTTAATTTGTTCATTTCTGCGTCTTTGCTGCTCTGTTTTATCCATTTTCATAAATGTATTTTGATAGTGATCCAGCGTTTTATTCTGATTTCTTTGTACAACAATCTCAACTCTTCTGTTTTTTGCAAGAGATGCAGCATCTTTCTTTGTATCAACAGGTCTTGTATCAGCATAACCGACAGCTGACATCAAATCCGGCAGTATGTGAAATCTGTCTATTAGATATCTGACAATAGAAGATGCTCTTGCTGAAGACAACTCCCAGTTTGAAGGGTATTTGCCTGACACGGGCACAGAATCGGTGTGTCCTTCAACACGGATTAAATGCAGTGCAAATTTCTCAACAATCAATTTACCGACTTTTTCAAGCAGTTTTTTAGCCTGCGGACTCAGCTCGGCTGAACCTGATTGAAAGAGAATATTCTTGTCAGTAATCGTTATTACAAGACCTCTTTCGTCAATCGTAGCGCTTACACCGTTTAACTCACCCGATTTTGCAAGGTCTTCTACTTCTTTTTTGATTTTTTCATAAGATTCCTGTTCATATCTCGGGCTAATATACTCCATAAACAGTGAATCAATCATAGAATCAGCAGAACTTGTATCCAAAACGGAATTGCCTGATGACATAACTCCGCTTCCGCCATCAAGTATTGATTGGACACTGAAAGCCTTTTTCAAAGATTCTTCAACCTTTTTAAACTCATTAACGTTAATTTGAGACAAAGCGTACAAAACAACAAACGTAGCAAAAAGAAGTGTCATAAAGTCTGCATAAGACACCATCCAGCGTTCAAGATTTTCGTGTTCTTCCTGTTTTTTCTTTGCCATATTTATGCCTACAAAGCTTCTTCTCTCATATGACTGTCAAGTACATACGCCATAAGTTTTCTTTCTATCAAAGCAGGGCTTTCGCCGGCCTGAATAGCGAGAATACCTTCTATGATAACTTCCTTTTTCAAGAATATCTTTTTATATTTAAATTTCATTTTTGTTGCAAAAGGAATGAACAGCAGGTTAGCTGAACCTACACCGTAAATAGTTGCAACAAATGCAACAGCAATACCGGCACCGAGCTTTGAAGGGTCAGAAAGATTTTGCATAACCTGAATCAACCCGAGAACAGCACCAATGATACCGATTGTCGGAGCAAAACCGCCTGCGGATTCCCAGACTTTTGCACCGCCGTTAACCTTATCTTCCAGAAGAGAAACCTGTGTTTCCATCATCTGACGAACAAGTGCGGGATCTGTACCGTCGGCAACAGCTTCAAGCCCCATTACCATCAAAGAGTCAGATGCCGTTCTTGCCTCTTTTTCAAGAGAAATTGCGCCTTCTCTTCTTGCTTTGGTTGCAAATTTTATAATCTCGGCTATTACGTCTTCAAATACAACTTTCTCACCGAAAAATACATCTTTTAGCAAAACAACGGCATTTTTAAGTTCTTCTATAGAAAAACTCAAAATAATCGCACCGCCTGTACCGCCGAAAACAATAAAAGCAGCAGTAATCTGCAAAAGCTGCCCGATGTTGCCGCCCTCCATTGCCTGACCAATCAAGATACACACAATCCCGAAGAAAATGCCTACTAAAGAGGTTATATCCATACTAATCTAATCTCCAATATACATGTTATTATTCAATATTAAATAATATTATAGAGATTTTGAAATCATATATTTAACTTAGATTAGCCGACTGTGATTTTGCGGAAATCGTCACCGGCGGGGCTTGCAGATACAAGGGTTTGAGTTTTGCCCACAAAAATTCATCTTTTTGTGAGTTTTTAAGTTTTTGTTCAACTATTTTGTTTAAAAATATACCGAGATTTTCATTTAATTGAGTGTATATTTCCGCATCAATACTATTTTCTTTCAAATACCCTGCACTTATTTCATCAGCAATGACAACTGCGTTTGAAAAATCAAGACTCAAAACATCCTCCGCCATTGTAAGTTTTGGCGGCTGAAGTTCATCGCCGTCAGCCGAATATACAGCCGTATAATACTGGCTTTTTCTTGCATCCAGAACAAGGATTGTATTTTTATCGGACTTGTTTATTTTTGAAAGAATTTCAAGAGAACTTACCCCGACGAGCGGAACATTCAACTGCTGTGCAATTACTCTCGCCACCGTAACACATGCTCTAATCCCGGTAAAACTGCCGGGACCGACATTTGTACCGATTGCATCGATATTTTGCATAGACATATTGTGTTTTTTTAATATAGAAACAATAGCTGGTATCAAAAAAGCGGAATGGTATTTCTCATTGTGGTTTTCAATGACCTCACACTCAAGCAGACTGCCGCTGCAAGACAGCGTAACATATGTTTTGTCCAAACTTGTATCAAAGGTCAGTATATTCAATGTTTCATTCCTTCCAAAAGTTTTTTGTACTCATCACCGACAGCAAAAAAATCAAATCTTCTTTGCGTATCATCCAGATATTCTATTTTGATTTCAATACGATTGAACGGCAGTTCATAGTCAGAAAATTCCGCCCATTCAACAAAAGTAAGAACATTGGGGCGGGAATACTCTGTCAATTCATCTACAATTGTCTTTACGCCTTCGTTCTCAAGTCTGTACAAATCAAAATGGTATATAGGGAGCTTTCCTGAAAGATACTCATTTATAATTACAAAACTGGGGCTTGTTACCTTTTCCTTTACCTCCAAATGAGAGGCAACAAGTTTTGTAAAAGCCGTTTTGCCAGCACCTATATCACCATACAGACAAACAAAAGCACCTGATGTTTCAACTGCTTTTGCAAATTCTGATGCGAGAATATTTGTATCTTCAAGATTGTTTGCGGTGAATGTAAATATCTTTTCCATACGAAAAGAATAACATAAAGAAAACAATTGATAAATTTAAGTCTGTCATTAAATAAAAGTTATGAAAAGAATAATTGTCTTAATTTTTATATTGGTCCTGTGGATTCCCTGTGCAAACGATATCTCGGATGCGATGACACTGAAAACGGGAATTTCTCTGTCTGACAAAGTACCGAAAGGATTTTTCGGAAGCTGGAAAATCACATCTGTAATGACCTACAGCAACAATCCAAAAATTTTTAATGAAGTAACTACGGATTATTGGAACTTATCAAAAACGGGCGACGTCATTACATTATCAAATCCTGTTTCGGGGGCAGAAGCCTCCGTAACTGTTGAGGAAGTTCAGGGCAGCAAAATCAAATTCACACATGTTACAGAAGGCAAAGCAGCAAAAATGACCGAAACGCCTACTTTAACTTTGAACGGTGAAAATTTTTCAGGAACTGATAGAATAGTAATAGAAAAATACAAATACGGAAAAAAAATCAGCGAAGACATTGTTGAATACAAAATCACAGCGGAGAAAATGTATGGAAACTCTGCACAATCAATCTTTATGAGCGGAAATTAAGAAGTAAATCAAGAGAGAAGATTATGAGTGAAAAGAAAAAACTACAATATGATGTTTTAATACTGGGCGGCGGACCGGCAGGACTTTCCGCTGCTATATATGCCGCCAGAGGTGCGGCAAAAACAGCGATTATAGACATTTCGATGTTCGGAGGACAGCCGTCAAATTATCTGGAACTTGAAAACTATCCAGGATTCGGAAAAATCGGCGGATATGACATGATGGAAAAGTTTGAAGAACATGCCGGAATGTTTGATATAGATAAGTATCCGATGCAGGAGATTGAAAAAATCGACCTTGTATCTGCATCCAAAATCATTGAAACAAAAGAAAATATATTTGAATCAAAAACAGTAATCATCGCAACGGGAGCACAGGCAAAAAAACTCGGAATAAAAGGAGAAAAAGAATTCACTGGCAGAGGCGTAAGCTACTGTGCGGTGTGCGACGGGGCATTTTATAAAGATAAAATCATTGCCGTCATCGGCGGCGGCAACGCAGCGGTAGAGGAAGGCTGCTATCTCACAAAATTTGCAAAAAAAGTCTATATAATCCATAGAAGAGACACCCTGAGAGCCGACAAAATCGAACAGGAAAGAGCTTTTAAAAATGAAAAAGTTGAATTCATATTTGACACGATTCCTCTTGAAATTCAAGGCACAGACAGTGTTGAAAATCTTGTGATAAAAAATGTAAAAACTAATGAAATATCAAACCTGAAAGCAGACGGCGTTTTTCCGTACATCGGATTTTCTCCGAATGTTGACTATATAAACGCACAACTTCAGCAAAACGAGGCAGGGTTTATCATAACTGATGAAACAATGCAAACCTCGGTGCAGGGCGTATTTGCAATCGGAGATGTAAGAACAACACCGCTCAGACAGGTAATCACTGCTGCCGCTGACGGCGCAATAGCAGGATGCTATGCCGTGAAATATCTGGAAGCGGAAGAGAAAGCAAGTGTATAGTTTTATTTCTATTAATCAATTACTATAAAGCTAATCTAGTGTGACAGCCGCTTCGAGCCATCCGCCACTGTGGTGGCGGGGGGTTGGTATCATTGCTCATCTTTGTCTTCTTTTGCCACTCTGCCGAACAAAAACTGGCAGAATGTCAGGTTTTATTAGAGACTTTGACTTTGTGCAAAATGTCTTCACATATAGTGAACAAATGACACGCAAAAAATTCTCTCATGTCATTTCATTACTTATCACAAATTCTTCTCGGACTAATTCTATTTAAATAAAATATTATAATATTTTTCTAAGATTTCTTTTTGATTATCATTAGGTGTTATTTTTCTTAGATGTTCAAATACAGGTATAATTATTTTATTTTCAGGATTTACATACCACATTTCATTGGAACGAGAGATTTTATCATCAGTAAGTCCGGCTTTTGTTAATTTTTGAAAATCTTTAAAAGCCGCTAACCTATCTTCTTTTGATATATTTTTTATACCAAACTTCCACAAAGGAATAAGATTTCCTTTTTCTGTTCCAGGAATATTTGTAATAATATACACAGTTCCGTCTTTATTAATTGTATCAATATACTTTTGCGTAATATTCAAGTTTAATTTATCCAATACCTTTAATTTATTAGAATAGTCCATTCCATTTTTTTCTAATAATTCTAAAATATGAAAATCTTTATACTTATACAAATTTCCACTGACTTGTTCTAACTCACCTGTCTTTATCAATGTCATTATGTATTCGGTTACAGTATCAATGTCATTTGTTTTTATTATTTTAACAATATCACTCATAAAATCATCATATTTTATTTCTGAGACCATAGATTGCTCTCCTTGTCTTTGCATAGAATTAAAATGTTTAATTGATAATTTATTTATATAGTTAGGTTTCATAAAATCTCCTATTACATTATAACATATGAACTTTTAACATCTTATCAAGGATTATTTTTTATATAATCCCTTAATATATCTCCTATTTCATTAACTGAGGAATTGGTTTTGTTTGCCGTATTAGATTTAGAATTATTCAAATTTATTAAGTTAAAATATCCGCCCAAACCAGAACTATTATCCGGTGTCATATATTGAAAACCTGTACACAGCGCACTATCTTCAAATCCTTTGTCACCAATAATTTTATTTAGCACTCTGTATTCCTCTGGACTCAACATACCTACAAAATCGTTGTATTTAGTTGTTTGAGAACCATCATAAACAAGGAAATCAGTTCCAACTCTGGAACAATCCTGTATTTTATTATAAATATTATATTTACCATTATCAGCACAAGTTATAGGTGTAAATAATATATTTACATCCTTTTGATTTGATAAACAGTTTTCATAGTGAAATCTTTCAGTTAGCATTGATTTTCCAGAACCTACAATGTCATCCAGCAATACCAATACTTTTCCATCTAAATTCACATTACGCTCTGTACCGTTATAAAGAAGTATTTTGCTTGGATCAATGTCGTTTATTTTGGCATATTGCAAACATACCAAATCAAAACTTTTTTCTGATTCAGGATAGATATATACAACATCATCCATTGTTTTACCGAGTTGTAATACGTGCTGCTCTATTGCATCATGTTTTGTTTTTAATAATTCTGAAAAAGAATCAGGAGAATATACTTTTGCCATATAATCATAATATTTTGCAATTACACTACTTGCCATTACCTTTTCAGACTCAGTTAATCCTGTTGATTTTTCGACAACTAATGATATAACTTTTTGAATATAGTCTGCATTTGGCATATTGGATTTTATTTGATTAGCAATACTTTGGGGTGTCGCTGCTTCTTTTACAGAAATTGTTTTCACAAATGTCTCTGCAAAATCGTCTCCTTGGACTATATTTTTAAATACATTATTCAATCTTTGCTTAATATCACCTTGTATAACAGCATCTAGCGTTTTTCCTGACTTTATTTGTTCAACTACAGCTTCTGTCATTGCACTTAAGTTTTGACCGCCATCTAACATAGTATAAGAATAATAATTTTCGCCAATTTTTAAATTTGTACCATCTAATTCAACAAGAACTATTTTACCATCCTGCACTTTTTGACAAAACGCTTGTAAATCTGTAGATTCAAGGTTTTCCAGATATTTAATAGCTGCATCATCTAGAACAAAAGCTTCATTACCGAATTCATTTTTTAATTGTAATTGTTGTTTTTTCTGTAAATAATTTAATGAAGAATTGGTAGAAATACCACTTTCCTTATAAAATCCGGATATACCTAACTTGTCTAGCTCGCCAGATAAATTATTTAATCTTTTGATGCTGCCAAACTGTGTTAGTCTAGACATTATTTCCAGAACAAAGTTCTCCGGCACTTGCATTTTCTGGCTGACCGCAGAAGCAATATCCGAAATTTGCTTTTCGCTTAGAATACCCATTTCCTGTTCTAAACGTGTTTGAATTTCTTTGCAGACACCGGGTATATCATTTTCATATTTTGGATCATTAAAATTGATTTTACGATTTTGAAATCTATTATAAGAGAATTCATTGCCTTCTTTTATCTTTATTTCAATATCTATCTTATCAGAATTTATAAGTTTTTTAGAGTAATAGTCAAAAGTTTCATCAGAAATATTTAGTCCCTGTACTTTATATTTTTCTTGTAATTCTTTTAACGATTCTGTTGATTTACAACCTTTAATTTCTGATAAAATAATACCGTATAGTTGAGTATTATAAATTTCATCGGAAACAACAATACCTTTTGATTCATATAAGTTTTTAAAATTGTTTAAATCTTCTATTGATTTACATTTTTTAATTTCATTATCTATAATTACTTTTTGTTGATAATCATAAAGTTCATCAGAAAAATTTATTCCTTTTTGTAAATAATTATCTTTAAATACGTTTAAATCATCCAGTGTTTCACAAGTAAACAGCTCCATTTTTATAATTTTAGTCAGCTGGTTATTATACATATTCTCAGAGAAAGGTATTCCCCTTGAAATATAATCATTTTTTACTTGATTAAGTTGCTCTATAGTTTTGCACTGCACTACATCATTAAAGATTATTCTATTAAGTCCTTTTTTAAAGTAATACTCTGGTAATGTATAGCCCCTTGATGCATAGTTTTCTTTAAGTTCTATTAGCTCTTCTGCACTTTTACAATTTAAAAATTCATCATCAAGATTTACATAAAATATTGATGAATCTGATATATTTGTCGGATATTCAAATTGATTCAACTTTCTAGTTGTAACATTTCCGGAATTTTTATCAGTAGTAGTTACAATACCTTTTTTATAATCTGTTTCTATAATTTGATTATTATCTATTGTTGTCTTTGATAATAATTTGTTATAAATATCCAATTTTTCGATTAAATTCGCTTCAAGCGCATTATCTGATTCATAAGATAATTTTTCAGTTGTAAAAAAATCCTTTATTTTTATAGGTCTATTTAGAGCATCTACTATGATTTCAGTACCGTACTTTGTTTTAATGCGATATCCGATACCCTCTATTTCAGAACAACTAGTAACAATATATTCAATACCGGATAACACTATTTTCTGAGGATTAATCAAACTAGCTTTGCTTAAACCAGCTATATCTATATTATTAGCAGTTTTATTCTTAAATTCTGCATCTGTATCAATGTTTGCTTTTGTTCTGGCAACAACAGGTGTTTCCTTTTCAGCTTCAATCTTAACAGGTTCTTCTTGTGTTTTGATTTCTGTTTCAGCATCTATATTTCGGACTGCTTCATCTAACGGCTTATTTGTCTCTGCATCAGGAGTATCTGCTGTTTTTTGTTCTCTTTTTGCAAATATATTTTCATCATCATTTATTCTGCTCATTGCTTGGTCTATTACTTTTTTGGTTGTCTTTTCAGCAGGCTTCTGTTCAGGTACCACCGTATCATCCGTTTTGGGCATAGGTGTATCTGTTTCTACAGGCTTTTGTTCAGAAATCTCTTGTGCGCTATTTTTCGCACCAATAGGTATAACATTGCCTTCCGGTGACACCATTTCATAGCCTGTTTTTGTTTGTCTGACTTTATAGCCGTCCAAGCCGGCATCTTTTAATGCACTCTGAAAAGCTTTTAACGTCGCTTTATTGGCGCTTCCGCCGACCAGCATTGACATAAACTTGTTCAAAACCCGTGCCTGTGTTTCGCCTTGTGCATTCCCTTTGAGTGCTTCGAGCATATCTCCGTCTGTCATAAGGTTTGTAAAGAAGGTATCCGCCGAAACTTCTGTTGCCATACCAAGACCTTTTACGGACTTATTAAAGGCTTTTTCAAGTATTTTTGGCATTGTAGTTGAAACAGAAGATGAAGCTGCTTTTTGGACCATTTCACCCATTGGTCCTGAAACAAACGCACCAAAGAAAGCATAAGGTGCCATATTGAGCATACTTTGCATGATTTCTTCAGATTTGTCAGGGGTAAGACCTGTTCTGCTGCCTGCAGCATTTCCTGTCTGCAAAGCACCGTCTATAACTACACCAAAGGTTGTCATTCCTGTTTTTACTATATATTGTGCGGCTGTTGTTCCAACTTTAGTTGTGAGTTTTGCTGCACTGCCTGCTACAAGATTTGAACCGCCAAGTATTATTGTTGCTGCAACATCTGCGGTCATTCTTAAGAAAGCAGAACCTTGTTGTTGGTTCATTACCCAAGCATCTGTGAGTTCTTTAGCGTTTTCTCCTCCAAATGTATTTGAAAAGGCTGTTTCATAATCAGTTTTATATTCATCAAACGTTCTGCCGTTCAATTTTTCATCATATGCTTTTTTAGCTTCATTCTGAAGATTTTCAAGAATATCAACAAAATTATTTTCAAAGTCATCTTTTGATGATATATTTTGAGCAACAGAAGCCATGAACTGTTCTTTCAGTTCTTCATTACCCTGACAGAACTCATCGACTATTTGAGCAAATTTTGCATCAGAGGAAATTTCAGGATAGGCTGACGGAATAATCATTGCGCCTGCTGCTTTTTGTGCATCAAGGGCTTTTTCTTTGCTATAAATATTTTTCAGTTCTTTTATACTTTTTTCAAGCTGGTCATATTTATTTTTGTATGCGAGGGCAATCATGTATTCTTCAGATTTTGCTTTAAAATCTTTGACTTTTGCTGCATCAAATTCTACTCCCCTATATTTTTCGAAGTTAAATTCAAATGATAATTTATCTTTTGCATTATATATGTTCTGAGCATCTGAATATGTTTTGGTTATTATTTCCTCCAATTCGGGAAGCGAAATTACGTTTTTGTCACTTAAAATATTTGCATATGGTTTGAGGATTTGCCAGTATGCATCGAGTGGTCCCATATCTGATGTATAGCTTAAATAAGAGGTTCTTGCGCTTTTTGCCGAGTCAAAGAGATATTCTCTTGCATACTCAGCCATATTGTATTCCTCCTGTGCGACAGTCATTGGATCAATTGTGTCTTGTAGTTTATCGGATTTTTCCTCTGGTACATAGGTTGATAAATAATTACGCTCCAGTTGTATTCCATCATATGGATTTACAAAAGCGTCAGGGGTAAAAAGGCTGCCGGAGCTGGTTACAGATGCAGCAGAAAATTTAGTCATTGAATTTTGGGTATTGGAAGAAGGCACAGTTCCTTGCGAAGAAAAGTTTTGTGTACCAAAAAGAGGGATTGAAGGATTAGAATAATTTGAAGCTCCTGATGAGCTTGTCCCTGTGGTAAAGAAATTCTGAGTTCCGGAAAGCAGTCTAGACAACTCGGCATTGAGTTGTTCATCACTCAAAGCTTCAAGATCTGCTTTAAGTTTTGCAGAATCCGTATAACCATTAAGCGAGTATATAGACACTATTTGGGCTATTATTTCTGTTCTTCCGACTGCCATTTCAATCCCTGATCTGTACCTATATACTTTATCGGCATATATCCTATATTCTTAAGGCATTTTAGCTTCCATAATGCAACGAAGTTAAGCAGTATCATTGGCTTTTCGGTATTTGTAAAGATTTTTTAAAATTGAAAATCACAAAAAACTCACGACAATTAACTAATGTAAAAGATTAGTCATAATATCGATTTATTGTAAAATATAGTTATGATGAAAAAATTTTGGCTAATATTTTTCATATTCATAACAACTTTATTTAGCAGCGTACACGCCGAAGAAGCATTAAAGATAAATTCCATACATTTCGACAACTCGGACAATGTAATCTTTCTTTCTTCCGTAAATAAAGTTCAATACATAAATCTCAAGTCAATGAAACTGTCCAACCCTGACAGAATTTCTATCGACATTGACAACGCCATTTTGACACGTCCAAACAGCAGCTGGGACTTTAAAAATAGTGCAATTACACAGGTCAAGCTCTCTCAGTTTACAACAAACCCCAATGTTGTCAGGATGGTCATTACTTACAACAAAAAATTCAATGTAAACAAGCTAAAAATATACCGTATAGACAACAATCTGATAATCTCATACAACAAAAATCTATACACACAGAATTTTTTCTCTAACGTCTACGATGATGAATCATCTGTAGAAAACTATTACGAATACACCGCATTTGAAGAAGAGACAAAGCCAGCAGCAGCTCAAAATCCAAATCTTGTAAAGACACCCGAAGCAATTGAAGTTCAAAAAGCATTCAACGCTAAAGGGGAACTCGTAAAAAAAGAAAACTCTCAGATACAAACGGCAGCCAAAAGAGCAGACAAACTCAAATCAAGATTCTGCGCACACAGAATTGATGTAAAAAGAGGTAATGCACTTATTCGTGGTATCGGAGAAATTGCAATAGAAAAAGCATTTACTCTCTCCAACCCTTCAAGGCTGGTGTTTGATATGCCGAACACTTACGTTTCTCCTGAAATAAGAAACAAAGAATACGTTTTGTCAGAAAACGAAACAATAAAAATAGGTCAAAACGAACCTACAAAAGCCCGTATTGTTGTCACAGGCGGAGACCCGAACAAATTCAGACCAATTTATTCATATGACAGGCAGAGCATCTTTCTGGCACATGAAGACAGAATACTGGGTATGAAACTATATGACAGAACTGCGGCTATTTACACCTACAGCGCAAAAAAGATAAGTGATACTACTGATGTACTGCAGTTTTTGTTTACAGAACCGGTAATTCATTCAATAAAACGATTTGATGACAAAGTTGAAATAAATCTCTACAATTCATCAGGGTTTGACCATGCTGCATATCAGAAAAATTTGAGTTCGGAAGTTCTTTCAAAACTCAGAACGGACAAACTTCCGTATTCGGGGATAAAACTCATAATTCCTATAAAAAAATCCACAATTGTTGATTACAAAGAAAGCTTTGACAATAAGCAGCTCAGGCTTACACTGACTACGCCGAAAGAAACCGAGATAAAAACAACAAAACCGATACCCGCAATAATTAAAAAGAATCCAAATGTCAGAACAATAATCGTAGATGCGGGACACGGCGGCTCGGATGTCGGAGCAACACGAGAAAACATATACGAAAAAGACATAACTCTCGATATTGCAAAGCGGCTTGAAAAAATTCTCGACAAAAAAGGCTACAATGTTGTTATGACCCGTTCGAATGACAAATACGTTTCTTTGCAGGAAAGAGTCGAAATTACAGACAAAAACGAAGCTGATTTGTTCGTAAGTGTACACGTAAACTCCAGCGTAACACCGGAAGGCAACGGACTTGAGACACACTATTACACGCCGCAGTCATACGAGTTTGCGCAAATTGTACACAAAGAATTTGCCTCTGCTATAGATTCTAAAGACAGAGGATTGTTTAAGTCAAAATTTTATGTTATTAATCACACACAATGTCCCTCAATTCTTGTCGAAACAGGATTTATTTCTAATCCGGAAGAAAGAAAAGAATTGATGACAAACCAAAGAAGACAAAAAACAGCCGAAGCGATTGCTAAAGGTATAGTCAAGTATCTGGATAAAAATTAAGATGGAAAACCAAAAATCAACAAGCTCAATAGGTGTAATGGACTCCGGTGTCGGAGGGCTTACTGTTCTCAAACAGCTGCTTGCTCTTTGTCCGAACGAAAGTTATATCTATTTTGGTGATACAAAAAATCTGCCTTACGGAGAAAAATCAAAAGAAGAACTTATTTTACTGGCAAAAAAAATATTTGATTTCTTTCAGGAAAAACAGGTCAAAGCGGTAGTTATGGCTTGTAACACCACATCTGCCACAGTTTATGACAAATTCAAAGACAAGTATGATTTTAAAATTTACCCGATAATCCAGATTGTTTCGAAAATCCTTGCTCAGGATAAAAATCTCAAAAAAATTGCAGTAATGGCAACGCATGCAACTGTAAATTCAAAAAAATACACACAGGAGCTAAAAAAATATTCCCCTGATATACAGGTTTTTGAACAGGCATGTCCGTTGTGGGTTCCTGTTGTCGAACACAAGCTAAAAAATTATGATGAAAAAGAAATCATAACAGGATACTTAAGCAGCGTGCTTGATTTTAATCCGCAAAAAATTATTCTCGGATGCACTCACTATCCTTATCTGCTCGACAAATTGAAAAAGTATGCCCCGGCGGATTTGTTTATTAATCCTTCAAAACTTTTTGCAAACTATATAAAAGAAGATTTGCAGCAGCACAACCTATTGAATGAGAATGGAATTGCTGATGTAGAATACATTGCAAGCAGCAATCCGGCAGAATTTCAAGAAAATGCAAAACTCTTCCTTGAGATAGATCATGAGCCGGAAATAGTTTCTTTGTAAAGACTGTCATCCTGAATTGGCGGCAAAATCCGTTGAGAGTAAAATTTTGCCGGATTAGTATATCCGACCTACGATACTATATCTTCCACCCATTTTTTAAGTAAAGCAAACAAAAAAAGCAGGTCAGAGAACTTTTAGACCAAGCCTAAAACTTTTTTTATCGCAACCCCGAAAAAAGTGCCTGGATGTTAACTGACCCGCATGTATATAATGCCCTTTTTTCAAAATTTTAAACACTTTTTTATAAAAATTGTTTATAAATTTAATATTTCGTTATAAATTAAATCGCCCATGCCTGTAGTACCGACAAGAGTCTGCTCTTTTTGCGTTGCGTTGTATATATCCTGCGTTCTGTATCCTTTTTTCAAAATACTTTTCACCGCATTTTCGATTAAAAGTGCAGCATCATCAAGCCCAAAACTGTATCTCATCATCATTGCAGCAGAGAGAATTGTCGCTATTGGGTTTACAACATTTTTGCCTTTTAAGTCAGGTGCCGAACCATGAATGGGCTCAAACAATCCTTTTTGATGATTAGAAAGACTTGCACTGGGCAGCATTCCCAAAGAGCCGGATATCATTGAGGCTTCATCAGAAAGTATATCTCCAAAAATGTTTCCTGTAACAATTACATCAAACTGCTTGGGATTTCGAATAAGCTGCATTGCTGCATTATCGACATACATGTGAGTCAGCTCTACATCGGGATAGCTGTCGGAAACTGCTGTAACTATTTCTCTCCAGAGCCTTGATGCATCAAGAACATTTGATTTGTCAACCGAACAAAGCTTTTTGTTTCTTTTTTGGGCTGTTTGAAACGCAACATGAGCAACTCTTTCGATTTCTTTTTCAAAGTAAATCATATTATTAAACCCGGCACGTTCACCGTTTATTTCCTGTATACCTCTCGGTTGTCCGAAATAAACATCTCCTGTCAACTCACGAACAATCATTATATCAACACCTTTTACAACTTCAGGCTTGAGTGTTGATGCTTCAGTAAGCTCATCAAAAACTGTGACCGGTCTGAGATTAGCAAACAAATTCAACGCTTTTCTAATACCGAGCAGTGCTTTTTCCGGTCTGACTTCTGGTGGAAGAGTATCGTATTTCCAATCACCAACAGCACCGAGAAATACAGCATCGGCATCTTTTGCAATACTGAGAGTTGATTCGGGAAGCGGATGTCCACAGTCATCATATGCACACCCGCCAATTAATGCTTTTTCGTACTCAAATTTTATTCCGAATTTTCTCTCAATTGCATTGAGTGTTTTTACACCTTCATCAATAATCGCAGGACCAACTCCGTCTCCGCCGAGCAAAGCTATTTTGTATCTCATATTCTAAACTCCGAGTTTCTTTTTTGTATAGTTGATTAAACCGCCTTGATTAATAAGATTTTGTATTTCCTGAGGAAATCCCTCACATTGATACATCTTGTCTTTTGTAAGATTTTTTACGACACCGGTTGTCAAATCCACACTGATTTTGTCGCCTTTAGCGCATTCATCAGCAAGTATTTTGTTCTCCAAAATCGGCAAGCCTATGTTAATCGCATTTCTGTAAAAAATTCTGGCAAAAGATTTTGCAATCACGACGGAAATACCGCTTGCTTTGATTGCGATAGGAGCATGTTCTCTTGAACTGCCGCAGCCAAAATTTTCTCCGGCAACTATTATATCTCCATTCTGCACATCGGCTGCAAATGTGGTATCGAGGTCCTCCAAACAATGTTTTGCGAGTTCTTTTTCATCGCTGGTATTTAAATATCGGGCGGGTATTATAACATCAGTATCGATATTGTCACTATATTTCCAACAATTTCCTACAAGTGGTGTATTCATTCAAAATCTCCATTTACAAAATCCGAAATTTATACTATAAATAATACTATAAATCATCTGTTTTATGACACAAAAAGAAGGAGATTAAGAATGAATTATTACATTGGCGAAGCAGCTGGAAAAGTTTATGAATTTTTGGCAGATCAAAAAAACAACGAAGCTACAATTTCTAAAATTCAAAAAGAATTAGACTTGAATGAAAACTTTGTAAACATGGGTATCGGCTGGTTGTCTCACGAAGGTAAAGCTGATTTGTCAGGTAAAGGCGCCAGAACAAAAGTTAGACTTACAGAAGAAGTTAACAACTAGTTTCTATAACAGATTTAAGTTTAAAAAGAGCAGGCGTAATGCCTGCTCTTTTTCCATATTATAATTTAATTTATTAATAATAATTGAGGTATAGATGTTTATAAAAAATTTAAAAAAATATAATATGCCGGATAAAGACGGGTTTTTTGGAGAATTCGGCGGTGCATTTGTTCCGGAAAACTTTAAAAAAGTATTAAAAAGACTTGATGATGAATTTGAAAAGGCAAAAAATGACGATGAATTTTTAAAAGAAGTCTATGACCTTTTAAAGGATTATTCAGGTCGTCCGACACCTTTGTATTACGCAAAAAACCTCACACAATATTACGGTAAAGGCAAAATTTATCTAAAAAGAGAAGACCTGAACCATACAGGTGCACACAAAATCAATAACGTTATCGGGCAGGCGCTTCTTGCAAAGAGAATGGGAGCAAAAAAGATTATTGCAGAAACAGGTGCAGGACAACACGGAGTTGCATCTGCTACCGCAGCAACTCTTCTCGGGCTTGATTGTGATGTTTTTATGGGAGAAAAAGATATAATAAGACAGCATTTGAATGTTGAAAGAATGAAACTTTTGGGTGCCAAAGTTCATTCCGTCGACACAGGAACAAAAACACTTTCAGATGCATGTGATGCAGCTATAGACTATTGGCTCAGACACAGTGATGAGGTATTTTATGTACTGGGTTCCGCTGTCGGACCCCATCCTTATCCCAAAATGGTGCGATTTTTCCAATCAATTATCGGCAATGAAATAAAACACCAGTGCCTTGAAAAAGAAGGAAGACTGCCTGATTACGTTCTTGCCTGTATCGGAGGAGGAAGTAATGCTATAGGGTCATTTTATGCCTTTTTGGATGATACGAATGTCCGATTAATAGGATTGGAAGCTGCAGGTGAAGGCGCTGACACAGAAAAAACCGCAGCCAGTCTTCAAAAAGGAAAGATAATGATTCTCCATGGAGAACGGCAGTATGTACTTTGCGACAAAGACGGAAACGTCGGAGAATCTTATTCGATTTCCGCAGGCTTGGATTATCCGGGCTGCGGACCTGAACACTGTTATTTGCATGACACCGGTAGAGTAAAGTATGAACCGGTTACTGACAATGAAGCCGTTCAGGCATTTGCCAGATTGTCAAAACAGGAGGGAATTATTCCTGCAATTGAATCAGCACATGCAATTGCCTATCTTGAAAAACTAATGCCTGAAACAAATAAGGAAGATATTGTTGTTGTAAATCTCTCCGGACGAGGAGACAAAGATACAGAAAGATTGTTACAACTTTTAGTGTAAACAGTTTGTTCCTAAAAAGCCGTATTCTTGTATGAATACGGCTTTTTTATTGTAAAAAATATGTTAACAAATATTAAGCAAAAAATAAAAATAAGGCAATTCTTAAATCCTAAAAGTTTTTATATAAATGTAAGGTTAGATTTATTAAGTTATCCTAAACAGGAAAATTCAATTTGGAGGTTGGTTATGAGCGCAATCACAGGATGCACTGGTTATCCAAATAAATTTCAGGTAGAGGCAAATCCTACCGGCGCAGGTTTGGCAAATCTTAATGCCGAATATGCCAGAGATTTCGGATTGGGACTGCCTCAGGTTTATGATTTGCCGTTAAATGTAAGTATGGGCTTTGGACCCGGTATGTATGGCGGTATGTATGGTGTGTACGGAATGGGTATGGGCATGTATGGTCCTTATGGTCCGTCTCAACAGTATCTTAAATATATGAATATGGATTATAAAGAAAGATTGGCTTATGATGCGGCTTTACGTGATTATGCAAGAGAACATCATTATGTAGAAGGCAAAAATATAAAGAACTATGCCAGCGCAACAGACGGTCTTGCCGGTTCAATAAGAGAAGCATGCAACTCTTTGCAAACAGTTGTTGTTGAAGGTCAGACAGATCAAATTGTTGAACAGTTTGAAAAAATTGTTGATATGATTAGAAGATCTCCTCTTTATGACAAATTGCAAGAAGAGTTCAAAAATGATCCGGTAGCTCTTGAAAAGACATTGAGAGATTGCGCAAAAAGACAATATCAAGCAGCAACAGGACAGGATCTTAAAGCAATGATTCAACAAAATTGCGACGGTGCTATTGCTAACGGCTTCTGGGATGCACTTTCATTCGGCAACGCCCAAAGATACACAGCTGAAGAAGTTATAGCAAGACTGGAAGGCACTGAAGCTCCTAAATCTGATAAGGTTAAGAAAACTGTCGGCAAAGTCGGTGCTTGTACAACATATGCAGCTACCGGTGCAGCAATCGGTGTTGCATTCGGAGGACCTGTCGGTGCTGCAATCGGTGCAGGTGTCGGTGCAGTAGTCGGTATAATCGGTTCAATTTGTTCATAAAATAATTATCCCCAAAATCAACCTCAAAAAACTAACCCAAAAAAGCTTTCACAAAATGTGAAAGCTTTTTTCTTGTATTCTTGTGTAGTATAATGTATGCACCGGACAAAAAGGTGGTTTGATTTATGAAAATTTTAATAATAGGTTCTGGAGCAAAAGAATACTCTCTGGCAAAGCTTGTCTCGCAATATGAAGAAACAGAGCTTGTCTTTGTTGCACCAGGAAATCAAGCGATAGCAGAGTTTGCAAACTGTATAGATATCGCAGCGGATAATACTGATGAACTTGTTGAATTTGCAGCAGCAAACAATATTGATTTGATTATACCCTGTTCGGAAACTGCTATTTTAAACGGCGTTACGGAAAAATTCAACGAAGCCGGCATGATGATATGCGCACCGACATCTGAAGCCGCAAGAATATCAGCAAGCAAATCTATCGGCAAAAAATTTATGTACAAAACAAAAATTCCTACACCTAAATTCGGAATTTTTGACAGGGAAAATGTAGCGGTTGATTATGCAAGAAAATCCAAATACCCTTTGATAATAAAAACAGACGCCCATGAACACGGAGAAAATGTTTTTGTATGCGATACTTTTGTAATTGCAAAAAGAATAATTAATGACCTTTTCAGTGCAAACAAAAAGAAAGTAATTATAGAAGACCATATAGCTGGTCAGGAGTTTTCTTATTATGTAATCACTGACGGATACAATGCAATGCCTGTTTGTTCCGTTGTTCCGTACAAATATGTACTTGAAGGAAACGGAGGCTCTGTTACATCGGGATTGGGCGCATATGCTCCTTTTTATATGATGAACAGAGAATTGGAAGGAAAAATATTCAAAAATGTAGTTTATCCGACACTGGATGAACTTGCAAAAAACGGAAACCAGTATGTCGGTATTCTGGGTATTGATATAATAATAGACAGAAGCGGAAATTTGAATGTAATTGAGTTTAATCCGTTTTTCAAAGAGCCTGATGCTCAATGTGTTTTTGAGCTTTTAGACGAAAATATATGTAATATTATGAAAGCAGCCATTGTTGGCTCACTTGTTGATGAATACAATGAAATACGTCTTTTGCCATATTATTCGGCATCTGTAGTTTTGAGTTCAGGCAATTATCCCCAAGACGGCAATTACGGAAAAGTTATTGAAGGATTGGAGACAGCATCAGAATACGGAGAAATTTCTCATTTCAATACTATCTTGAATTCCGAAGGAAAATATGTTACAGCCGGAGGAAGAACACTTGTTGCAACAGCTACCGCTTCAACACTGGAAAAAGCCGCAAAAGCAGTTTATGACAGTGTAGAAGAAATCAGCTTTGAAGGTATGCGCTACCGCAAAGACATAGGAAAAACAATGTTCGTAGGCTGCTGATATGAATGAGTCTAAAGTAATCAGAAAATGTATTGCTTGTAATTCTTTGAAACCCAGAAATGAGTTGATAAAAATTACAAAACATTTTAGAACAAAGGAAATTGTTGTTGACCCTTCGTCTGATATTACAGGTCGTTCCTGTTATATTTGCAGAGATTTTTCCTGCATAGAAACTGCATTTAAAAAAGGACGTATATTTAAAATTCTGAAAATCAGCGTAAATGATGAACTGAAAGAAAAAATCAGGGCTGTACTTGAAAACTAGATTGTGTTACAAATATATTAACAGCAGAATTTGGAGATATATATTTAATGGCAGATACAATCAGAGTTTATGATTTAGCTAAAGAGCTAAATATGGCAAATAAAGATGTTATAGAACAATTAGAGACAAAACTGGGAATAAAAGTTAAGTCTCATTCCAGCGTAATCTCTGATACACAGGCGAACAAATTCAAAGACCTAATCAAAAATCCAAAGCCTGCACAGGAAAAGAAACCAAAAGCATTTATTGTAAAAAAAGCAAAGCCGAAGCCAGAAGAAGCTCCAAAAGAAGAAGAAAAACCTGCTGTTGAAAAAACCGAACCTGCTCCGAAAGTTAAACTTGGGAAAGTAGAACCTTCAGAAAGACTTCGTCTGGGCAAAATCGAACCTGCTCAACCGGTCAAAAAACCGGCTTTGGGAAAGGTTATTATAAATAAGGCTGATAAAAACAAGCCTGCTTCTGCAAAAGCAGATGCAAAAGAGCAAAAATCCGCTGCCGTTGAAACAACTAAAGCCGCTGAAACAAAAAAAGAAACACAAAGAGCTGAGAAAAAACCAATTCAAAGACATATGATTCCTCAAGAAATTTATGAGGGTAAAGGTTCTTCCAAGAAAAAAGGTGCAAAGAAAAAAGACAGAATGTACAAATCAAAAGAGGAAGAACAGGAAAGAATAAGTCTTGAAAAAGCCAATGCACAGAAACATAAAAAGAGAACTCACGTTGAAGAAGCTGTTGAAGAAGTAAAAAGCGTAGTCATAAACCAACCTTTGACAGTCGGTGAACTTTCTGAAAAAATCAATAAGCCGTCTGCTGAAATTGTAAAATTCCTTATGATGCAGGGTATCCTTGCAACTGTCAATCAGGTTATAGATGTTGCTACAGCAAAAAAAGTATGCGAAAACTTTGAAATCGAAGTTCAGGAAGAAGACCTCGATGCATATATAGAAGAAGAGCTCCAAAAAGAAGAAGAAGCAAAAGAACTTGCTGCCGTTGACCCAAAACTCTTAAAGAAAAGAGCTCCTGTTATCAGTATTATGGGTCACGTTGACCACGGTAAGACAACACTGCTTGATTCTATCCGTGCATCAAAGCATAAAATTGTATCAACCGAAGTTGGCGGTATCACGCAGTCAATCGGTGCATATACCGTATATTTGAACAACAAGAAAATCGTATTTATAGATACTCCCGGTCACGAAGCTTTTACAGAGATGAGAGCAAGAGGTGCAAAATCCACGGATATCGCTATTCTTGTTGTAGCTGCAGATGACGGTATTATGCCGCAGACTATAGAGGCAATAAACCATGCCAGAGCTGCGGAAGTTCCTATTATCGTTGCTGTAAACAAGGTGGATAAACCTGATGCAAACCCTGATAAAGTATTGCAGCAGTTGACAGAATACGGATTGGTTCCTGAAGAGTGGGGCGGCGATACTGTTTGTGTAAAAGTCAGTGCATTGCAAGGAACAGGTATAGACGAGCTTTTGGAATATATTCTGCTTATGGCTGATGTTATGGATTTGAAAGCAAACCCCGATGCACCTGCATCAGGTGTTGTTATTGAAGCAAATCTTGACAAAGGTAAAGGTCCTGTTGCTACATTGCTTGTACAAAACGGAACACTCAAAACAGGAAACTGCGTTGTCGTCGGTAATGTTTGCGGAAAAGTCCGTGCTTTGCTTTCTGATTCCGGAGAAAGAGTCAAAAAAGCTACACCTTCTACACCTGTTGAAATTCTGGGATTGACAGAAGTTCCGCAGGCAGGCGACAAATTCGAAGTTGTTGAAAACGAAAAAGCAATGAAAGCGATTGTTGCAGAAAGAAAAGAAAAAGAGCGCACTTCCCGTCTTGAGGCAATGCTTCCAAATCACATAAGAAATGAAGTTGTCGGTGAAAGCGAAGACGGTTTCCAGCATTTGAATTTGATTATCAAAGCCAATACAAACGGCTCTGCAGAAGCTCTTTCACAGGCTATCGGTCAGTTCAAATCTGAAGAAATTATTATCAAGCTCATCCATGTCGGTGTCGGTGATATATCCGAAGCTGATGTAATGCTCGCAGCAGCCAGCAATGCAATTATTCTCGGTTTCTCCGTAAGAGAAGACAATAATGCTGAAATTGCCGCTACAAGAGAAAATGTTACGATTAAAAAATTCGACATTATCTATCAAATTCTGGAAGACCTCGAAAAGACCATGCTTAACCTGCTTCAGCCTGAAGTAAAAGAAGTAACCCTCGGAAAAGCAGAAGTAAGACAGGTGTTCACCGTTGGCAAAACCGGCAGAATTGCAGGATGCTACGTGCTTGAAGGCAAAATTCTCAGAGGCAAAACCGCAAAAGTCATTAGAGACGGCGAGACGGTATTTACCGGTACAATCGACCAGCTGAAACGATTCAAAGACGATGTAAAAGAAGTCGCTACCGGTTTTGAATGCGGTGTATCATTTGCAAAATTCAATGATATACAAGAAGGCGATATCATAGAAGTTTCAACAACGGAAGAAGTTGAAAGACAGGCGCTGGTATAGACAATACGAGGAACAGACAATGTCTTTAAGAAATGAACGTGTCAGAAAAACGCTTATGAAGGAAATTGCGGATATTGTACAAAAAGATATCCGTGATGCAAATATAAAAGGTATTGTATCTATCACGGATATTGAACTTGCGCATGACAATTCTTTTGCAAAAGTTTATTTTTCTGTTTTTGCAGGTGATGAAGAAACAAAGCAGCATACTATAGATGCGCTTGAAAATAATGTTTCAAAAATCAGATATGAAGTAGGAAAAAGAATCAGACTGAGACTAACTCCGGAACTGCGTTTTATACCGGATGATTCTCTTGAAAGAGGTACAAGAGTTACAAGTTTGATAGACCAGCTCTCAAAAGATGAGCCAAAAGAGACAGAATAAGATGCTGTTTGGTTTTTTAAATATTTATAAACCTAAGGGCATTACGTCTCATGATGTTGTTGCAAAAATAAGACGTGCCGGAGGTATCAGACAAATCGGACACAGCGGAACTCTTGATCCGATGGCTGAAGGCGTTTTGCCTGTAGCTGTCGGCAAAGCTGCAAGATTGATTGAGTTTCTTGATGAAGGCAAAACATACATCGCACAAATGGAATTTGGAAAAGTTTCCGATACTTATGATATTGAAGGTGCACTCAAGGAGTATTCTTCTAAAAAAGTTTTAAAAGAAGAAGTTTTAAATGGTTTGCGGCAATTTTCCGGAAAAATAGAGCAAATTCCTCCCGCATATTCTGCCGTGCATTACAAAGGGAAGAGATTGTATGAACTGGCAAGACAGGGAATAGTCCCTGATGATATCCCCAAAAGAACAGTATTTGTAAACAAAATTGAACTTCTGGACTTCGAGTTTGAAAAACAAACAGCAAAAATTGAAATTGACTGTTCAAAAGGAACATATATCCGCTCAATTGTGCACGATTTGGGTCTTGCGCTCGGGAGCGGAGCTGTTATGACAACTCTCATCCGGACAAGATGCGGAAAATTCAGATCTGCAGATGCTGTTCCTGTTGATGCTTTTGTTGACAAATCAGATGTGGAATCGAATTTGATAAATCCCGTTGATGTTTTATCATATAATTGTTACAACCTCTCAGAGTTTGAATTTCAAAAGGTTAAACACGGACAGCCGTTAAAAACAAAACAGTTTGAAGAGGATGAATACATTTGTCTTGTATATCAGGACGAACTCTGTGCGGTTGCAAAAAAAGGTGGGAAGGATATTTTAGTGACAAAGAAGGTGTTTGTTCCATGAAAATAGCAACAAAATTTTTATTTTTAATAATTCTGGCATTTAGCTGTATGCCTGTCTTTGCAGAGGGAAATTATTGCGAAACATCAATGTGCCCCGCAGAAACGACTGTTTCCGGTCCGATTGCATCAACACTCAGCAAAATCAGCGGTATGAACTTTCTCGTTTCAAAGACACTGGAATCTCAAATAAAAAAACAGATGGATAAAGCGCTGAACGCCGATTTTAAAGTTGAACTCGAACCTTTCGGCGCTAAATCTATGCTCGAAGGTAAATTCAAAAGTTTCAGTGCACATTCTGACACTGCGTATTTTGAAGGATTTTATATTTCCAATGTAAATGCACAATCATTATGCGGATACAACCATTTTGTATACAAAGACGGACAGGTCTATACAAATGAAAACTTTTTGATGTCATTCAGCATTGATGTCACATCAGCCGATTTGCAAAAAATGGTAAACACACCCGAATATTTAAAAATGATGAATTCCCTGAATGTCAGTGTTGCAGGATTATCAGTTTTTAAAATATTCGACCCGAAAGCGGAAATAAAAGACAACAGGCTGGTCTTCTCCATGAAGGTTGTATCTCCTTTAACCCTCGGAGAGCCAAAAATGATTTCGACATCAATGGGGCTTGATTTACAAGACGGGAAACTTATATTTACAGATGTTCAGACCTCCCCCAATCTTGCCAATGCAAATCTCAACGTCTTGCTGCCTTTGATAAATAAACTAAATCCGTTTGTGTTCAAGGCAAATATTATGAACAATTCAAAAAGTATCATAAAACTAAAAGACATAAATTTTGTTGATAACAAAATTGTAATAAAAGGGCTGGTTATTGTGCCCAAAAACTATTATAATAATTAAAAGATTATATTATTAAAGGAAACAGTTATGGGTTTTTGGTCAAAATTGGTTATTCTGGCACTTGCGGCGCTGGCATTCTTTTATGTTAAAGTCAATTTCTTTGATACTCCGCATGCAAAGGTAGAGAAAAAACTTGTTGTTGAAGAACAGGTTGCAGAGCCTGTGCAAAAAACTACCGCTGCACAGGATAAGCCAAAATCGACAGAACCTCAAAAGCCAAAGACATATGTAACAGTTTATTTCCTCGGAATAGACAAAAATGAAGCCGGAATCTTTAAGAAGGTTAAAAGAGAGCTGCCGCAAGGTCAGACAAAACTTTCTTATGCACTTAATCAACTGGTTGCCGGACCTACACCATATGAGAAAAAACTTGGTGTATATTCCGAAATTCCCAAAAATGTAAAAATTCTGGGTGTTGTTGAAAGCTCCAGCAAGATAATTATTGACGTAAGTTCAAATATACAAACCGGCGGCGGTGCAGACAGCCTCTACAGCCGTATGAAACAACTCATCAAAACTGCGCTGGCAAATTCTCCAAAGAAACCGATTTATCTGTATATCAACGGTAAACAGGCAGAAGTTTTGGGCGGAGAAGGTATAATGATTTCGCAGCCGCTTAGTGAGAACTCTTTAGATGGATAAAGATATTGATTATTATTTAAATCTTGATTGGACTCTTGTTGAAGGCACGGATTTGGACTTCAACGGCAATCCGTATCATTACATAGAAATAAAAGAATTCCCGAGTTTTGCATACTGCGCAAAAACACGTGAGATTGCTCTTGCAAATTACAAAAAACAATTACGTCTTATGCTGCAAATTATGCTCGAAGACGGAGAGAGAATACCGGAACCCGGCGAAGACGATGATGACGGAATTGATTGGGAAAGCATATGCCCGTAAAAAGAAAGCGCCGATTTATACGGCGCTGTGGTTTGGTTCTATTGTACATATGATGTGAGTAGATTGTTTGAGTAATTAAATTCTCTTATCTTTCTCAAAGCTCTGCTTTCTGTTTGTCTTATACACTCTTTTGTCACACCGTAAATCTTTCCTATTTCTTCAAGTGTTTTTCTGCCCCATTCTCCAAGTCCGAATCTCAATTTCAAAACCGTCTGCTCTCTTTCTTTGAGAGTTGAAACGACATATTCTATATCTCTTTTGAGGTCTTCATATTCAGCATTTGCATATGCGCAAGCAGAAGGGTCCTCAAGAATATCTGAGAGTGTAACTTCACTTCCTGAATTGAGTTCATACTGAGAATCAAGCGAAATTGATTTGTTAAAAGCACTCAGGAATGTATCAATTTTGTCGGCGGAAATATTCATTTCCTTTGCTACATCTTCATTTTTGACCTGTGTATTGTATTTTTGTTCAAGTTCCGCTTTTACCTTTGAAAATTTAGATAGTGTTTCTTGTATATAAACAGGGACTTTTACACAGTGTGATTGCTCGGAAATTGCTTTGAACATAGCCTGTTTTATCCACCACGCAGCATAAGTAGAAAATCTGTATCCGAGTTTGTAGTTAAATTTTTCTACGGCAACCATAAGCCCGAGATTGCCCTCCTGAATCAAGTCAACCATAGGAAGATGAGAAATGTGGATTGTCTTTTTGGCAATGTTTACAACAAGTTTCAGATTTGCCTGTACAAGTTTTTGTTTTGCTTTTTGAGCATCGGTCGCAGTACCCTCTTTGACTTGTCTTGCGAGCTCTTTTTCTTCTTCTGTGGTTAAAACTCTGATTTTTGAAATTTTTCTGATGTAATTGTTCAATGTGTCATCGCAGTATTGAGGCAGCACATTGTGTTCGGACGGCTTTGTTGATTTTGTTGAGACGTAATTTTTAGACATACACTTACTCCTAATTTATATTAATAATATCCTAATTTTTAGATTTAAAATTTGCGCATAAAAACAGCACAGTATAGAACAATCTACCTGCTGTAATTGCGGCTGATAAAGGGAGACAGAGAAAAATATATCTTAATTGTATATCTTTAATATATCACCTAGTATATCAAAATTCAAGCTTTTTATTACGAAATATTACAAAATCGGTAAAAAAAAATGATTTTTTGTAATATTTTGTAATATATTTAATTCAGTATGAACACGGAATTTATGTCCAAAGCCTTTGAAATAGCTCAAAAATCCGGCAGCGATATACCTGTCGGAGCAGTTATTGTAAAAAATAACAAAATCCTTGCACAATTCCATAACGAAAAAGAAAAAAGAAACGATGCAACAGCACATGCAGAAATTCTTGCTATAAAAGAAGCTTCAAAAAACCTTGAAGAATGGCGGCTTTGCGGATGTGATATGTATGTTACACTCGAGCCCTGTCCTATGTGTGCCTGGGCAATTTTGCAATCCAGAATAGATAATTTATATTTTGGCGCATATGACAATGTCTACGGCGCATTTTCCGTTTTACCTGAGCTTTGGACAATCGCAAATTCGAAGATTAATGTAAAAGGCGGTATAATGGAAAGTGAATGCAAAAAGCTGTTGGATGAGTATTTTGAGAAAATGAGATGAACACAAAGTTATATCTTGATGAATTGACAAAAACATATGAAACAAAGGATTTTATAAAAGACGATCCTGTTCAGTTTCCGCACAGATTCAACAAAAAAGAAGATGTTGAAATTGCCGCATTTCTGGCTTCAATTTTTGCATACGGAAAAAGAGAAGTTTTTGTCTCAAAATTGAATATACTGTTTGAAAAAATGAACAACAATCCTCTTGAGTTTGTATTGAATTTTGATGAAAACAATCATATTCTTGATGATTTTGACTATCGTTTTTCTGTCGGCATTGATATTGTACAGATAGTTTTGATATTAAAACTCCTCTATACTTCGGGGGAATCACTGGAAGCACTCTTCAAATACGAATGGAAACAGTCACACAATGTAAAAGAAATGCTCGTGTGCGCTGTAGATTATTTTTATTCACGAGTTACCCTGCCTGTTACAAAAGGTTTTTACCACCTATTGCCGAACCCAGCCAAAAACAGTGCCTGCAAACGATTGAATATGTTTTTGAGATGGATGGTCAGAGACGGTGAAGTAGATTTGGGTATATGGAAATTTATGCCTAAATCAGAGCTGTTGATTCCGTTGGATGTGCATGTGGCAAAAATCTCTAGAAAACTCGGACTTTTGACCCGCAGTCAGAATGATTACAAAGCTTTGCTGGAGTTGATGGAAAATCTGAAAAAATTCGACAGCAAAGACCCTGTAAAATATGACTTTGCGATGTTCGGATACGGAGTGAATAATTAGCTACTCTTTTCCGTAGTCTCTTTGTCTTATTCCTCTGATTTTTTTGCCTTTATTCTTCTTTTTTTCAATTTCACGGTAGGCATTGTCAATGGATAATTTTGCAACCTGTTTTCTTTGTACTCTGTCATAGAAAATAAGCCAGTGTTTCCTTTTTACGTTATCTACAGAAAACGAGATTCTTCCTGCAACTCTGTCGCCGGGTTTTATTTTTGAAAACAGTATTGTTGTATCGCCAAAAACTGACGGATAAAAAGATGCATTCAAATCGTTTTGCAGAGAAATATCAAACCCCGTAAAGTATTTGTCAGTAAGGTTTGTTATTACAATCGCTATAGTAATTGTATTGAGTTCGCCAAACGGGTCTTTTTCATAGTCAATGTTTGTAATTTTTACGTTTAAACCGTCGCAATTTATTTCTTCCTGTTTGAGCGCTTCATTTTTAAAAACGGGAAGATCGACACCTTTTATAATTTTTACTCTGATTTCATCACCGGGTGAAATCAAAACATCCTTACCTTTTTTGTATAAAGCCATACCCAGCCCTACGGCACCGCCTACTGCAGCACCACCGGCGAGAGTGTACCCCTGACTGACCACAGCAGCAGGCAGCCCGAACATATTGAGTGCTAAAAATCCGCCGACAACACCGCCCAATGCTGTGTATCCGGCACTTTTTGCAACAGTCTTGCCCGCTCCTGCCACAGGATTGAGTTTTGTACTCATTTTGCCTTCAATCGGAATTTCTCTCCCGTCAGGCGTAATCAAATAATCAAAGCTGACTTCTATCCAGCCGTCTCTGCCGAGTCTTTTTGAACCTTCTATTGCCTTTACACTTCCGTGAGCAATCGTTCCGGACGGAAGAATAACACCCTTTTCTCCCTCAACATCAGAAGAAATTTCCGCAAAGAATTCATCGCCCTCTTCCGTAAAGCCGGAGCTTAGAACCTGAGAGACTGTCATTTTTATTACATCTTTTGGCTCAAGCTGCTCTATTTCTCCAGTGAAAAGCTTCTGATTTTCCTTTTCAAGTTTATCCGTAAACTCTGCACGACCTTTGAAGGTTTCATCTGCAGAATTGTCTGCTGCCTGTGTCTGAGCAGAAGCCGACAGCGTTGACAAGCCTGTATTTACAAATATAAATGCTGTAAGCAAGATATATGACAAAATCTTTTTCATAACAAAATTTTACTCTATATTGTTTTGAAAATCACGTGTGTAAAGATTTTTAATTGTAATTTTTAAAATGCATACACAGCATAATCGAATTTTCCAACACAAAAGTATTTTTAACGTTCAAAATGATAGGTTCAATTATCATTGTCTTTATTTATGATAGAATAATACTAATAAAATTTAGAAATTTAGTAAAACAGTGTAAGGGAGTTTTCTATGTCAGGCAACAAATTATTTTCTGTTAAATACGACGGACCATACAAAATAATAAATATTTTAGGTTTAAAAATAAAGAAAAAAGATTTAATACAACAGCAAAATCTTATCATTGAACAGTTAAAACATATAGCCGAATTGATTGATATGCAAAGGGGGATTCCTTATTATTTTAAACAAGAAGCATTTAAAGAAAGTATCGAATACATCAAAAGTCACATGGATTTGTCAAAATTGATGTTTTTCCCTGACAGAATATGTAATTTATCATATGCCCTAAATAAAGTTACAATAGAGGGGTTGCATTTGGAATTTGGTGTATGGCGTGCTGAATCACTAAATCATATAGCAAAAAAGATTAAGCAAACTGTTTATGGATTTGATTCTTTTGAAGGCTTGCCTGACGATTGGACCGGAACATTAGCACAAAAAGGTGCATTTGATTTAAGAGGATGTGTTTTACCCTCTGTTTTAGGAAATGCTATTCTTGTCAAAGGGTGGTTCAAAGATACATTACCTGATTTTTTACAAAATCACAAAGAAAATATCGCTTTTATGCACATAGATTGCGATATATATTCTTCAACCAGAGATGTTTTTGAACTTTGTGCTGACAGAATAAAATCAGGAACAGTTATTGTTTTTGATGAATATTTCAATTATCATAACTGGCAGAACCATGAATATAAAGCTTTTCAGGAATTTGTACAAAAATATAATGTAAAATATGAGTATATGTCTATTTCTGATGTACAAGTTACTGTAAAAATTATAAGTATAGATAATTAGTATTTTTAATTTTTTAGTATTTTTTAAAAATAAGGCTCTGCGCTGCAGAGCCTTAGCATGGTTTTATTTACGATTTAGGGAGTTGATGATGATTATTTTTGTACAGGTTGTGTTTTAGGAGGCAGAGGTCTTTGTCCCGAACCAAATCCCGGATGATGACCTCTTCTGTGTTTTTTCATCTGAATGTGTCTGTCTCTTGCTTCTTTTTTGATTTGTTCAAACTCTGCTTTTTGTTCGGGGGTCAAGATAGCTTCAAACTCTTTTGTGTTTTCATTTCTGATTTCACGAGCCTGTTTTTTGAGTTCAAACATATCTTTTTTCAAAGCGGTGAGTTTTTTTGCTTTTTCTTCTTCAGAGAGATTGCTCTGTTTTACCGTTCTGATTTCTTCATGTTTTGCCTTCATTTTCTCGAAAACAGGTTTGATTTTTTCGTGTCCTTTCATTCTGATTTCACGAGCCTGTTTTTTCTGGTCTTCAGTGAGTTTGAGTCTGTCATCGAGACTCTGACGTGTCATTTTGGGCGGTTTTTGTTTTTGGCATTTGCAGTTACATTCCGGCTTTTTGGGAGCATTTGTGTCAGTAACAGTATTTGCGTAGCTCATTGTGGAGGAAAGCATCAAAGCTGCAATCCCTGCGATAATCAAAGATTTTTTCATGTTTTTATCCTTTCTAAAGTAGATCTTTAAGCATTTCTGCCAGTTCTTTTTTTGCGTTGTACAGTCTTGATTTTACTGTGCCTATAGGACATTTTATTTTTTGTGAAATTTCTTCGTACGATTTGTTTTCTATTTCATAAAGCATTATTACTTCTTTGAACTTAGGTTTTAGTTTGTTTATTGCATTAGTAATTGCTTTTTGTCTTTCTCTTTTGAGTATTTCTTCTTCAGGTGAGTCTTTTTTGCTTTTTACCAGAGAAATTACGGTTTCATCAGCTGTCGAATTGTCGGACAATTTTTTTTGTGAGGACTTGAGATAGTCTTTTGAAAGATTAGCACTGATAGTTCTAATCCAGGCAGCAAACATACCTTTTTCTTCGTATTTTTCAGCATTTTTCCATACCTTGCAGTAGACCTCCTGTTCAAGGTCCTCATTGTGTTCATTTGTTATACGTTTTATGATATTTCTCACGGTTGAGCCATGAGTTGCGATTATTTCTTTTAAATCCATACTTACCTTAGTTTATGTATAAGAACCCGTATTCATCTACGGGAAGCCCCATCTCTTCTATACTAAGAGAGTTTGCCTCGTTGTACACAAGCACATCTTCATAGATATTTGTACCTACTGTATAAATAGGAACACTGAGTGTTGCAAAAACAACAAGAAAAGCCGCGCATGCCGCTCTTAGGACTCTTGATTGTTTTTTCTTCTCTTTGATATAGGGCTTTGCTTCTTGAATAAGGTCTGAGACTCTCTGTATTCTGGCATGCTCTTTCCTGCATTCTTCACAAGTTTCCAGATGCTTTTGAAAGTCTTCCTCGTTCAGGAAGGTATACATACTTTCATAACCGTTACATTTTTTTTCGTTCATAGTTTTTTGTCCTTACATATACTATAACGAAACATGGAAAAATTTGTTCATTTTTTGTTCAAAAAATTTTTTAACAAGATTAAAAAACAAATATATACTTGACAATAAGCAGTATTTACAGGAATATAATTAAGTCACAAATGATGTATACAAATATACATATTTTTCTGAAAACTGAATAATTTGCCCTGTGGCAGGAACCAACTGTGGGCAAAGCTTGCAAAAACAATTGATTATTGTTTTTGCCCAGGCGGTCAGAACGCACGAAGTGCTCCGCCACAATACACGTAAACTGAAAACTGAATAAATTTGCCCTGGTGGCAGGAACCAACTGTGGGCAAAGCTTGCAAAAACAATTGATTATTGTTTTTGCCCAGGCGGTCAGAACGCACGA
>CALVAQ010000007.1 GCA_944325595.1 Candidatus Gastranaerophilales bacterium
ATCGGATTGATCCAAATTTTGAGGACAACAAAGTTTTGATTAAAAACGGTGTGAAGGAAACAGGGGACAGGTTTATTGATTATTTTTCTAATGGAAATTATAGTATTGTATACAAAAAAAATCTTTATCTTGAATTCCATTATACAAAAGAAGGAAAACTTGAAACTATTGGAAAAAGGACGTCTTTAACTTGTCCTCTCAAAACATATCAATATGATACAAATCAAAAACTAGTTTCTATTACTCTTTATAAAACTCTAAATGACATTTATATTTTTAGTCTAGATGGCACATTAGTTGCTCATTGGATTGGGAACAAGTGCTATGATAAAAACAATAGACTGATAAAATATCGTTTATAATATAAATTTATTTAAGGAGAAAATATGCAACAATCGAATGGTTCTATCGGCGGTCTCTCTAGTTCAGAGACCGTCAAAAACGTGCAAGAAATGCTCAAAGAAGCTGAAACTTCTGTTTCAGCTTTTTTAAAAACTTATCAAGAGTTTATCAAAACTATCTCTTCTTTGAACAAAAGTCTTGTTCAAAACACAAAAAACGAAAATCCTTACGAGCTTACTCTCAAAGAAATCGAAAAAGAACAGTCTGCTCTTGATGCTGAGGTAAAAAGCTATTCTGATTCAAAAAAACGCAGGCTCGAAATTGACAAGTGGCTGATTGGATTGAAAAAAGTTTTTGTTTTTTTACACGGGGTTCGGGGTGGAGCAATATTTGATTCAAACCTAAGGCAACAGGGGATGTCTCAATTTAATAAATATCCGACCTTTGCAAAGTGAATTACAGAATGTGTCTTGGAATCGGACGTTACGGGCTCCTGAACGTAGCCCTTCACAATGGCACTGGGTTCGGCTTTGCCTCACTCGGCGTGCCAGTCCGATTCCGCTGTACAAACAACAACAAGCGAGGTTTGTCTGAGGCACGGGGAATTATTTGAAACAATTCAATCTTTGTCCTTTAGCAATTTTTACGTGCCGAGTTGCCGAGCATGAGTTTGTACTACATTCTGTATGAACGGAGCACTAGGTCGGGAGTTTCTTGGGCTCCACCCGTTCTTTACGGTAAAGAATGGGTGGAAGATAAAACAAAAATCTTTGTTTTTGAAACCTAAATCTTTATTTTTACACGATACTTTTTTCTCTTTGAATTGCGTGTGCATACCACAAGGGCATCCTGATTCGTACGGCTCGTACCTCGCCTACGACTCAAGCAAGAGAAAAAAGTATCACAAAAAAGAGAAACATACGCTCTCAAAAGAGATTTTAAAATTCAGAAACAAAAATTTCCGTCCACTCACAAAATGGTAAATTCGGTACGGTAAATTTTTATTTCTTCATTTAAAAATCTCTAACCAACATCACATCAGGGCTCCGCCCTGAAACCCTAAATAAACATGCAAACCTCACCCCCGACCCTATGTCTTGAAATTGGATGTTTCGGCAAAGCGTGGCTGTCTCATTTCTTTTCATATTATGGTATTATGAAGTTATGAAAAAGTTTGTTTTTGGTTTTCTTTGTTTTTGTTTTTGGGTTTTGCCTGTTTATTCTTTCACGTTAAAAGGAGGGGTCACTTTTACTGTTGAGTCTGCGAGGAAAGAAGCTTTTGCCGATGTTGAATATTCTTTGCCTAAGAATATTATTGATGCTAATCGGATTGATCCAAATTTTGAGGACAACAAAGTTTTGATTAAAAACGGTGTGAAGGAAACAGGGGACAGGTTTATTACATACTATTCTGATAACAGTTATAGTATTGTGTACAAAAAGAATCTATATTATGTGTTTTACTACGATAAAAATGGTAAGTTAGAAACCATTGAAAAAAGGAATAGTCTAATTTTCCCTGTAAAATGCTATGTATATAATTTAACAGGAGGTCTTGATTCCATTTCACTATATCTTTCAGCAAAAGAAACATATATTTTTTCAGTAGATGGACAACTATATGCACATTGGATTGGGAATAAAGCATACAACAAAAATGGTCAAATTATTTCAGAACGTTATTAATTTTAATTAATCAAATATATTATTTTTGATTATAGAAATCGGAGAAAAAATGCAAAAAAATAATAACTTAAGCGGTCTCTCTAGTTCAGAGACTGTCAAAAACGTGCAAGAAATGCTCAAAGAAGCTGAAACTTCTGTTTCAGCTTTTTTAAAAACTTATCAAGAGTTTATCAAAACTATCTCTTCTTTGAACAAAAGTCTTGTTCAAAACACAAAAAACGAAAATCCTTACGAGCTTACTCTCAAAGAAATCGAAAAAGAACAGTCTGCTCTCGATTCTGAGGTAAAAAGCTATTCTGATTCAAAAAAACGCAGGCTCGAAATTGACAAGTGGTACATGCAAGAAAGCAAAAAAATAAAAAACGACAAAACTCTAACCGATCAAGAAAAAACAAAAACCCTCGAAAGCCTTGACAAATTGTACGACAAACGCTCGGAAGCCGCCACTTTTGGTTTGTTTGAAGAAGGATTATATGATGTAAAAGACATCGTCGGCAAAGGACTTTCCGACATGCTAACGGAGTTTGACGATTTTGACGGCAATCTCAGAAAGATGGCAAAAAACCTCTACAGCTACCTCATACAAACGTCTACGGAAGCACTTATGCAGCAGATTCTGAGCGTTGAAAATATGAGCAAAATCGCCTCTTCTTTTATGGGCATCTTCGGCAAAGCAAAAAGCGGCGTAACGGGCTTTTTCGGCAAGCTTTTCAAAGGTAAAAAAATATTTCACTCGGGAGGGATTCTGCCAGTCGGTGCCAATGCCGAACTTCCGGGAACAAAAGAGCAGCTTGCACTGCTCAAAGGCGGAGAAAGAGTCCTCAGTCCCGCAGAAAATACTGATTACAAAAGCAGCAGCGGGGCTTCACCTGTTGTTTTCAACAATTTCAACGTTCAGGCGTGGGATTCAAAAGATGTTCAGCAGTATTTGATAGAGAACAAACAGCTTTTGAACACTATCACATATGAAGGAATAAAAAACAACAAATCACAGCTGCGCACAATTGTTCAAAACGCATAACAAATCCCCGGGAATATGCATCACAGCAACCATACATGGACTTCCTCTTATACAAAGAGGAAGCAGCAGCCGTGGCATAAAATCAAAACAGAAAGGTTTTTTATGGATTATCCTATTTTTGACATACCTTACAAAGAGGTTTACACGACCTCTATACAATTCAATACACAGATAAACGAAAAAATGAAAGGCTATGAACAGCGCTATCCCGTCTGGACGTACCCGAAAAGAACATTCACTCTCAAGTTTGACAAAAACTTTAAAGGAAGAAAAGAGCTCGAAGACTTTTTTATCTCCGTAATGGGCGCCGCAGGAAAATTTGAGTTTGTCTGGAGCACAGAAAAAGGCGGAAACGGAAAGACTTATCTTTGCAATTTTGACAATGACAGCTTCAAACAAAATCTGAAAGACTACGGTTTTAGCGAAACAGAACTAAAATTTAGCTGCATCGACGACTCTCAGGTTGAACAAGTTGACGAACTGGATTTTTATCACTCTGCTGAATGCGAACACTCCATTGATTTTTATACCGTTGTTGATGAGATTTACACCGCACGAAATGAGAGAAAATCCTACTGGGATTCCCCGAAAAAAAGCTGGAAACTCAAGTTTGAAAAAGATTCCAAAACCAGAAAAAAACTCGAAGACTTCTTTATCGCAAAAAGAGGATGTTTCCGTGCTTTTGAATGGAAATGGAAAAAAGAACTCGGCGGCGATGACCAAATATATACTGTACGCTTTGACAATGATATTCTGGATGTCAATGTCGAAGAATTCGGGTTTGGAAGTTTTGAGCTGAATCTCAAAGAGGTTTTTCCGACAGCAGACCCTATGAGTGAGCTGGAAAAAGACGAAATTATACCCAGAACACTTCTGGATATCGAGCTTGAAGGAGGCTCGATATTTATTTTGGACAACGAAACGCTTACATCTTTGAGATACAACGGTCAGGACTATATCGGCGCACCGCTGAGTTATGACGAAATCCAGAAAGATGATACAACAAGTGTTTCAAAACTCGGAATAAAGCTCTCAAATGTAGGCTTGGCTTTTTCCGGTATTATCGGGCAGCGGGGTGATGTAGTCACGGGAGCGCCGGCTGTTTTAACTCTCGTTTTTTTGAATGTAAACACAAACACTATTCTCAGCGAATATACACAAGTTCTCTACGCCGGCAGGTGCAACAATCTAAAATTGGACTATGAGTCAGCCTCCATGGATATTGAACCTTCGCTTGGCGGATACGAAATCACCGCTCCCGCAATGAAATACAGAACCACATGTCAGGTTCGCCGTTTCAAAGACTGCCGGTGCGGTTACACAGGTGAAGAATCGACATGTGACAGAACGCTCGCAAGATGCAAAGAACTCGGAAATGAAGAAAACTTCAGAGGATTTCCGCAAATGTACAACGAGCTTGTTGTTAAGGTTTAGACAATTACATAAAGAAAAAGAGGAAAAAATGATTACTACATTCAGCATTAAAGACATAAAAAATGATACAGACACAATCCAGAGATTATCGGATTATGATGAGTACAAAGACCTTTATGAAGGTAATTTCAACAGAGCATTCAATTCTACTATTATAAAAATCAGAAAACGCTACCCTCTGGACAATACCACATCTCAATCTTTGATAAACATAAACCTTTTTTGGGCTTTGACAGATTTCTTCAAAGGTTTTTTAACCAATCAGGGAATCGGGATAAACGTTGATGACAGCAAGCAAAAATTCTGGGATGAAATTTCAAAAGAAAACAACTTTGTCTCTGTCTTGAAGGAAGTATATATCGACAATTCCAGATTTGGCAACGGTGTATTTAAAGTTGCGCTTGAAAACGGAAAAGTAAAAATCCAGTCAGTTTGTCCCGATTGCTGGTTGCCCGTATTTGACAAAGGAGACATAAACAACATTTCGGGTCATATTCTTGTTTTCCCGTTTGAGATTATGGACAACGGTGTAAAAAAACAGTTCAAAAAAATCGAAAAACACCACAAAGGCTATATAGAAAACGAAATCTGGACCTGTGTAAACGACGAGATAGGAAGACATCTTTCTCCCGAAGAAATGAAAGAACTGTTTAACATTGATGAGGCGGAAGATTTTTCTGACATTTGGAATGATTTTCTCGTTTTCCCCGTAAAAAACACAACCGAGAGCGATTCTTACTTTGGCGAAAGCGATTACAAACGCTGCAAGTCAATTGTTGAAGAGATTATGCTCACAATCAGCCAGAACTCAAAAATCATAAACCGCCACGCAAATCCGAAACTCTCAGGAAGCGAACAAAATTTGGAATATGACCCCGTAACAAACGAAAGGATTTTCCCTGACTCTGATTTTGTAAAAGTCGGAACAGACGGAATAAAACCGGAATACATTACAGCAAACCTTCAAGCCGATGCAATCCAAAAGCATATCGATTTGCTGATGAACTTTTTCTATATTCTCACAAAAACACCTCCTCAGGCGTACGGATTGAACATCTCCGGCAACATGTCAGGCGAAAGCTTGAGAAAAATCTTTCTTGCAGCACTGGCAAAAGTAGACGATATAAAGCAGGTCTCTTTTACTTCTGCAATAAAATCCGTTGTGAGCTGCGCTATGGCGTTTAATTCCACACCGGTAAAAGAAGTTAATGTTGACTGGTCAGAGCCCATTCCCGCAGATTATTCAGAGCTTGTAACAACGGAAAACAGCAGAGTTTCCGCAGGTACACAAAGCAAGCTGACAACAATCATGACGCTGGACAATGTATCCGAAGAAGATGCAAGAGCGGAACTCGAAAGGATTGAAGAAGAAAAATCTCCCGGTCAGCAGCAGGAAACTCCTCCGGAGCAAGTATCAATAGAAGAAACATTGAATCAGATGAAAAATACAAACAAAGAAGAACTAAAAAACAATTTACCAGAAGAAAATAACAGTACTCTGCAGGAAGAAGTACAAAACGTGTAGAAAACAGAACACCCTTAACAGATAAATGCTCAATGCGCATTTATCTGTTTTTCGGGTCTTTTTTATCCGTCTTTCAGCGCCGGAAAATACTGACCGCAAGTTTTAGGACACATGTTTTCCTGTATTTTGCTGAAAATAGATTAATTCTCATTTTTTACTCTCATTTTCAGCAGCCGCAAAATTAAAAACAAACTCAAAACAATTGCCAATGCTTGTTTTTTGCTGCTGCAATAAATATTAAACCATATCAATGGTATTAACAACAAAGAAAAGCCAAAATCCATTATCAAATCATAAAGCGGATTTTTTAATAAAAAATTACTTTTTACTCTATATTTAAAAATCCAATCATAAAGATATGCAGAAACAACAAAACAAATCAAACAAAACAAAAACGGTAAATCAAAAAAAATAATAAAAAACGGTACACTGGGATTACCTTTTATTTCTTCCGGTGAAAGAAACCAGCAAAAGAACAGTGCCATTATCCACCCTGCCAATGATAGGGCATGCGTTCCCCAGTATTTTTTTGCTGAATATAAATTAACTCTCATTTTTTTCACCATTTTTACATTGTAAAAATTTTAACAACCGCATATTAACAAACAAGAAAAAAAGAAGGAAAAAAGGTTTAATATCAGGTCTACATATTGTTAAGAACCAGATAAAAGGCAACAAGCTCAAAACAACGCCTGCATCAAATAAGAAATCATAAATTCTGTTTTTTAACATAAAAAGATTTTTTACCTTCGATTTAAAAAACAATTGAATAGAATAAACCAGAACAACAACAAGAAAGAAAAAGAAATTCAATATTAGCATAAAAAATACGGCAGCTACTCCACCCGTAGAACATACTTTATTGCCATAAGGATTTAGCCAGACAAACAAAAATGTATTTACAAAGCCAAACAAACTTAATACATGTGATCCATAATATTTTTTTAGCGAAAACAGATTAATTCTCATTTTTTTTACCATTTTTATGAAAAAGAAATTTCAATAGCCTTAATAAAATAAACAAAATAAAGAAAAACAGAAGTAGTGCTGTTTTTATCACTATTTCAAAATGATTTGCCACATCTTTTGTCAGAATAAAATACAGTATAAACAAAACATAGAAAATAATACCTGTATCAAAACAAATATCATAAAATTTATTATTTTTTAAAAAGTTATTTTTAACTTTAATATGAAAAAAGTTTTCAATTAAAAAGCAAGTTAAAAAGAGAATAATGAAAGATAAATTAAGATAAAACACGATAATAAAGCAGATAATACCACTATTAGTTATTACTTTGTAATTAAAAATGTAAAAATAAACGGAAAAAATTATATTAATATTTCCCATTAATGCCATTAAATGAAATGCATATGAATCTTTTAACGAAAACAAATTAACTCTCATTTTTTACTCTCATTTTCAGCAGCCGCAAAATTAAAAACAAACTCAAAACAATTGCCAATGCTTGTTTTTTGCTGCTGCAATAAATATTAAACCATATCAATGGTATTAACAACAAAGAAAAGCCAAAATCCATTATCAAATCATAAAGCGGATTTTTTAATAAAAAATTACTTTTTACTCTATATTTAAAAATCCAATCATAAAGATATGCAGAAACAACAAAACAAATCAAACAAAACAAAAACGGCAAATCAAAAAAAATAATAAAAAACGGTACACCGGGATTACCTTTTATTTCTTCCGGTGAAAGAAACCAGCAAAAGAACAGTGCTATTATCCACCCTGCCAATGATAGGGCATGTGTTCCCCAGTATTTTTTTGCTGAATATAAATTAAGTTTCATAAAAAAATTCTAACACATTAGAAAAAAGGAAAAAACGATGACAAAAAACTTTAATGAAGATTTGAAAGAACTATCAATTTATGTTTACCAAAACGGAAAACAGTCAATGACGGAAGGATGGCAGAAAATATTTAATTTATAGAACGGAAAATACATTAATTTTTACGCCTAAAATTGTACTAAAATATAAATATGAAACAAAAATCAGAAACAAAAATAAAAAATCTTTTTGATTCAACGGAAGGAAAATTCTGGATTTTGTTATTTGATATAGTACTGAATTGGTTTTTCTATAAATTTTTTAATATCAATTCATCAGAAAGTATTTGGGATGAATTAAATAATGAATGTCCGCATAAAAATTCAAGATGGAAAGAAATTTTAATAAATATTTTAATCATATTTATTGTTTTAGCTGTTTCATATTTCTATGTAATAAAATACACGACTTAAAGTTTGTGCTTTTGTCGGGTTGCAAGCAGCAATCAAATAAAGTATCATTTATTTTATGAAAAAGCTGTTGTTTATATTTACTGTGTTGTGTTTCAGCGCCTGTTCAGTATTCGCTCAGGAGCAGTATCTTCACCCTATTGACAGACAGGAGAATACCTGCAAGGCGAATGCAAAAACGCTTGAAGATTTGACAAAATGTACATATCTGGCTTCCCGTGAATGGAACAAAGAAGTAGACAAGTACTACTCGCTTTTGTACAAAAAGCTGCCCGAAGCCGACAAAACTACTCTTTTTGACGACCAAAAGTACTGGAACATGTACAAAAACAACGAAATCAGGCTTTTGAACGCTTTATACAACAAAGATTTTGAAACAAAAGAGAGACTCCTCTTCAGAACGGAGCAAAAACGTGATATCGTGAAATATCGTGCAGAATCTCTCAGAATGTACTATATAATGACTTTTTCAGATGACGACAAAGAAAAGCTACAGGTTAACAGCGAGTATCATCCTGATAATATTATTATCAGGGGTTTGCGCTACCTCGGCTTTTGATTTAAAAAAAGATGAGCCGGTCGTTGTTGCTTCCGTATTTTTGTATAAAGCAAAAAACTCTGACGATGCTTCAATCATCTTTTGGAACTGGCTTTTAAAACAAACAAAACTTACGGCAAAAACCGCTGCAATGCACAATATCTACCAGCAGGACACCGCAGCTGTTTTTTATGACCTTGACGATGACGGAAAAAGGGAAATACTGGGAACACACCACGCCTCGGCTATTGCAGGAGCGGGGGACTGTCTTTTGTATATTCTAAAGCCGAACGAAACCTCTCCGTCAAAATACAAGCTGATTTCCGATGACCTGTATTTTGATGTATATATGCCGTTACAAATTCTTGAAGAAAAATCCGGCGGTTATCACAAAATTCTCGCTGTTTCAAAAGCAGACGGAAAACAAAAAATATTTGCTTTTGACAGGCGGAAAAACCTGTATGAAGAAAAATAGTCTGATTGTGGTTCAACGCTTTTTGCCGCAATTCCATCGCAAATGGCAGGGTGTGAGGAAGAGTCTTATTACGAATTTTTCCGGACATTTCACAATGTGCTGATTTACACAAAAATTTTCTAATTTTTTTAAAACGGAAAATACATTAATATTTCAGACAGAGACATTGCTTATAATAGTTGTGACTCTCAGGACAAAACCTGAAAAATCCAGCTATTTGCCGGCACTTTGTAAACAAAGTGCCGTTTTCTTTGAAAAAAAATTTTTTAACAAAAAAGCTAAACGGAAAATATGATAAAAAACCAATCGGCAAAATAGTAAATAATAACGTCATGAAAAAGCTGTTTGTTATATTTTTTATAATTATTGCCGCTGCCTTTTTTATACAATTAAGGCACAACAAAATGCTCATCAGTACCGGTTCGATGTTATAAAGACAAAAGAACTTGAAAAAAACATTACGGTAATTTCAAAAATAAATTTGGAAAAAGAACGAAATCCCGAAGCATCAATGATACTTGCAAAATATTTAATAGACAAATACCCACTCCTATATGCCCAGGAACCAATTATGGATGACACTAATGCTGTCTTTTATGATTTAAATGACGACGGCGTTGAAGAAATTATCGGAATTTGCCATTCTGATGGAGGTGCTGCGGGATATTCCCTGCACATATTGAAAAAGAATTTTAGCAGCGGATACAAAGAGCTTGCACCTTTTATAAATTTTTACGCAGGCAGTCCCATTTTTGTTCACAAATCCAAAACAAACGGTTTTCATGATATTGAATTCACGGCAAGAACCAATAAAGCCAATCAAAATTTCGTAGAAGCCGACGGATTTATGCATATAGGCAGATGGATAGCAAAGTTTAAATAAAATTATATTTTCTAACTTACAAAACACCGGCTGCAGCCTGTCCCCATCACAGGCTTTGCGCAGCAAGCAAACAAAAGAAAGGAGTTCCTATGTCTGGCACACAGGATACTAATTTGTCTGCAAACAATTCGCAGGAAAATTTGCAGGCAGGTCAATCAGGAATTGACCAAACACCTCCGAATCAGGAAGAAAAAGAAGAAAATCTAACGCCGTCTCAAAAAATGGACAGACTGATTCGGGGCACAACAGCAGGCGGCATGAAAAAAGAAATTGAAAAACTCAGAAAAGAAGCGGCAAAATACCGCTTTGTTTCAAGAACGGAAGCTTTGCAAAAAGCAGAAATTCAAAAAAAAGCAGCCGAAATCCAAAAAGAGCTGGACGAGCTTAAAGAAACAAACAGAAATCTAAAAATCGTCAGAGCACTTGACAAAGCAGGCTGTATAAAAAGCGAGCTTGTTTCAAAAGACATTCCAAAAGACTGTGAAGACCTTGAAGGTTTCATAGAAAAATACAAGGAAGAAAATCAATTTCTTTTTTCTGCACCCAGAAAGAATATCGGAAGCACCTTCAAAACCTCCGGTACAAAAAATCTTACCGCTGCACAAAAAATGGATGCATACATCCGTGCGGCACTCGGAAGATAGTCAAGTTACAAAAAAATGAAAGGATTACAAAAAATGACACTTGATGCAAAAATTATTTCCCGTACAAATGCAGAAGCTCTAATTCCTGTAGAAACATCAAATGAAATTATCAAAAACGTACCTCAGGCATCGGCAGCTCTGTCTCTTTTTAAACAACTGCCAAACATGAGCGCAAAACAAAAAACTCTGCCTGTCACATCAACCTTACCGACAGCATATTTCTTAAACGGCGATACGGATATGAAAAAGACAACAAATGCAGAATGGGACAAACTCACCCTGACTGCGGAAGAAATTGCCGTAATCGTTCCTATCCCCGAAGCTGTTTTTGAAGATGCTCAATACAGCATGTGGGCGGAAATTCAGCCGCAAATCGTCGAAGCTTTCGGTATTGCAATTGATGAAGCGGTATTTTTCGGTGTAAACAAACCGTCAAGCTATCCTGATGCAATTGTTACTACAGCAATTTCAAAGAAAAATACTGTTGAACTCGGTACAAACGAAGATATCGCCGGCGACATAATCGGAGAAGGCGGTGTAATGTCAAAAGTAGAAGACTGCGGCTACAAAGTTACAGGATTCTATGCCGACAGCAAACTCGAAGCAAAATTCAGAAACCTTAGAGACAAAAACAACCAGCTTCTCTACACACCAGGTTTGACTTCAGAAATGCCGGTAAGCCTGGTCGGCAGACCTATGAAATATGATGAAACAGGCATCTTTGACTCAACAAAAGCTCTGCTGATTGCCGGTGATTTCACAAAAGCTGTTTACTCAATCAGACAGGATATCACATACAAAGTACTCGATCAGGCAATTATCCAGAACACAGACGGAACAATCGCCTACAACCTTGCTCAGCAGGATATGGTTGCATTGCGCTGTGTAATGAGACTCGGCGTTCAAATTGCAAATCCTGCAAGCAGAAAAGGCGGCGAAAACCGCTATCCGTTTGCAGTGCTTACACCACAAGCTGCAGATTAATCTGAAAGCAATTTTACCGTTAACATTAAACAAAACGGCAGGCGGAGAATTTTTCTCCGTCTGTTTTTATTAAGGAGAAAAAATGACAATCGAACTTTACAAAAACTCATTTGTCACGCTTGAAGAAGCAGAGAACTACTTTGAAGAAAGATACGATTCAGCTGTCTGGTTTAAGCAGAAGGAGGAGGATAAAGAAAAGCTCCTGATTAGTGCAAGCAAAAAAATAAACACCTTTGACTTTGTCGGCGAACCGCTTGAAGACAACCAGCCAATGGCGTTTCCGAGAGATTATGCTCTGCCGCAGGACATCAAAGATGCTGTTTGTGAAGAAGCAATCTCTTTGATTTCCAAAGCAGACAGCATACATGCAAAAAATCAGGAAGACAATATCACTTCAATCAGCCTCGGTGCGGGTTCCGTTTCTTACGGAGCAGGTTCAAACAGTGACGAAAAAAAGCTGCTGGCTTCGTCTACAGCATTATACTTGGTAAAAAAATGGATAAAAAAAGGCTATTATATGCCGTTTTAGAAGCAGGAGACAGGATATATGGGATATTACACAAATTTGTTGAAAGATACGGCAGTGCTAAAAACAGTAGACGGGACGGATGAAAACGGAAGACCGAATATTGTTGCACTGGAAGAAATAGACTGCAAAATCGAATTCAAAAACTCAATCACAACCGGTGCAAACGGTGAAGAAACAACCTCCTCGGGGAGGCTGTACACCGAAGCTGCTGCAAAAACCGGCGATATTCTTGAACTCAAAACAAAAGAATACAAAGTCACAAACGTAAACCCTTATTATCCGATAGACAGCTCTATGTTTGTAATAAACGAGGTTTACTTCGGATAAATAAAATCGAAAGAGCGCGAAAATGATTTTAGATGATTTGAAAAACTTTATTATACAAAACTCTCTTGCAATGGGTAAAGAAATCAAATACGACTACGATGCATCAAAAGGCGATGAAATGATTCTTTTACACCTGTATGACAGTACACCCTGCAATCTGGCAAGGCGTTCAAGTGTAAGAATTACCGTAAAATTCAACGATTTGACAGAAGCAAGAGAAACCTGTTTTGAACTGCATGATTTGCTTTTTCCTGAGGAGCTTTTTCAAAAAGCCGTAAAAATTAACGGAAAAATCATGCACGTAAAACTGAACAGAGGTCCTTATTATCAAGGTAAGGATCAATCAAGAAGACACAATTACATTCTTGATATAACAATTACTTACAACAGATAGGAGAAAAAGATGGCACTAAAAACAGTAACAAAACTCTTTGGTGTTGATGATGCAAAATTGTTCCCGATAACGGAAGATTCTGCCGACAACTTTACCTGCGGAAGCGCAATTGACCTTCCGGGCGTAAGACAGATTTCGCTGACTTATGAAATAGAAGAAAAATCACTCACGGGCGATGAAAAAGTTTTGGAGGTTTCAAACAAAATAAAATCCGTTGCCTTCAATATGGAATATGCAAAACTCAGTCTTGAAGTTCTGGCTCAGCTGACCGGCGGGAGCTACTCCACATCAGGCTCCGACGACACAGAAACAGGAACTTTCAGCTTTGGCGGAGGAGATTTGCCAAACTACTTCCAGCTCAAAGCACAAATTCTTGATACCAGCAACGAAGGCGGAGATGTTCATTTTTGTATTTACAAGGCAAAAGCCACTGCTATCCCGCTCAATGGTGTACAGGATGACTTTGCAACATTGACATTCGACGGAAGAGGCGTTTACACCGAACACGAATTCGGCGACAGCACCAACAAACAGACAAAACTCATTGACATCGAAATTCACGCAAAAGCACAGGATTTGAGTGCGACAACACATACAGCTTCTGCATAAGACTGCACCCGATACAGTCCGAAACGGCACACTTGTTGCCTTTCGGACACAGGGTGAGAGAAATTTACAAAATCGAAAGGAGATGGTGGCACAGATATTTTTGAAAAATATCTCAAAAAATTTTTAAAAACAAAAGTCAAACGGAAAATACATTAAAATTTTTCAGCCGGGTTTGTTAAATAATAAAAAGGAGCTGAATTAAGAATCAATTTTTTATGAACAAAAGAAACGCAAATACTTATGATTATTGTAAAAAAGAAGCGGTATCCAAAGCTAAAGAAATAATAAAAAATCCTCAAAATTATCCATACGGATGGGTAATTGAAACAATTGAGATTGTATGCGATATCTTATATTCTTTTTTCGGCTCAAATTGCAAAATGATTAAAATAGAAAATCAAAAGAATCCAGATGGAAGCACAAATTATAAAGCTATTCTTAATGCCTTTTTAAATGCAGCAATTGTATTGGTGCTTTTCTATATATATCTTAAATTGACAAAACAGCTTTAAAAAAGAAAGAACATAATGAAAAAATTTTTTAAATACCTGATTATAGTTATTTTAACCGTTATTATCTGGGGGCTTTTAGTTGAGCCTAATTTACTCATAGTCAGACATTACAAAATTAAAAACGAAAGTCTTAAAGGAACAAAAATTGTTTTTGCAAGCGATTTTCATCTGAAACAAAATGAATATAAAAAATTGAAGAAAATCGTAAAAAAAATAAATACCCAGAATGCAGATATAGTCATTTTGGGCGGAGATTTTGTAAACGGACAAGTATATCAAAAAACACTTCACCCAAAAACAATTGCCCGAGAAACCGGCAATATAAAATCAAAGTACGGAGTGTTTTCAGTACTGGGCAATCACGATTTCTGGCTGGACGGAAACAAAATAAAATCCGAGCTGCAAAAATATGGTATACAGGTTTTGTCTAATCAAAACAAAAGCATAAAGCTAAAGAACAACCAAAAATTATACATAGCAGGGGTTGAAGACCTTTCAACAGGAAATCCTGATATGAAAAAGGCTCTCAAAAATACATCTTCACCCGTTATTTTGATATCGCATTCGCCGGATGTTTTTCCCGAAGTGCCGTCTTCTGTCCTTTTGACACTGGCAGGACATACTCACGGAGGACAAATCGTTCTGCCTTTTTACGGACCTGTTTTTGTTCCGTCTGAATTCGGCAAAAAATATGTATCGGGATTAATAGAAGAAAACAACAAAAAAATGATTGTTTCAAAGGGAATCGGCACAAGTATTCTGCCGGTGAGGTTCGGATGCATACCTGAAATTGTTGTTGTGGAATTTTATTATTAATCAGGTAAATCTGTTCTGAGCCATTTACCTCTCTTTGAACAGGTAATTCCACGCAAGTCAGTTTGTTTGCATTTCTCACTTTTTGAATTTGTGCAATAACTGTAAACAGTATCATACTTTGTAATCTGTATTACAAAATCTTCACCGTTATTTTCCGGAAAATATTCATACTTTAAACCCGAATTGGAATGACTGAATTTATCAAAAGAATCAGGATATTTTCCGTTTTGATTTTTATATTTATTTAACAGTGTAATAGGTTTTTCCTGTGATTTTAAAAAGGAAAATTCTAACATTGCAGGTATTGAACATAAAAAACTCCAAACAATATATGAAATTAACAAAAATTTTACAAGCGGATCTGAGATAAATTTTAAAATTTGATTTTTAAACAACATCTTCATATTTTCATTATGATGCGGTTTTTCAAAAAAAATTTATCATATTTCCGTTTAGAAAGGATATTCATGAATAATTATAAAAAACTTTATGAAACACTCAACAATGAAGAAAAAGAATATATTCTCAAAAAAGCAATGGAATATCAAAAGATACTAAACATTGAAAATGAAGGAGGAGGCTGGAATGACACAACAGACGGTTTTCGACATGCCTGGGGCTCTGCATATCTGGCATTAAAATACAACGATTTAATATCCAACGCAGCAACCAGCGCCTATGAGTTTATGGAACATTCATATCAACCTCAGGAAGAAAAAGAAATGGATATTTGGAACAACAAAATCGGAAGAGAAATCGCCAAAGAACTTAGCAAAGAATACAAAGATATTGACAAAACATTCAATCGGCAAAGTATTGAAGATTTGATAGCGGTAAAAGCATTAGAAAAAATAGAAAACAACGAACTAATGACATCTACTGCAAATTTAAAAAAAGGTAACTTATTACAAGGATATGTTGAATACAACGAACCGCTGTCTTTAAAAGATCGCTTAACACTGGCAAGAGAAGACAAACTTGCAAGATACACTCAACGTCTGGCGGAATCTCCTGAAAAAATTGCACAAATGCAGGCAAACCATGTTTCCTTAGAAGAATTAAAAGCTCCGCAGGAAGCAAGAAAACAAAAAGTCAGGGATATTGTGGAAGGAAAAGTAAAATTTGACGAAAACGCCGATTTGTCAGGATATGTAAATCAAAAGTCTAACGATAACAAAATCTTTACACAGGAAGACATCGATGAAATGACAGAGCAGGAAAAAAAAGAAAACGCTCAGGCAATCATGTATCAAAAACAGACAATCGGCGTTCCGACAAGAGAGCAGGCTCAAAAAGTTGTTTCAAAAGGCGGAATGGTTCATGTTAGAGCCTATACCAGAGCCGACGGGACAAAAGTCAGAAGTCATTACAGATCCAGATAAATTTTGTTTATTACAGCCGGAATATATCTGCACACCCGAATATCAGGTGCGGCAGTTTTTTGACAAGGATTTTAGACAATGAAAGAAAAGACAGGGAAGACAAAATACAAAAAACTCGAAAAATTATACACAGAAATTATTAAAGAAAACAATATTATATTTTTGGACGAAATCTTTGCTTTCGCAGACATTTCGCCCTCCGATTTTTTTAACAGCGAATTTGACAAATCCGCATCCATCAAAGATGCAATTGATATAAACAGAGCAAAACTCAAACGTGACCTGAGGTTCAAGTGGTTTGAAAGCACAAACGCCACATTAAATGCAGCTTTGTACAAACTTGTTTGCAGCGAAGAAGAAAAACGTTCTCTTTCTTCTTCTGCGGCAAAAAACACACAACAAAATGATATCTGCACACAGGAAGAATATCTGAAAAGTTTAAAAGAAATGAGCTAGGGAATAGAAGAAAATGCCGATTGATTGGACAAAATCAAAATACAGCAAAAAACACCGCTTATTTTTGAGCAAAAAACCTGAGGATATGAAATTTTTCACGCTTTGTGACGGAGCTGTTCGTTCGGCAAAAACACTGTCAATAATTTACAAAATACCCCAGATTTTCAATTTTGTCGGAAACGAATATCTCAAAGTATTTTCAGGCTACTCCAAAAACACTGTAAGAAACAACGTACTCGTTGAACTGCTGCCTTATTTAAAAAACTATCACGGGGCGCAGGTAAAATTCAACTCCGCCAGCGGAGAACTGGACATAAACCTCTGGGGAAAAATGTACAACTGTCTGGTTGTCGGAGGCGGAAAATCCGACAGCGATTCAAATATTCAGGGTGCTACGTGGGATTTCTGGTATGCAAACGAACTGCCGAAACATCATTACAGCTTTTACAACATGGCTTTATCCAGACTCACGCCGGAAAATGCAAGAGCTATTGCCGACAGCAATCCGGAAAGTTCAAATCACTGGTTATACAGGGAAAGAATAAAGCCGTATCTTGAAAACGACAAAAAAATCAAAAGCATATTTGACTACTGGCATTTCACAATGGAAGACAATGCAAATCTGTCAAAAGCTTTTATCGAAAATCAAAAAAAGCTGTACAGCGGAGTTTTTGAGGCAAGAAAAATCAAAGGGCTATGGGTTGTAGCGCAGGGTCTTGTCTACGACACCTTCTCCGCAGAAAAGCACACCTGCTCGCACAGACAAATTTTAGAAAAAATCAGCAAAAACGAATTTGCAGAGTACTTTCTGGGTTTGGATTGGGGATGGATACACCCTCTTTGCTGCGGACTGTACGGTGTTACAAAGAGCGGAAGATATTACAAAATCGACGAGCTTTACGGTTCAAAAATCAACGATGACAAAGTAATAGGCTGGATTCTGTCCAAACAAAAGGAATACGGCAGATACTTCCGGTTCATAAACTGTGACAACGCACGACCGGAACAAAATCACAAACTCAGGCAGAACTTAAACGGTATTACCGTCCATGAAAAAAAGCCAAAAGTCATAGACAGCATCGGTATATTACGCTCAATAATCAACTACGACAGACTCATTGTAAACAAAGATCGCTGCAAAAACACAATAAGAGAATTCGGATTATACAGATATCCAAACAGTGATGAGGACATGAGTATATTAAAAGACCCCGATATGCCGCTGAAGGAAAACGATGACACAATGGACGAAACAAGATATGCACTAAATTTTTATGAAACGACTTACGGGTACAGGTTCAAAAACAGCCTGTCTCATACCTAGCAGGAGATAGAAATGAACAAAAAAATACAAATCGAAACACTTTTGAAAGAAATAGGCAAACCATACGAACAACTAAACAAAGACGGAACATATCAGGGTTGTTTTTATCCGATGCAGGTTTTGTATCCGGAGGTCAGAAAATACAAACTCCGTTATAAAACAAAAGAAAAAATAGCAGAATTTGCATTAGAAAAGATTAAAAAATATTTTTTTGAAATTCAACCATCAGAACTGCAAACCGGAGATTTGATAGCAGCAAAACTAAAAACAGGTTTGCATATAGCCGTATATTTTGAATACGGAAAAGTAATACACATTTTTAAAGAAAACACACTACAAATAGGCAGATTGAAAATGTTTAAGAATTTTCAAGCTTTCAGGAGGAAATAATGGGAGCAGTCAGTAATATATTCACCGCAATTGTAAATATCGTAAAAACAGTTGCAAAATTTTTGGGTACAACCGCATTCAAAATCGGCGGTATCGCAGTTACCTGGGGAAATGTCGGAAAAGCTATCATCTACGGCGGTGTTGCACTGAGTTCCGCCTTGCAAAAAAAATCAGGCGATTTTGGTTCACTTTCCCCTACATATCAGGGTTCAATACAGACACAGACAAATCAGGATCTGCCCATACCTCTGCTTTACGGCACATGCAAACTTGCCGGCAACAGAATCTGGCAGGATGAAAATTATATTTCAAACATAAAAAGAATAGTTGCTTTTGCCGAAGGAGAAATCTGCGAATATTCAGACATAAGACTCAACGACATTCCGATAAATGAACTTGCCGGCATTACGGTAAACAGATACTACGGAACAGCCGAGCAAGAGGTGGACGGAATTGTAGGAGGAAGCACACAGAAAGAAAGAGCAGCAAAAGTAGGCTCGTTAAAAAATGTTGCCTATCTTGCGATAACAGTTCCCAGAGGCGAAAAAATCGACATAAACTACAACCTGACAGCCATAGTAAAAGGCAGAAAAATAAGAGTCTACAAAAACAAATACCAGTATGAAATAAAATACTCGGAAAACCCTGCCTGGGTAATGTTTGACTTTTTGACCTGCTACAACGGTCTCGGTCTGGCTACAGGAAAAGACGGAAACATCTCGGATGACTTGATTGAAGAACTTTTTGACCTCGACAGCTTTGTTGAATCAGCTGCATACTGTGATGAAATAATTCAAACAAAAACGACAGATGAAAACGGAGAAGAAAAAATCACCGAATCACCCCGTTTTACTTTCAACATGATTTTTGATGCCCAAACTTCCGCAAGAACACTAATTGATGAAATCTATCGTTCTTGCAGAGGAGGGCTGTTTGTCAAAGACGGCAAACTGCAATTCAAAATAGATAAACCGGAATTTGTCAGCAAAATATTTAACGTAAACGATATAATCAAAGGTTCTGAAACCTTTGAAACTATTGCACAGGAAGAGCATTATGATATTTTAAAATGTTCGTATGTATCACCGGAACATGAATGGCAGCAGGTCGAAGCTACAGCCGAAATACCGGAATACAGAGATTCTGTACCTGTTGAACATAGTATCAAATTGTATTCCGTAACAAATTTTCAGCAGGCAGCCAGACTTGCCTGGTATTACATAAACTCAAAGCGAATCCAGCCGTATTTCGGCAGTTTTCAAACAGGTTTTAAAGGCTCCGATTTAGAGGTCGGAGATGTCATAAGTTTTGACAGTCTTTTGATGGGATTGGACAACTACAAAGTAAAAGTAACAAGTGTTGTAGACAACGGCAGCGGCGTTTTCACCGTAAACTGGAGAAGTTATGACGAAAGTCTTTATGACGACACGCTCGGATGCAAAGAGCCGACAGCTCTGGTCAGCACTATAGATGATATTGCAAAATATCCCGATGATGTCAAAAACTTCAATGTTGTTCAAAACAACAACTTATTCAGCTTTGTATGGGAACCGAATTCCAACGTAGAAGATACATACGAAATCAGATGCGGAGAAAGATGGGAAAACAGCAGTGTAATAAAATCAGGAATAACTGACAGCAAATATTCCTGCGAAATTCCGTCAAACGGTCTTTTTCAATTCTGGATAAAAGCATTCAACGGCTACAATTATTCAAAAAATGCAACGCTTGATGTTATCAACATAGATAGTGTTCCGAGCCTGAATGAGATTGTAAAATTTGATGTTTTAGCCGACATCTCCGGCACTTATGATGAAAATATAAAAATCTATCACAATACACTAAAACTGCAAGAAAAAGGTGTTTTGTGGAAAACAACACAAGATGTTTGGAACAATGCTGGTTACTACCAGAACGGAGGCAGATGGGGTGCCGTCGTTGAAAACTCGGGAGTATACCTTTCCCAGATTTTTGACATCGGAGCAAAACTGGAGAGCATTGTTTCTTTTGACTACTACTATACAAGCGCAGACAGACAAAACAATGTACTGATTGAATGGGCAGTATCCGATGACGGCGAAGAATTTTCCGATTGGACACCGATTAACGGAGGGAAATATGAGTTCCGGTATTGCAAATTCAGAATAACGTTGCAGGCAAAAAACAATGTTCAGACAGTATTGACTAATTTTGTTGTAAATGTTGATGTACCTGACAAAGATTTGGATTTGGAATTGGAGATAACAGATCCGCAAGGGCTGACAATCTACTACAATTTCATAAATGTACCTTCAATTGTTGCCACAGTAAATGACAACAACGATGCTTATGTGGTAGTCACAGAAAAAACAAACACATATGCAATCTTAAAAGCATACACAAATTCGGGCGAACTCACTACCTGCAAGGTAAGTTTGAGAGCCAAAGGTTATTAAGAAAGGATTTATATGTCAAACAATTTATATACCTGGACAGACAACCCCACCGTTTCAGGGGTTGCTGTTTGTGATACGGATATTTTGAATGATTGTCTTATGCATTTAAAATATGACAAACAAGACGGAAACGGCTTTCCGCTATTCACACCTATGATTTTTGACCATGTCCTGTCAGGAAACGATGCCGTAGGCTGGGCATTACAGGGATCTGTAGTCTCAAACACATACCCTGATGCTGTTTCAAAAATACAGGAGCTTTATACAGAGGGAGTTGAAACTCAATACAGAAACATAACCTGTAAACGATCTGTTGACGGAAGATACATTGCTGATATAGAGCAAAAACCTGCAATAGACCAGTTATTTACCTTAACCGGCATTGCTGATTTTTACATCTGGGACAGCATAAACCAGCAATTCTATCTGCCCAGAACAAAATGGTTCAATCAGATGACACCGGACACATCAATGGTAAACAACTACAACGAACCGGGACTGCCAAACATCACAGGTGATGCAGGCGGATATTCCCCCACCGGCTCCAGAGTTGTAAGCGGAAGTTTTTATCTGGACAACGACAGTCAGGGATGGGGTGACTTTGATGCAGATGCACCTTGTATACAAATGAAATTTGATGCAGCCAGAAGTTCTGCTGTATATGGTGTATCAGATACGGTTCAACCGCCATCAAGCAATAAACTTTTATATTACAAAGTCGGAAATACTCTTACCAATGAATCAGATATAGATGTTGCCAATCTGACAAACGATGTATTGAATGTTCAAAATTCGCTTGCCGATAAGATTGGCAAATCAGAATGTCCTGCATATATTGTAGAAACATATAAAGCAGCTTACTCAACATATCCTAATATATATTCCTGGTATCGTCTATGGTCTGACGGATGGCTGGAGCAGGGCGGGTATCATCATCCAACAACTTTTAATTATACAACAGAGTTAGTAAAACCATACGGAAACACCAGTTACTATGTAAACATGATTAGACAAGGCACAGAACTGACTCCAAGTTTTTCTGTTAGAAACGGTCTCACATCTTTTACGACAAATACGTCAATGCCCCAAGACAGTGCCTGGTTTTTTTGGTATTCATGCGGTTATGTAACACAAGGAGAATAAATCATGTCATACAAATTAGAAAAACCATATACAGATATTCAACGTGCTGATTTTGTTGTTTTACACAACCATCAGCACGGAAGAAATATAAAAGAAACACAAACTGCGCTCTATGCTCTTGAACCCGATGAAATTATGCAAGACGGGCTGCCGGTCAAAAATCCCGACTATGCCGCCGAGCAGCTTGCAATAGCCAAAGAAACAAAAGTTTCTGAAATAAATTCAGCAAAAGAAGCCGCTTTTAAAGCAGGCTTTTACTTTAATGAAAAGCACTTTGACTGTGACGACAGAGCACAGACAAGGCTTGCTGCTCAATTTGCGATTGCAAAACCGGATACAGAAATTGTCTGGCTTGATTACGATTATGAGCCGATTGCTTTTAGCTACGAGCAGTTTGTTCAGCTTTGTAACACTGCGACAAATATCGTTAGCGCAATCGAATTTTTAACGGGGCAATATCTTTCTGCGGTTAATGAATGTGAAACTGTAGAAGAAATTGAGGCAATAGAGGCTGATTACTCAAATACTACAATAAGTACATTTTTACTAAACCAAAATTAAAGGAGGAACAAAATGGAGGAAAATACAAAACAAAAACTCAAACAAGAAGGACTAAAATATGCAGAAACTTTGACTGCTGAAAGTGTAGATTGTATATTCAATCTTTTGGAAATTATCATAAAAGACAGTGAAAACAAAATTGATGATATGCTCTTGAGTGTTCTTGAACCTTTAAAAGCAATAATTCTTCAATATGTAGATAAAATAGACGGGGTACAGGGCTGATGGGATTTTTGCCGTACGAAACAGCGATAAAGTCTATCGGAGATTTCTTTAAAAGTATTTTTGATTTTGCAAAAACCTCGAAGGAACACCAGTCCGAAACCGAAATAATCAAAGATAAAAGGGATTACAAAGAAGCAACAAACATAGCTGAAAAAATAATCGATATTGCACAAAAATACAAAACAGAAATGACTTTTGCCGATAGGCTGAAATTCTCTCGTCTTCTGGAAAAATTTCAAGAACACAACTAGGAGGCAAAATGCTGAAATTCATTGAATATGCGCCTGTAATCATTGTTGTTATGGGCTTTTTTATTGCATACAAAATATTTGTCACGCCCCAGCAGCTCTCAAATTTGAAATCCGAGTTGATTGAATACATATCTGACCACTATGTCAGTGACAAAACTTATCGTGAAAATCACAGAAACCTTCAAGAGCAGCTTTCTTTAATCCATCAGGATATCAATGATGTGAAAAATCTGCTTATACAAAAAAGAGGAGTCTAAAAATGGATGAACTTTTTAAAAAAGCACTAAAATTTGTCCTCAAATGGGAAGGCGGATATGTGAACAACCCGAACGACAAAGGAGGAGCAACAAATAAAGGAATCACTCAATACACATACAACAACTGGCTCAAAACCCATGGTTTACAGCCAAGAAGCGTCAAATTCATCACGGATGACGAAGTTGAACAAATATACTACAAAAACTACTGGCTTGCCGCCGGCTGCGACAAAATGTCACCCGAATTTGCGATACTGGCTTTTGACACAGCTGTCAACATGGGTTTAAGCAGAGTCAAAGAATTTTTAGAAGCAGCGCAGTGGCAGTATCCTGAAAAATTTATTGCCGCCCGTGAAGCAAAATACAAAGAATTTGCAAAATACGGAAATCAAAAAATCTTCTTAAAAGGCTGGCTAAACAGACTAAACAGCCTGAAAGAGTTTATCCGCAATAAATCATGATAAAATTTAAGCCCGTTTTGAAAACAAAACGGGCTTTTTTTTGCAAAAATTCAGGTAATTATCTGTACATAGATATTTCTGGAACGGGGTTTGTTGTCAAAGTCAACAAGAACTATCTGCTGCCACGTACCCAGAAGAAGTGCCCCGTCAACCAGCGGTATAGAAACGGAACTTCCGAATATTGCCGCTCTGATATGCGCATATCCGTTGCCGTCATGCCATGTGTCATCGTGATGATATGTTCTGTCCATCGGCACAATACTGTCTAAAATATCCGGCAAATCTTTTATCAATCCTGGTTCATATTCAACTGTCGTAATAGAAGCAGTACTGCCTGCCAGCGCAACAACAATGTTTCCGTTTTTGATGTTATGGTTGTAAACGGCAGATTTAACTTTTTGTGTAATATCAATAATATCCGTAAACCCTTTTGTATTAATTAAAAAGTGTTCCGTATAAACAGCCATTTTATTTTATTTCACCTCACCCTGGTACTTATACAAATCCATATCGTTAACTCTCAATGCAAAATACGGCATTGATTTTCCTTTTTCTTTCATAAACAGATAGAAAGTTTTGTTGAAATACAGGTTTCTGCCTTTCTGCTTTACTGCAAGCGGCATTGACATTGTCATTACATTCATAACAGCTTCGCTTTTGAGTTTTACGCCCGTATTGTTCATATTAAAATCCGCAGTCTGCATAGCCTGTGCGATATAAAGTCTTTCTTTTGTTGCTTTATTTTTGATTTCTTTGTTGCACAATTCATCGTAATTTGTATAATTTTTAAACGTCATAAAAGGAACCTGAAGTTTGTCTCCTGCAACAAACTTTTTCTCACCTTTATATTTATCGGCTTTTTTGTTTAAAGTCCGGTAAACTTTATCAAAAGTCTTTTTTGTATTTGTTCTGTACAATATCACTTCATCATTTTCTGACTGCAGAGAAACAGCATAGTCAAAAGGAGAATTGTAGAACAACACATTTACGGAATTATACAAAGCGGGACTGCTTGTTTTTTTTATGCCGAAATAATCAACTTTTTGTTTTGAATTATTAAACTTTTCAGCAGTCAAAATATCAAATTTTGTAAGAAATTTGAAATCTTTTTTGAGCATTGCATACATCAAATATGCATTATTCGGATCATTCCAGTTGATTTTGTCCAACAGTTCGCTTTTTTCATTAAATTTTTCATATATAGCTTTTTCAATTTGCTCTTTCAACTCAAGCGAAGTTCTGCCATATGCGGTATAGTATGAGTTTTCAGAAAGCATTTCTTTTTTGAAAGTCTGTTTGTTGAGTTCCTGAGCAAGTTTTGATTTTTCTTTCTTAAAGATAACAGGACCTCTCAATACATTGTCCATAAAGTCATTCCAAACCAGCTGGAATGTTCCGACCCACAATCTGTCTGCAGATGAAGCATCCGCAGAAAACACTGGCAGCATCTGAACTTTTTGTGCCGGTTCTTTGGCAAAAGCCATAGTACCTGCAAATATAACAAAAGCTGAAACAAAAAGAGCAATCAGTTTTTTCATTTAAATAACCTCCTAAAAAAGCCTATAAAAAAAGACAGGCATAAAATACCTGTCTTTATTTTAACTTATAAAATTTAAACTTCAAGAAACAATCGTCTGCCGACGATATTGGGTTTTCCGTTGTAATAACCCGCAAAATAACCGCCCCTTACCGGATTATTTTTGCCGTAAAAATTTGAATTAACCGAAGCATTTGACATAAAAGGATTTGATGATTGAGAGGCAAAAGGATTTACCGCAGTCGACCTTACGGCACCTATTGCCGTAGATTTTGATGCTGACGGAGTCAGTGCTTTTGAAATAAATCCGACAAGATTTTCAATCATATTTTACCTTTCTCGGTTCAGTTTATGGGGATTTTTGAACCTTTTCACACCTAATTTATTAACATCTAAATTAATAATGACAGATTACTTGTTGTCATGATTATTATAATACATTATTACAATTTGTTAAGTATATTTTTGAAAAAATCACCTATAATACGTATGTAAAAACAGCTAAAAATTGTAAAATAGACACAGGAGGAGTGTAAAATGACAAAAAAATGTCCCTTTAACTTTGATGAATGTACACAGGAATGTGCTCTTTTTATTGCGACACAAGACTTGAACGAACTTGTTGCAAACAGACTGACAAGCATCGGTGTATATGACAAGCAAAACGGAATGTGCTCTTTCAGACATCACGCACTTGCAAAAAGCAGAGAAATTTTTGAGAAGAGCCAGTCAAACAAATTTTAGTTTTTTTAAATAAATTCATTATACTTATAATATAAGTAATCTAATTTCCGGAAGAAAAATGAACGAAATAGGTCTCGGACAATTTATAAAAAACGTGTTCGACTACAGTACGGGGAAACAGCCCGCACAGCAGCCCGGCAAAGTCGCCAATGAAAATTTTCAAAAAGCACAAAGCGAAGCACTCCGCCAGTTAAATCAGACTGTACAAAATATAACCCAAAACCTTGTACAGCAGCAGGATATTCTATACACTCAGATGCAGCTGAAAGAACTGTCAAACATTGAACGTTCCATGCTTTTGAAAAACCTGTTTGACTTTCCGGAAAATTTAAAAGATATCATTGCTTTTTTGCAAACAGACAGCAAAGCAATTACAGCAAAAGAACTTCAGCTTTTGATGACACAGCCGCTTGATATTTCAAAACTGCTGGTGCTTCTTCAAACACACGGAAAGACGGCACTTGAGAAAATCACAAAAATGATAACAATAATGAACCAGTCCGGCATTTATAATACCCAGCAGCTCAAAGAAATGTCCGTACTCATAAACGCCTGTATCCCTGCAAACGATGCAAGTGCGGCACAGGTTTTAAAAAGTTTTATGCTGATGTATCTGCCCTGGCTGCCTATCAATGCAGCAGCAGAATTCAATGTTGTATCGGAAGGTTCTGAGGAGAAAAAAGCATCCCCGGATGAAGACTCGATTTTTATATACATAACAACAAAGAACTACGGTCTTGTAAAAATCCTTTTATACAAAGACGAAGGCAGTTTCAACATTGATGTAAACTGTTCGGAAACCTTTCCAAAAGAGAAATTCAGCTCTGCAATAAGCGTGAAAAGTGAAGATTCTTCGCTTAATTTGAAATCAAAGATTGTATACACAACAAGAAAAGAAGCTGACCCCCAAAAGAATGAAACAGCAAAAGTAGAATTTTCAAAATCCTCAAAAATCACACCGCAGCTTCTTATCATCATACATTCTCTAATAAAAATAGTTATGGAAATCGATTCTCAAGGTTCACTTGATGAAACAAGAAAAGCATCACTTTAGTGAGACTGCAGCAATTCAGCTATTTTCTCCAGCATCAAAACCGTAGAATCCACCGCCCTGTTAAAAATCGTCTGCTGAATTTGAGTCCATTTGTCTTTGTTATTTCTTGCTATTTGTAAATCCGGATTTGTCGAAAATCTGACATTAGACATAAAAATATCCTCCAGTGTATAATTTTCCGGCAGTGAGGCTCTTAGTTTTTCATATCCTGGCTTGTAGGATTTTAAAAGTTCTTTATGTCTTGAAACCATTCCTATTTTTCGATTATTTTCAAATTTTGAATGCATCATAAAATCAACAATCTTGCCTAAAACAGGAGAATTTTTAAAGATTTTGATATTTGCTCTCTGTGTATGCATCGGAACAGTAACATCCTGCATAAAATGAAGAGCCATCCCCAGCTCCTGAGGAATATTCGGGCTGTTTTTCAATTTTTCGGCATTAGAAATATGTTTTAAAAACGAAACAAAGGCATTGTTTCTGCTGTGATGAAGCCCGAAGCTCTCCGAAACATGCCTGCCGTCAGGAAGAAAATAAAAATGGCTGTTGGTTCCAAAGCCAATCTCGGAACGAAGCAAATCCGGCATCATTGAACCGTTGGTAATCTCTTCCAAAAATTTTTCGGCAGATGTCATCGGTTTTTTCTTTTTTGCTGCAAGCAGCATATCAAATCCGACATTGTGCAGTGCGTGTGTATTGAGCAGTTTTTTATATGTTTTCTTTTGCTTGTTAAATTCTCTGACAATATCAACAATAGAGAGTTTATGCAGCAGTTTTTGTGCATATGTCTCGTCTTTCATTGCTTTTTGGACAGCAAATTTTAAGTCCGGCACGTGTCTCATAGCTTTTTGGGTAATAACTTTATGAGTCATAAAATTGTATCCGAAAGCCGGTGAACAATAACGTGTTCTATAAGATTGCATATTATCGGCAGAATGTACTTTCAAAGAAAAATTCCCTAAAATTTACTTTAAACAGAAAATACAAAACCGCTAAATATATTTTTTGCTACCTGTTTTTACAAAATTTTGTCTTTCAAAGCTTTTTCATACACAAGAGATTTCAAAAATCTGTCTTTCAAAACATCTTTGAGCGATTGATTTTTTTGCTTCAAAAGATTCTCCCGTCTGTCTGCATATTTTTTCATTTCAAAGCTGCTTCTTTTTCTGCTTTTAGCTGTTTGTTGTCGTAATCAATTCTGCCTATGAGTTTGTTCAAATGTCTTTGAACCTCTCTAAACTGGGTCAGGTTGAGACTTTGTGCACCATCAGAAGATGCATTTTCAGGGTCATTATGAATTTCTATCATGAGTCCGTTTGCACCTGCAATCAACGCAGCTTTGCTCATAGGCTCAATCAAATATCTTCTGCCTGTACCGTGGCTCGGGTCAGCAATAACAGGCAAATGCGAGTATTTCTTGATAATCGGGATTGCCGCTATATCAAGAGTGTTTCTTGTATAAGTTGAATCAAAGCCTTTTACGCCTCTTTCGCAAAGGATAACCTTGTCATTGTCATTTGCCATGATATGCTCTGCAGCAAGCAGAAATTCTCTGATAGTAGCAGCTGGACCTCTCTTTAAAAGCACCGGTTTTCCCGCTTTTCCAACGGCTTTCAGAAGCTTAAAGTTCTGCATATTTCTTGCACCTATTTGAATTAAATCAACATAGTCACAGAACATATCCACATCTGTTGTGTCCATAACCTCGGACACAACAAGCAGTCCAGTTTTTTCGGCAGCCTCTTTGAGATATTGCAATCCCTTTTCTCCCAATCCCTGAAAGTCATAAGGAGAAGTTCTCGGTTTGAAAGCGCCGCCTCTTAGAAATTCGCAGCCCATTTCTTTTGCTGCCAGTGCTATTTCCATCAGCCCGTCAAAATCTTTTTCTACGGAGCAGGGTCCGACCATCATAACAGGTCTTTCCAGTCCGCCGACTTTTACACCGTTTTTGAATTCAATTACGGTATCTTCTTCCTGATATTCACGGGAAGCAAGTTTGTAAGGCTCTTGAATAAGTTTTACCTCTCTTACCCCTTCGAAAGAAGCTATGGACTGGGGTTCAATGAGTCTTTTGTCACCGATTGCCGCCAGTACAGTCATTACATCGCCATGGTTGAGGATTATTTTAAATCCTTTCTTTTCCATGTTCTTTTTAACGGCATTAATCTGCTCAACTGTAGCTTTCGGCTCCATTATAATTATCATTTTTTAATTCCTTTTCTTTTATTCAGCGATACTTAGTTCAACTATTCTGCCGGGACCAAACTTTTCCCACTCATCATCTTTTGCAAGTATTGAAGACTTGAATATGCAGTCATTTGCACAGACTACATTCTTGAGATGTACATTTTCTTCAACTGTCACATTATCCCAGAGTATGACATTATCCAAAACAGCATTGTCCTTTATTACGCAATTTTTTCCTACTACAACATTATTCAAAAGTTTTGCACTGTCAGAGATTTCACTGTTTTCGCCTATCGAACAAACAGAGTCATACCTGCGGACAATATTTGAATTTGGAATCATTATTTTTTTTGCCAGAGCATCTTTGTTTGACTGAATATACTGGCTGATTGTACCTATATCAGACCAGTAAGAATATATCCGGTAGACATTAATTTTTTCTCCCGCCTCCAGCAGCGCAGGAAAAACATCTTTTGCAAAATCATAAACAGTGTCTTCCGGAATAAAATCAAATATTCTTTTTTGAAATACATAAATGCCGGTATTTATATAATTGCTTTTAGCCTGTTCAACAGGCGGTTTCTCCTGAAACTCATCAACCGTATGCATGTTTGAAGGAACAACAACACCGTACTTTGAGACTTCCTCTTTGTCTACGGCAACTATTGCCATTGTGGCAATGCAGCCGCTCTCAAAATGAGATTTTACAATTTTTTCCAAATCAGCATCATGGAGTCCGTCTGCACTCACTACAATAAAATCATCAACATCATCAAAGAAAAACTCGCATTTTTTCACACCGCCGGCGGTACCGGAGAGTGCATCTTCGTGTATATACGAAAAATCTATATCTGCAATGCTTTTATCCTGATATCTGTTCTGGATTTTTTGCGCAAGATAGTGAGTGTTTGCGATAACCTTCTCTACGCCGAACATTTTGAGCTTTTGAAGGAGTATATCCATAACAGGTTTATTCAAAACGGGAACAAGAGGCTTTGGAACATCATTTGTCAGAGGTTCAAGTCTCGAACCCACTCCCGCAGCCATAACCATAGCTTTTTTAATCAAAATATCGTCCCTCAACACTCAACTGTGATATTACAGCTAAAATTGTAGTATAAATTTGTATGTTTGTACATTTTTAAGCACCAATATTTAACATTTGTTTTTAATTTGATGGTAGAATAATAGAACAGAAAAAGGAAAGGAATATTATGCTGGATCTGGACAAAACATATGAGGTTGTAATTTTTTCTATAGGCGACACAAAAGCCGGAACAAAGATGGGAAAACTTCAGCTGAAAAATCTCAGCGACAATACGCTTCTCAACTGTATACTCTGGGAAGAAGCCCTGAACCGTCTGGATTCAAAAATATTCCGCACAGGCAATTATGTAAAAATTCTCGGCGGTTCGTATAACGAAAAATACAACAACTGCCTCATTTCCAGTCTCGAACTTGTAAAAGAAGCAAAAACAGGACTCGATGAACAGGAAAGAGAAAAGCTATTTTCTTCAATCGTGGAATATGCAAACGAAATCGAAGATGAAGAACTCAAAAAATATGTAACGGAGCTTCTGTTTGAATACGAAGAAAAATTCAAAATTTCTCCGGCGGCAAAACTCATGCATCACAACTATCTTGGCGGGCTGGTAGAACATACCTGGGAATGTCTTGAAATTGCAAAATGTCTTTTGCAAAATCTGTACAAAAAAACAGACAAATCCATAGTATATGCAGCCTGTATCCTTCATGATTTCGGAAAAATATTTGAATACAAAATAGATACTGAATCGGGTCTCATTGACTACGAAGAAGATTTTCCGAAAGAATGGATTACCCACTCTCAGTGGGGATTTTCAAACTGTATGACAAGAGGTTTTGTTACCGTGGCCAGAATGATTGCGGCACACCACGGCAGAACGGAATGGGGTGCAATTATTGACCTTGGAGAAAAAGAACTGGAACAGGAATTATACCTTCTTCACCACATAGACGATTTGAGTGCAAAGTTCGGCAGAACGGCAATAAGTGATTTAAACTAACCTGAAATCAATTAGCAAAAATTTTTCTTTTCCGTATTTATAAAAAGCAGGAACAACCAGAGGTAAAAAATGGTCGACGAAATTGATTTGAATGCATTTGTATCATCTCCTTACGCTTCTGATATCAAAAAACAGCAGCAGGCATATCTCAGCGCCCAAAATATCAGAAGGGTCAACGAATCTATAGAAGAATACAAAGCAAGAATGGCACAGTTCAGAGCAGAACACGAACAAAAACTCGTTAAAGAAAACACCGATATTCTTCAAAAAAGACTTGAAAATCTGGACATTTCAAATATAGCTACAAAAAACAGACTGGCTATAGAAAACATGATAAAAGAAGCTATGTCTATAAAATACTTTGCCTACAACAACATGTACAACACAAAAGACATTGACCTTTCCACTCTGGATAAAGCAATTCTTGCTGCACAGGCACGTTTGAACAACATAAAAAACGGCAGAGAAGACAACTCTATCGGCACCGGAATATACGCTGACACATACAGAACATCAGCAAAAGCCGGCGATGATATTTTGAGCAAATTACTTAACAACGGCAAGAAGAATTCATAATGGGCATTTTAGACACTCTCGGCAGTTTAATTTTGAGTATTTTTACAATCTTTGGCGGCTAACTACAGAGTTTCGTCAAACAAGTCAAAATCCTCATTGTTTACTGTTCTCAAAAAGTCAATCCAGTCTGTATAATAGTCGGCAAGCGCTTTTATATAACCTATTACAATTTCCTTGTAAGACTGTTCCATCACAACAAGCGAGGTCAGGTCAGTCTTCCCTTCAAGATAGTTTTTCTTTGATATATTGATTAATTTTTCCGAGTCTTTTATCAATCTGTTTTTGTAAAACAGCAGATTTGACTGAGAAGTGAGAAACTGACTGTATGCACTGTCCATCTCTTTCAGGGCTTTGTTTTTTGCGGACTCATAGTTTGTTTGTGCCTGTTCAACCTGAAGCTGAGCATTTTTTATCTCGGGCTTAAAAGAATACAAAAGCGCAAGATTGCTCAAATTTGCACCCGCATATGCACCCGCTCTGAATTCACCGGTATCCGAGTGCCCGTGAGGCTGATAACCATATCCGCCCATAAGCTCTATATCAGGAACACGCTTTCTGGACACAACAACAAGGTTCTTTTTTGCAACTTCGATTTCCTGTTTTGCAAGCTGTATATCCAGTCTTTTTTCAAGTGCTCTGTTTGCTATCTTTTCAAATGGAGGCATTTTTGAGCTGTAATCGGGAGTTTTCAAAGCAATAAAGACAGTTTCTCCCGGAAGCTCCTCCTCATTTGCATCATAGACTACATCAGAATTTTCCTGTTTTATATTCAAAGCTTTATTAAAATCATTCCTCGCAGACTGAACAGCTGTTTTTGCGGAATTAATCTGTGTCTCAAGCTGATTGACAGAAATTTGAGCCTGTATGACATCGGTCTCCTGCACATCGCCTGACTTGTGCTTTTTTTGAGATAGTGAAAGAAACTCCTCCAATAGCTTTTTTTGTTCGTACAAACACCCGAGAACGGTCTTTGCCCCGACCAAATCAACATATGTCTCTCTGACATCCATTTCAAGAGTAAATTCCTGGCTTTTTACATCAAGATCTTTTTTATACAAATTTGCCTGCGCAAGTTTTTTTCTGGCGCCTCTCTTGGCTATTTCAATAAGTTCCGTTGCACCTATCTGCTGCGGATTGCCTCTTCCTGCCGGACCAAAGTTGTAAAAGATGTTTATTTCAGGATTTTGCAGGCGGTTTGCCGTTTTTATATCATTCTTTGCAAGCTCGACATTTATCCTCTGAGACTGCAAATCCAGATTATTTGAAAGAGCAAGATTTATTGCATCAACCAGTGTAATCTTTTTTATCTGCGCAGATAATACCGGATTTTGCAGCAATAACATCTGCACAAAAATCAAAAACAGTGTAAAAACTAATTTTTTATAATTTTTAAATTTCATATATTATTGTCCGGCATTCTCTGTCTGCTGTGTTTGAGTCTGTGACTCCTGTTCTTTTGCTTTTTTGTAGAAGTTTAATATACCGGTAACGGTCTGAACAGCTTTGTTCTGTTTGATTTCCTGAACTTTTGCATTGTTTTCAAGCTGGTTTTGTATTCCTTCTTTGACCTGTTGTTTCAATTCTTCTTTTGTTCTGGGAATTGAAGGAGCAACAGATTCGAGGAGATTTTGCTCTTCTTCTTGAATTTTTTCTGCCGTGTTCAGCCATTGAAGTGTTTTTACGGCAGAAGCAGGATTGTTCAGGTTTCCGTTTATCACAACCTTAAACGACTGTGTGCCTGTTTTTTCCGGAGTCAGTGCCGGAATTTTGGCAAGTTCGGCACTGTTTGCTGCGGCATTATATTTGTTCAGAGCTTCGGCAATAGATGTTCCAAACTGCGGAATATACGAAGCGAGTTTTCCGACAGAAAGATTTGTAATCGGTCCGAGTGCCGACACAATCTCAGGAGACAGAGACCCTGTCAGATTTATCTTTGCAATCATGGAAAGGATATTAACATCTCCCGTCAAAAGCAAAGACATATGAGGTCCAGACATTTTTACCGATTCCAAAACAGCAACACCGTTTTTGATATTCAAATCGCCGTTCAGGTATGAAAATTTGCCTGTATTATACGGAGCAATTGTGTTCACAAGTCCGCCGATTTTTGTTGCAATAAATCCTTCGGAAACCAGATTGCCGGCTTTCAAGAATGTCTCAAACCTGCCCAGACTGCCAAGCTGTCCGTCTTTCATCTCAAAATTGACTTTTCCGTTCAAAGAATTCATCTGCTCTTCGTATGTAGCACCTTTCAGTGTCAAATTGGCGCTAAAATCAGCATTCGCCATGACCTGATCTTTTAAAGCGGCAAATACGGTAACAATATTGTTTGCATTGACACCCTTGCCTTTTATGTCGGCTTTTATTGCCGTTGTAGCCACATTGTATGTGATAGTCCCGTTTACACCACCATTGTATACATTTGCTTTAAAATTCGACAACTTGAACAGGTCATTTATCAATGTAAAATTGCTTGTTATATTTGAAATACAAAAATCACCGCCGATTTGTTTCATCTTAAAGTTCTGTATATTAAGACTTCCGTTAGAAATTTTTACCGGCAAAACCGGTGCTTGCTTTTTAGAAGTATTGTTTTGTACGGAAGGTGATGTCTGCGGCATCATTTTGTTTATTTTGTCCATTGCCGCAAAGATTTTGTCCGCATCAAACATAGCGGAAGTTACGTTCATTGTTCTTACTACAAGAACATCAGAGAACTTTGAAGAAGCCTCTGTATCAATATTAAAGGCGGTACCGTTTATATCCAGATTTTGAACCTTTGCACTCAGTGTATTTTCGTTGAATTCCGCATCAACATCCTGTACCTTAACAAGAAAATCCGGCAAGTTGATATCTTTTATACTAAAAAAGCCTTTATAAAGCGGGTTTGAGAGTGTACCGTATATGTTTACCTCTCCTTTTGTTTTTAAAGAAGCCTCCTTCATTAAAGGAATTGAAACAACAATCTGTTCAGGTATACTGAAATTCAATCTCAATGAAGGATAAGATTCATTTATACCATTGATTGTACCGGTCAATCCCGCAATTTTATCAGCGCCTTTTTTGTTATAAGCAAAATTGTCTTTGAGAGCAGTTTTGTTTGCCAGATACAACGATGCATCACTTATATCAATCCTGTCAGCCGAGCAAGTAACAGAAACATTCACAAGCCCCGGTTTACCCGACATTTTTTTGACCGTAACAGGTGAAAAATGATTGGCGGAATCAGAATGCATCTGGGCATTGATATTGAGTTTTTGCGCATCGCCGGTAATCTCTGCGACAACAGGCAGCGTACCCTTTGAATCAACAAAAGTCTTTATTTCTTTTGGCAAGAGATTTTTTAAATCCGAAGATTTGATATTTCCGCTGATTTTTACATCAGTTTTGAGTTTTTTCATGTAGTCTTTGATACTGCCAGACACATCAATTTTTGAAGAATTCATTGTTACGGAAAACGGAACAATAGAAATCTCGTCGGGAGTGACTTTTATATCCACGGAAGGCGCACTCAAACCAAGATAAGGATTGTTTATTTTAAATAAAGAACCCAAAAGTTTTACGTCTCCCGTAAAAGAAGAGCCTTTGGTTTTTATATTAACGGAAGCAGATTTGTTTGAAAGAAGAAAAGTATTCAGTCTGTCTTTCAAAGACAATCCGCTCAACAAAAGATTTATGTTTGGTTCGATATCGGCAAGCTGTCCTTTGACAATCACATTCAAAGAAAGCACACCGCCGTTTAAAACATATGCTTTTTTCAAATCTATCGGAGCAAAAGCATTGAATAACGGAGCAATATTAATCTTTTCAGATTCAACCTTGATATCGGCATTGGCTTTTGAATCAACCGTACCAGATACAAAAACCTTACTGCCGTTAACATTAGCGCCGGTATTCTTTATAGAAAGATTGTTGTTTGAAAAATCAACATCCGCTTTGATATCTTTGATATTTACGGGAATTGTTTTGTGAGAAACAGCACCGTCGATTACTTTCAAATAGCCGGAGGAAACAAAATCTTTCATATCCGTATTCAAAGAAAAATCCGAAGAAATATATCCGCCGAGATTGAACAGAGAAATATCGCTTTCAAAATTCAAAGAATTCAATAATGCTACCGCAAATTTTTGAATACTCTTAAAACTGATTTTGTCTGTTTTAAACTTCAAATCAATCTTTGTCTTGTGCCCGTGAGATACATCTGCCGTCAATAAAGCTTTTTCAGAAGCACTTACATACAAATTCGAATCAACTTGCGTTTGATGTCCCTTTGAAAGCATATGAAAATATCCGTCAGGAAGTTTCTTTCCGTCAAGAACAATACTGATTTTGTCAGCATTTGCCGTACCGGTCAAATCTATATGTCCGTTGTGCTCTTTGAGTTTTAAATCAACAAATATATCTGCCCTGGGATTATATTTTACAATTTCGTTGATAAAATCAACTTTTGGAATCACAACCTCCTGCTGCGGTTCGGAAGCTGTACCTATAGCCGGCCAAAAACTTGAAATTTTGGTATCAAAAATGACGTTTTCCTGATTATTCACCAGAATTTTGCCTTTTGCACCAACTCTGAAATGTTTGTTCATCACGGCATTATCAAGTTTAAAATTTTCACCGTGCAGCGCAACAGTGTTTTTTGTCTGTTCATCAGTTAGTTTTAATTTATAGTTGTATATTTCTACAAGAGGAAGTCTGTCAGAAATTCTGACAGGAAGTTCCTGTGCCGCCGTATCGGGAGCGGTTTGCTGCTGTTCCATATTTTTCAAGACATAATCAACGACATCAAAACTTCCGTCTTTTGTATAAACCAGAGATAAAGACGGAGAATAGACTTTCACATCGGAAACTTTGACGGTTTTGAATATCAGCGGAAGCAAAGATATTTTGACTTCAGCAGTATCAACTGAAGCAATATCTTTTTTGTCCGGATAAGACAGACTCAGTCCGTATATTTTTACACCGGCTTTGAGGTCATATGTCGTGACCGGTTTTATTCCGTCAAAATCTATATCCAGCTTTACTGAATCAGATACTATTTTTTGAATATCTTTTTTGTAACTGTTCAAATTTATTACATTTGGCAAAACAAACAAAAATGCCAGATATAGTATGACAACAACGCTCAAAAATACAGTTATTGCTTTTTTATGTTTATTCAAAAATATCATAAACCACCCCTAAAATTTCTTATACATAAAACAATACTTTAACAAATCGCATAAATCAAGAATTGTCGTATATTTGTTTTATTTTTTTTAACAGAAAAAGTGGTATAATTTCTTTAATACTCAAAGGAACAAAAAAGGATTTTTAATTATGGCAGATACATACGAGTTTTTAAATTGTCCGGCTTGCGGAACCCCGATGAAAAAAGTATTTTTAGAAAAACAGGGTTTCATTATTGATGTATGTCTCGACGGTTGCGGCGGAATCTGGTTTGACAACAGAGAGCTATCAAAAGTTGATGAAAAAACAGAGGATATTTCTGACCTGTCAGCCGCATATGCAGGCAAAACTTTCCACAGAGTTGAAAGAGAACAAGACAGAGACTGTCCTGTATGTCACAAAAAAATGGTCAAAAACTGCGCAAGTGCAAAACAGGAAATAACTGTCGATGAATGTTATCAGTGCGGCGGAAAGTTTTTTGACTACAATGAACTCGAAATATTAAGAAATCAATATGATTCGGACGAAGACAGAATTGCGGATATCAAAAAAATAGCAAAAGACTCGGTCAAAATGGAAGTTATTTTGAACAAACTTATGCACAAAGACGATATGATTTAGCATTTTCCGAATATGATATAATAAAACAATGGAAAAATTATCTCAAAGCCAGGAAGATTATCTGGAAACTATTTACACGGAAATAAAAGCAAAAGGCTGTGCAAAGGTCACGGATATCGCAAACATTTTAAACGTAAAAAAAGCCTCTGTTACCGGAGCAATAAACAATCTGAGCGAAAAAGGGCTGGTTAATTATGCTCCGTATTCGGCTGTTACTCTGACCAAAACAGGCGAACAGACCGCAAAGAAAATCCTGCTGAGACATGAAGTTATGACAAACTTTTTAATAAATGCACTGAACCTGCCCAAAGAAGAAGCCGCACAAAATGCATGCCGGATGGAGCATATTATGAGTGAAGAAATGTTCAAAAGAATCCACTCATTTTCTCATTTCATCTGCAACTATTCAAAAGAAAATCCCGATTTTCAAAAAAAACTTCAAGAATTGTATAAATAAACCCTATTTTGCCGGCAGCGGTTCTTCGATTTTCGGCGGTTTTTGCTTTTTGTATTTTACTTTCTGGAACAAGAATATCAAAGGCGTGAGCAAAACCAGCAAAAGCGCAAAAATCTTGAAACAATCCATATATGCCATCAAAGTAGACTGCTGAACAAGTTGTTTGTATGCCATTGTGTTAGCTTTTATATCAGACAACGCCTGACCTGACATCATAGCTATCGCCGACTGTATTGCATTGACTTTTTCCGTAAATCCGGGATGAGAATATGTCATATTCCTGATTAGATGAGTCTGGTGCACCTGACTCATACGTGAAACCATTGTATTAACAGCAGATGTACCGATTGCACCGCCGACACTTTTTGCAAGGTTGAACACACCCGTTGCATTGGTCATCTGATTGTTTTTCAATGTAACAAAAGCAACTGTCATAAGAGGTATCATCAAAATTGAAAAAGCGGCACCGCAGATTATATTCGGCACGATTATGTTAGACATTGAAATCTGCAAATTCAATGTACCGAACATAAGATTTGACACGGCAAGAATCAGCAGACCGGCAGCCATAACCCATCTTTGGTCTACTCTGTTTGCAAGAATTGCACAGGTAATCAGCCCCGCCAGAGACCCGAAGCCTCTCGGGCTGATAGCCAGTCCGCTCAATGTGGCGGTATAACCCATCAACTGCTGTAAAAATAACGGCAGAATTGCAAGTGTAGAATACAAAACAGCACCGATTATAAAATGCAAAAACGTACCTATGGCAAAGTTTTTGTCTTTAAAAACTTTCAAATTTACTATAGGTTCTTTTGCCATCAACTCTCTGACAATAAAAGCAATAAATGTCACACCGACTACAGCAGCAGACCATCTTACCCAGCGTGCACCGAACCAGTCGCATTTCTGCCCGTTATCCAGAATAACCTGCAAAACGAACAGCCATACAATAAGAAAAATAAAACCCCAGTAGTCAACGGATTTTACTTTTCCCTTTCTGGCATACGGCGGATCTTCAATAAATTTTTTAATCAAAGCAAGAGAAATAAAACCTATCGGCACATTTATCAGAAAAATCCAGTGCCATGTATATGTATCGGTAATCCAGCCGCCGAGAGTCGGACCTATAATCGGAGCAAAAATTACGCCGAAGCCGAAAACTGACATTGCAACCCCTCTGTCCTCGGGTTTAAATTCTTCCATCATTACTGCCTGTGCTATCGGCATAACGGCACCGCCGCCAATACCCTGTATTACACGGGCAAAAATAAGCATCGCCATACTGGTAGCCATACCGCACAGAGCAGAAGCAACAGTAAACATAAGTGTGGATAACAGCAAAAAGTTTTTTCTTCCCATGAGGGTAGAAAACCAGGCTGTAGATGGGATAATTACACCGTTTGCAACAAGATAACTTGTCAAAACCCAGGTTGATTCATCTCTGGTTGCAGAGAAAGAACCTGCAATGTGGGGCAGCGCTACGTTTGCAATAGACGAATCCAGTACAACCATAAAGATGGTAAGCATTACTGCTCCGGCACTCAGCCACGGGTTTTTTCCCGATGTTGCATCTTCAATATTTGTTACTGCTGTTTCATCGCTCATTAGTTTTCAGTTGTTTCTTTTTGTGGTGTCTTTTTTACATAAACCTTCGGAACAACACTCATTCCCGGTTCTATGCTGTATTGAGGATCAATTTTTGATGTAAATACAATCTTTACGGGAACACGCTGTACAACTTTTACATAACTGCCGACAGCATTTTCCGGCGGGAACATGCTGGCTTTTGCGCCCGTGCTTGACTGGATTGAATCAACCACACCCATGAGTTTTAAATGCGGATATGCATCAACTTTTATTCTCACAGGCTGTCCTACTCTGATTTTTTCAAGCTGGGTTTCTTTGTAATTTGCAACTACCCATCTTTTGTCCGGCACTATAGAAAACAACGGCGCTCCGGCATTTATAAACGCACCTTCTTCTGCTGAACGGTTTGTAATTTTTCCGTCTTCGGAAGCATAGATTTTTGTATAAGAAAGCTCAAGTTTTGCCTGATTCATTGCTGCTTCGAGTTTTTTCAACTCGGCATCCGCAACCTTGTTTTTTTCTTTTGAAAATACAGCCTGCTGTGCTGTTGCATAGTTGGCTTTTGCAAGGTCATATTTTGATTTTGCTCTGTCATATTCCTGCTGGGAAACAGCACCTTTTTCATACAGACCTTTGTATCTGTTGTAATCCTGCTCGGCGACAGTCATATCTGTTTCTGCGGCATTTTTGTCAACAACGGCGGATTTCTGTTTGTACAAAGCCATTTCGTATGCAGCTTTTGCCTGTTCATAACGAACTTTGTAATCTCTGTCATCAATTGTCAAAAGCAGCTGCCCTTGTTTTACATGGTCGTTATCATCAACATACAGTTTTTCAATAATACCCGTAACTTTCGGGCTGACTCTTATTATATGCCCTTCAATAAAAGCATCATCAGTTGTTTCAAATGTAGAAAAATACAGCCATCCCAGAAAAACCAGAACCAGTATTACAATAGAAGGCACAAGAAATCTTTTCTTTACTACCTTCTTTGCTTTTTTGCGTTTTGTTGTTTTTTCGGCTTTTTCTGGCATAGCTTCGTTATTTTGAAATTCGTTATCTTCCATTTTTACCTCTTTACAGATTTATATCGTATTCTTCTTCAATATTTTTTCTGACTTTTCTAAGCAAACTGACAAGAGTCAAAATCTCTTCGTCACTCATACCTTTGTATTGAGCGACACTCATTCTTTCTTTCAACGGTTTTGCAAAATCTACTTTTTCTTTGCCTTTTGATGTCAAATAGACTTTCAGAATTCTTCTGTTTGAATCATCTTTTTCTCTTTTGATAAAACCTTTTGTCTCCAAAATATCAATCATTCTTGTTATATTCGGACGGTCCTTGCCAAGTATATTGGCTATCTGGGTTTGATACAATCCGTCTTTCAGTGACAAAATGAGTAATATACCAATCTGCTCTCTGGTGATATCCTGCAGTCCATGAATCTTCAATGTCTTTTGACCCGCAGCTCTGTATGCGGAAACAGTAAGTGCAATCTCAAGACCTAAATCTATATCAGTGCTATTAATCTTCTTCAATGCTGGCTCTCTCAATTGTTACCATGATAACAATTGCTATGCTAACATACACATTTTAAAAAGACAAGAACCATTCGTATTATCCTCCGTACGGTATAGGCAGTTATGATTAACACAAAAAAATTATCAAAATATATAGCATTAATTATACTAATATTTTTTTCAAACCTGAGCGCACTGGCAAATTTTGATGAAATAAAAAGCGATGAGCTAAAGTACAAATCCGCAAAATTGAGCTGCAGCTGTGAATACCGGCTCAATTCAATAAATTATTGCTGGTGGGAGAATTTTTCCGACCCTTATTTAAAAAAATATGTTTTTCTTGCAATACAAAACAATCATGACCTCAAAAAGGCTGCACTAAAAACAGAAGAATACCGGCAGGAGGTCAAACAGGAAATGTCTCACGAACTTCCAAACCTGACTTTTGCCCCCGGTTTTGCGAGAATAAAAACAGCAAGAAACCAGATTGCAAACTTTGAATTTGCTCAAACGAGGAGCAATATTTACGCTCTTCCTTTTATTGCAAGCTATGAAGCCGATATTTTTTTGAAAAACCATGACAAAACCAAAGCTGCAAAAATGGAAAAACAATCCGCCGAATACGAAGAAAAAGCGGCGAATATTTCTATTGCGGCAGATACGGCAACACTATATATAAATATAATAAAGCTGGACAAAATAATTGAAACACAGAAAAAAATAGCGGCAATAAGAAAAAATATCTACGAACTCACAAAAGAAAGAGAAAAATCAGGACTTGCATCCGTATATGATGTTACTTACACAAACCGGCTGCATACCCAGTCAGAAATCGAACTCAACGACCTTATAAAACAACGAAATATATATTTACACAGGCTGGCTGTTTTTATCGATACTGCGCCGGCAAATGCGTACAATCTGCCGAGAGGAAAGTTTGACAATCTTGAATACAAGGGAGAAATACCCGAATGTATTCCCTCCGAATCCATAAGCCTGCGTCCGGACATAATGAAGGCGGAGTCGGATTTGAAAAAAGCCAAAATTGATATTCGTATTGCAAGAAAGAATTTCCTGCCCTCTTTCAATATTATCGGGGTTGCGGGATACAATTCTCTGCTTCTTGAGAGACTTTTTGACTGGGAAAATATTATGGCTCTGATTGCCGTGGGTGCTTTTGAAAAATTGTACACAGGCGGAAACCTCACGGCTTCTCTCAGGATAAAAAAGCTCAAATTCGAACAGCTTTTTGAACAGTACAAACAAACGGAACTCAACGCTTTTCAGGAAATAAACGATGTACTTTGTATGATTAAGTACGACACAAACAAAGATTCCGGCAACCTGAAAAAACTGAATCTTGAAAAAAGCAACCTGAACCTTGTAAAAGAACGCTACAAAGCGGGGATAATTTCATATCTGGAATACATTCAGTATCAGGAAACCACCCTCAGCCTCCAGACAGAAAAAGATAACTCAAAAGCTCAGCGGTTGGCAGACTACATTTCTTTGTACAAAGCGGCAGGTACAAAACTGTAAAAAAAAGATGAGTCAGAAAACTCATCTAAAGCAATAATATTTGGGAAAAATAAGTATTTGTCTGTTTGTATTTAACTTAACGGGGTTGCTCGGTTTTGCTTTAATTAAGCGAAAATATTGATAGCTTTTTCTTCTTGTGCTTCTTTACCTTTGTTTGCATTCATTGCATAGAAAGAAAAAGGATTTGAACCTCTTTTGTCTTTGTCGAGAGTTTTTGAATTTGTCAATTCAATAGTTCCGGGAAGATTGAAAATGTTTTTGATTTCAGATTTTTCACCTTCCGGTACAGGAGCAATCAATTTGCCTTCAACGTTTTTTGCAACTCTTGTTGCATCCTGAGCAGCCATTGTGTTGAGGTATTGAACATTTGCAACAAAGTTTTCGTTCAAGGTGATATCAAGACCGGCATTTCTGACTGCAACCTGTTTTGCTGTATCAAGATTTGTTCTCTGGCTGTAAAGGTCAATACCAACTTCAGGTCTTCTGAATTTTGTCAAATCAACTGTGTTGATATCAAAAGACTTTGTTTCTGCTTTGGTGAAGATTTGTTTTGCAACTTCGTTAACTGATGAAACGTCAATGTAATTTCTGTTAGTGTTTAATGTTACGCCAAGACTCATTTGCCATACCCCTTATTGCTTGTACTTTTTATATCGGCAATATGGAGCAGGTTCTTTAGTTTTTTTGATTTATAATTTACATAAGTTTACAATACACTTAAAATCCTTCACAATGCCGATTTGGTATTAATAAGAAATAATGCTATAATTCTAAAAAAAAGAAAAAATAGAGGATAAAAAATGAATAAAAGCCAATCAACAGGAATTTGGATAGTAGTAATACTTTTGATACTTTGTCTCGGTTCAATGCTGTTCCCGAACCAGACAACAAGCACTCAGGATCTTTCTTATTCACAGTTTTTGAGTAAAGTAAAAAGCGGTGAAATTGCATCTGTGCTTATCGATAAAGATTCTGTTGTTGCAAAACCGAAAGTTTCAAAAGAAGTTAACGTAATCGACAAAAAGAAAAAACCGGAAATCCAGTACAGAGTAATGGTTCCGATGAATGATTTAACTTTTTACAAAAAGCTTGAAGAAAGCGGAGTTGATATAAATATTAAAAAGCCGAATGACTCTTCTCAAATGATTACTATACTCTCAGCATTGCTGCCGATACTTTTGCTTATCGGGTTTGTTGTTCTTATGGCAAAAACCCTGCAGTCCGGCGGCTCTCAGGCAATGTCTTTTGGCAAAAGCAAAGCAAAACTTATGCTGGACAGCAAAGTAAAAGTAACCTTCAACGATGTTGCCGGTATAGATGAAGAAAAACAAGAACTCGAAGAAATAGTTGATTTTCTCAAAAACGGAGAAAAATATATAAAACTCGGAGCAAAAATCCCGAAAGGCGTTTTGCTCGTAGGCGTACCCGGGACAGGTAAAACCCTGATGGCAAAAGCAGTAGCAGGAGAAGCAGGGGTTCCGTTCTTTTCAATCAGCGGTTCCGACTTTGTTGAAATGTTTGTCGGTGTAGGTGCTTCCCGTGTAAGAGACCTTTTTGAACAGGCAAAAAAACATCAGCCCTGTATTATATTCATTGACGAAATTGATGCCGTCGGCAGACAAAGAGGTGCAGGAATGGGCGGCGGACACGATGAAAGAGAACAAACTCTCAACCAGCTGCTTGTTGAAATGGACGGTTTTGATGAAAATACAAACATAATCGTTATTGCGGCAACAAACAGACCGGATATTCTGGACAATGCACTGCTTCGTCCGGGTCGTTTTGACAGACAGATTGTTGTTCACAGACCCGACATCCTCGGCAGAGAACAAATCCTTAACGTGCATGCAAAAAACAAACCGCTTGCAGACGATGTAGACCTCAAAGTTCTTGCAAAAAGAACACCGGGATTTACCGGAGCTGATTTGCAAAACTTGCTGAACGAAGCGGCATTGCTTGCAGCAAGACACAACAAAGACAAAATTGAAATGCCTGATTTGGAAGAAGCTATAGACAAGGTAATCGCAGGTCCCGAAAAGAAAAGCAGAATTATTTCCGATGAAGAAAAAGAAAACACGGCATACCATGAAGTCGGACACGCCCTGCTGGCAAAACTGCTCAAAAACACAGACCCGCTGCACAAAGTTTCAATTATCCCGAGAGGAATGGCGCTCGGCGTAACAATGACACTGCCGGAAAAAGACCATCTGACATTGAAAAAATCACAGCTGCTGGACAGAATAACAATGCTTCTCGGCGGACGTGTTGCGGAAGAAATCGTATACGGACCTGATGCAATCACAACAGGCGCCCAAAATGACCTCGAAAAAGTAACTCAAACGGCAAGAAACATGGTTACAACATACGGTATGTCGTTCAAAATGGGTAATATGGCATACGGAAAGAGCGAAGAACACGTGTTTATGGGAAGAGATTTCGGACACTCAAGAGATTACTCCGAAGAAATCGCAGCTGACATAGACAGAGAAGTCAAAAGGATTGTGGACGAAAGATACAACCTCGCAAAAGAACTTCTGCTCGGCAACCGTGATATGCTGGAAGTCATTGCAAAAGAACTTCTTGAAAGAGAAACTCTCGACGAAGAAGAATTCGTTGAAATTATGAACCGTGTCGAAAGTGCAAGACAACCGCATGATGTCTAGTAAACAAAAAGACCCAAAACGGCAACTGCGGCAATTAGATAGCAATTAGATAATTAAATTAGCAAAAAGGTTCTTTGTAAAACAAAGAACCTTTTTGTTTTTGACGAATCCTCGGATATTTATATCAGATTTATCCAAAATTCAAATTCAGCCCCAAAAGCTTTATCGGCTCACATTCACGTTCCAGCCAGCTTTGGGTTCTGTTTTTTGAACGCTCCTCATTCACTTCTTTTACCAGTACGGCAAAATTTATGTCTATAAAATTTATCGTATTTATCTTTTCTATGTAAAAATGCTCTGACCCGCAGTTCGGACAGTATTTTGTCTCGGGCATAATTTGTCCGAATTTTGTAACGGATTTTCTTTTGATATTGCAGCAGCTGCAGCGTGTCAGATACCACTTGTTCTCAATGTATTTTCCGCAGTCCGGACAGTATCCGGCTTCTTTGTCAGGAGAAACTCCTGAATGAGTGCATTCTTTTTTGCGATTGAAAAACACAATTTTGTCCTTTTTAAAAAATCACATACCGCTTAAATTTAATAAAAATTTAAGCCGAGTCAATACAATTTCAAAACAAAACAATTATCCCAGAAAAGCCCTTACAATATTGCGTATTTTCAAAATCTGGCTTTCGTTTTTATCAATGAGATGCAAAAGTTCTTTTTTGGCATCAACAATGCCTGCATACTGAAAATCAAAATCAAATAAAGTTTTGGGATTAATTTCCAGCGCTCTGCAGATTTTTTCTATAGTTTCAGCGGTAACAAACATCTTTCCGCACTCAATTGAAGAAAGAGCCCTGCTGCTGATATCAATTTTTTCGGCAAACTGTTCCTGCGTAAGCTTTTTGCTTTCTCTCAAATATTTTAATCTTTTGCCAAAATGTTCTTTTAGTTCTGCCATACAATAATTTTGTAAAAATACGTGCATTAATAACACGAATTGACAGTTCTTGTTTTGCATGTTTTAATTCATATTATCAGCGTAAAACATTGAAAAAGGCAAAAAACATGAAAATAGGAATAGTTGGCTGCGGAGTAATAGGCGGGGTGATGAAAAAATGGCTTGAAACACACAACCCCGAATGCAAAATTCTTGTAAGCGACCCGCCCAAAGGACTAAATGACGACCTGTCAGAGGCAGAAGCTGTTTTTATCAGCCTCCATATTCCGACAGAAAACGACGGTACACAGGATTTGACGGTGCTGGAGGGGATTATTTCAAAACTTCCGGATGCTCCTATTTTTATACGCACAACTCTTTTGCCGGGCACCTGTGATTCTCTGAGCAAAAAGTTCAACAAAAAGGTTTATTTTATGCCGGAATTTCTGACAGAGCGCACGGCATACGAAGATTTTTGCTCCCAGCCCATGATTTTTACCGGTGAAGTCGAAACGCTCAAAAAAATATTCAAAAACAAAGAATACATTGTCATGACAAACAAAGAAGCCGAAATCACAAAATACGCCCACAATGTATTCGGAGCACTGAAAGTCACATACTTCAACGGCATATACGAACTGTGTGAACAAAACCACTGCGAGTATAAAAATGTCCAAAAAGGCGTGCTGCTGAGCAATTACATCAACAAACCGCACACCGATGTCCCCGGACCTGACGGAAAATTCGGCTACGGAGGGAAATGCTTTCCAAAAGACGTAAACGCCTTTGCTCAATATGTCAAAGGCACAGAGCTTTACAGACTGCTAAATGACACAAAATCAGCAAATGATATATTTAGAGAAGGAGCAAAAATATGCCGTTAGTCTCGGTCGTTGTACCTGTATACAATGTTGATATTTATCTGGAAGAAATGCTTGAAGGACTCAGGAACCAGACTCTCAAAGATATTGAGATAATCTGTGTCGATGACGGTTCAACAGACAAATCTGCAGGTATCATCCAAAATCAAGCACAAAAAGATACAAGAATAAAATATATCCGACAGGAAAATCAAGGCGGCGGTGCAGCAAGAAATACGGGTATTGCTGCCGCAGAAGGAAAATATCTCATTTGCCTTGATGCGGATGATATCTATGAGGGCAATATGCTCGAGCTTTTGTACAATCAGGCAGAAAAGACCGATGCGGATATAACGATTTGTGAATATGTGGCTTGGAATATGCAGACAAATTACAAATCACCCGCAAAAGGTATAATTTTTGAAAATGCACCGGATAAAGAAGTCTTTTCAAGAAAAGACTCACCGGATATTTTGCAAGTTACAAATCCGGGACCGACAAACAAACTCTACAATACGGAATTTGTCAAAAAGAACAATCTTAAATATTCTTTGACTAAATCCTCAAACGATTTTTGTTTTACATTGCTTGCTCTTAGCATTGCCGAAAAAATCACATTTGTAAAACAGCCTTTGACAACATACAGATTTATGTCATCTGTATCAGGTTCAACAAATAGAGAAAAGAATTCTTATCAATGCTTTATTGCATATAGAGATTTTTACAATGAGCTGGTACATAGAGGGCTTTTTGATGAAATGAAAGATATTTATTTCACAAGAATAGTTGCCTCTGTCAACTATGAGCTGTCTTTTCCTGTAGGAGAAAATTATATACAAGCACTGAAAGAGTTTTTTGAACAAGAGCCGTTCAATAGCTTGAGCAAAAAAGAAATCGGTGATTTATTCAACTACAAAAAATTTAAGAAAAGATATTTTGAAAACACATTGCTTTGTATTTTGACTCTGGGACTAAACAAGTCATTAAAAGAAAAAAGAGAAAGTTCAAAGAATAGAATTAAAAGTTTAAAGAGGTTCATATAACAAGAAAATAGAGCATATTATGTTTTTTAAATTATTTCAAAAAAGACTATCTAAATCAGAATATAATCATGTGATAATTACCAATTTCAATCTAGATTGTTCTAAAGCATTTCGAAATATACCTCCAATGAGGCATATCGATGAAGAATGGCTGGAAAACAGATTCAGTTTGTTTGAAAAATTTTGTTTACCTTCTATTATTAACCAAACAAATAAAAATTTTTTATGGATGTGTGCTTTGCATAAAGACACACCTGAAAAATATAGAGCAAAATTTTCTGAATACCAAAAATTATGCCCTCAAATACAAATAGTATATTCTGATGAAATTCTGGAATATCACAAAAATCTGCCGGATATAATTAGACAAATAATCAAAGCACCTAAAGAATATATTGTGACCTCAAGATTGGATAGTGATGATGCATTAGGCTGTGATTATATAGAAAAAGTCCAAAAGAATTTATATAAAAAAGACAATTATTTTATCGATTTTTTATACGGATATTTGTATGACCTAAAAAACAATTCATTGTATTTCAGAAAATACAAAAGGAACCCATTTTCAACAAGAGTTGAAAAACACGACTATTTCAAAACAGTAAGAGACTGCCAGCATACTGAAATTAATAAATTCGGAAAAGTTATTACCATAAAAACACGTAAGGCTTTATGGTGTCAGATAGTGCACGGCGGTAATGTTTTGAACAAGGTAAAAGGGAAACCTGTAAAAAACACAAAAGATTTTTCTTCAAGATACAACTTTGATACAGGAAAAAAATAAATGTTTAAATTTTTTAAAAAAATAAGACATAACCAAAAAACAAAAAGAAACTTTTATCCAAATGGTTACAATACATACAGCAAAAATAACAAATATTTTTTAGAAGGCAACAATCTTTTTTTGACATCATTTTCTAAAAATATATATACAACAGCAAAATCGGTCTTGCTAAACAATGAATACAATTTTTCAATAACTGAACCGTATATCATGATAGATATCGGTTTTAATATAGGCATAACCTCTTTGTATTTTGCAAAAGATGAAAACATAAAAAAGATATACGGATTTGAACCGTTTTTCCCGACATACAAAAATGCAGAAGAAAACTTAAAATTAAATCCTGAGTTGGCTAAGAAAATACAACTCCACAACTATGGTCTTGCTGCGGAAGAAAAAATAGAAAATATTTATTTCAATAAAGACCATATAGGTCAGATGAGCACCATAAAAGACAGATTCAAGGGAAAGACAAATTCTGTTGAACAGGTAGTAATAAAAAATGCAGCAGTAGAATTGGAAAAAATAATAAAAAATCATTGCGAAAAAATATTTTTAAAAATTGATTGCGAAGGTGCAGAATATGAGATTCTTCCATTGCTTGATAAAGAAGGATTATTAAAAAATATTGATGTAATTATTATGGAATGGCATTTTCAACCGCCTGAAGAATTATTGAATATATTAAACCAGAACGGATTTTTTACATTTTGTAATCATGAAACACCTAACGAAGTCGGAATGATAAGAGCAGTAAGAATCTAATGAAGCTATTTGAAATAAAAAGATTTGATAATACATGCCGGCTGACAGTCTTCGGCATAAAAATCACCCTAAACAAAAAGTTTGACAAAACAGCTGTCGACAAAAAGCTCAAAAACTTTGTCAAATACGGTTTGACGATAAAAAAACGTTCACCCCGTCTGATAGTTTCACTGACTTCGTTTCCCGAAAGAATACCATATCTGTGTTATACGATATATTCTCTTTTGAACCAGAGCCTTCTGCCGGATGAAGTTGTTTTGTGGCTTGCAGAGGAGCAGTTTCCAAACAAAGAAAATGACCTGCCGGAAAGATTGCTCAATCTGAAAGAGAACGGACTAAAAATCAAATGGTACAAAGACATAAAATCTTACAAAAAACTCATACCTTCTTTGATTGAATATCCGCAGGACATTATTGTTACCGCTGATGATGATATTTTTTATACAAAAGACTGGCTAAAGAGACTCTACGATGCCTATCTCAAAAATCCTGAATACATTCACTGTCACAGAGTCAGAAGAATATGTTTTGACTCTGAAAACAAAATTCTGCCGTACGAAGATTGGTCTCCACAGACAGAACCAAATTTATCAGCATTAAATTTTTTTACCGGAAACGGAGGTATCCTATATCCGCCAAAATCTCTGTACAAAGATATATTTAGAGAAGAGCTGTTTGCAAAACTCTGTCCGACAGCGGATGATATATGGTTCTGGACAATGGCTGTGCTGGCTGGAAGAAAAATCAATATTGTTCAGGATTGTATCTTTAAACCATTATCGACAGATTTGGAAAAAGAATCCGAAAACTCGGATGCACTTGTATTGTACAAAATAAACATTACACAGAATGATGTACAGCTCAAAAATGTTTTCGAACATTATCCGCAGTTGTATGAGATTTTGCAAAATGCCCGCACATCGCAGGACACAATTTGTTGAACGGGTTATTCAAGAATTGTAGGTTGGGGTTTCTACCCCAACATTATAGTTTAGTTGGGCTGAAAGCCCAACCTACTTTGCTCACTCCTCAGGATGACATGGAACGCAGGTCGAATTTATTACAATATGCAAAATATCTGCAGCTTTGAAAATGACTCCGCCACAGCTTCCGAATTTTGATATTGATTTGAGTGAGTTAGACTGAATATCGTGATACAATTTTTGTATGACGAACAACATTTTGCAGTGGCTAAAAAATGAGCAGCATCTCAAAAATCCGTTGATTTTGGAGAAAATAAAAGCATTTTTGAACAAAAAATGCTCTTTTACCCTGTCCGGACTGACATCTTTTTTGCGGCTGCTTCTTCTTGCGGAAATTTCAAAAGAAAAAAAGATTGTTTTTGTCGTAAACACCGAACAAAATGCACTAAAATACAAACACGATTTGGAAAAACTTTTTGATATAAAATCAGAGATTTTTCCCTATCAGGATGTATCTTTATATGACGGAGTGAGCCAAAACCTCTACAGATATGCAAAACAGATAGAAATTATCAAAAATCTTCCGACAGAAAATATATTGATAACGCCGGTCAAATCGCTTTTGGAAAAATTTCCGTCTACTGAGTTTTTCAAAGAACATTCAATAAATATCAAAGTCGATGAAGATATAGACTCTTCAAAAATAGCCCAAAATCTCGTAAATCTGGGTTACAAAAGAGTAACAATGGTTTCTGATATCGGAGAATTTTCCATTAGAGGAGATATCATTGATGTGTTTTCTCCGGACAAATACGCCTCCCGCATTGAGCTTTGGGGCGACACAGTAACGGACATAAGATACTTTGATAACAAAACCCAGAGAAGTGTCAAAAAAATTAAAGAAACCACCATTCTTCCCGTATACAAATTTGTTCTGGACAAAGACAATACTGAAACCTTCAAAAATGAATTAATCAACGCCACTGTCTGTACAGAAGCCGGTGAAAACGCCGATATTATCAAAGAAATGCTCGAAGAAACTCTCGAAAAAATTGACAACGAAAAATATTTTGAAGGTATAGAATATTTTCAATCATATCTGAACAAAAAGCTGCAGAGTCTTTCGGAGCTGATTTCAAAAGATTTTTGCATGATTTTTGACGAATCTTCGGAAATTTTTTCAAAATTTTCACAGATTGATGAAAATTACTCAAAACAAATTGAAGAAAACACCCGAAAAGCCCTTTCTCTGCCGCTTAAAAACAAAGCTCACACGGGTTTTGAAGAGTTTCAAAACTCTATTGCACAAAGAGAAAAAATCTTTTTTGACAACTTTCTGGACACTGTTTCCGACTACACTGAAGAATTCGAATGCTCTTTGATACCGAGTTTTTCATCAAAAATGGAAGATATACTTGCATTTGTCGAGGAGAAAATTCGTGAAGGGTACAAAGTTGTCATTGCTACAGACTACACAAACCGTATTGAAGAGGTTTTGAAAGACTTTGAAATTCCGTATTCGGATAATGTCGAAAATCAATCCGAAGTCTATCTTACAGAAAACATTGCGCTTGGCGGGTCGCTTATAGAAGATTTTAACCTTGCCGTACTGACGGACAAAGAACTTTTCAACAAAAAATCAAAAGACATCACGGCAAGAAAATCCGCATATTACAAAGAAAGCGCCGAATATATTGAGTCCATAAACGACATAAAAGAAGGCGAATATGTTGTACATCAGGTGCACGGCGTAGGGCTGTACAAAGGTCTTTCAAAGCAGGAAATAGACGGACAACTCAAGGATTATCTGACGATTGAATACGCTCAGGGCGACAAACTGCATATGCCGGCAGAACAGATAAACCTGCTCGTGCGCTACAGGGGTTCCGGCTCCGTTGCCCCAAAACTTTCCAGAATGGGCGGCAACGACTGGAACATTACAAAAACCCGTGCAAAAAAAGCTATCGAAGACATTGCAAAAGACCTGCTGAGGCTTTATGCAAAACGAGAAGTCTCAGAAGGTATTGCCTTTGAGCCGGATACCGTATGGCAGTGCGAGATGGAAGAAGCATTTGAATACACGGAAACTCCCGACCAGATGAAAGCTATTCAGGAGACAAAGGCTGACATGGAACTCCCAAAACCCATGGACAGGCTGATTTGTGCTGATGTGGGATTTGGCAAAACAGAAATAGCAATCAGGGCAATATTCAAAGCCGTTATGTCAGGCAAGCAGGCTGCCGTGATTGTCCCGACAACAATCCTTGCAATGCAGCATTACCAGACAATCTCGGAAAGATTTAAGCCTTTCCCCGTAAAAGTCGAGCTTCTTTCCCGTTTCAGAACCGCAAAAGAACAAAAAGAAACCATAAAAAAACTCATCAAAGGCGAGGTCGATGTCGTCATAGGCACACACCGCCTTTTGCAGGATGATGTAATATTCAAAGATTTGGGACTTCTTGTTATAGACGAAGAACACAGGTTCGGTGTAAAACACAAAGAAAAACTCAAAATGATGCGAAAAAATATAGACATTTTGAGTATGTCGGCTACCCCGATACCCAGAACACTTTATATGTCTTTGTCAGGCATAAAAAACATGTCCGTAATCAACACAGCACCGATGAACAGACTCCCGATAAAAACCCATGTCGGACAGTATAATGAGACTTACGTCAAAAATGCCATAAACCACGAAATGGAAAGAGACGGACAGGTGTTCTTCCTGTACAACCGTGTTGAGACAATTTACGAATTTGCCGCAGAAGTCCAAAAAATTGTGCCAAATGCACGAATTGCCGTGGCACACGGTCAAATGGATGCCAAAACGCTGGAAAATATTATGCTTGAATACGCAGAGCACAAATATGACATTCTGCTTTGCACAACAATCATTGAATCAGGACTTGATATTCCAAACGCAAACACAATGATAATCTACGATGCGGACAGGTTCGGATTGGCACAGCTCTACCAGCTCAGAGGCAGAGTCGGAAGAAGCGAACGTCAGGCATACTGCTATTGTTTCTACAAAAACCCCAAAAAGCTTACGCCGGAAGCACTTCAAAGATTGAATGCAATAAAAGAATTCTCAACTCTCGGCGGTGGTTATCAAATTGCGCTCAGAGATATTGAAATCAGAGGAGTAGGCAATATCCTCGGAACAAAACAACACGGACATATGACAAGTGTCGGTTTTGATACATACTGCCAGCTGCTTGAGGAAACAATAAACGAGCTGCAAGAAACAGGAGAAAAGCCCCAGCCGCCTGCTATTGTCGATATAAATGTTACGGCATACATTCCGGATGAGTGGGTCGGCTCAAAAGAACAAAAAATGATTGAATACAAGCGGCTTGCAGATGTAAAAACTCTGGAAGAACTGGATTTAATTCACAGAGAATGGATTGACAGGTTCTCAAAAATCCCTGAACCCGTTGAAAACCTGATAAAACTAATCCATTTGAGACTGCTGGCTACTCAGGCAAAAATTACTTTAATCAGAGAAACCGCCGAAAACATCAGAATTTATATGCCTTACAACAAAACCGAATGGAACATAATAGCTTCACATTTGAACAGAAATATTACAAAATATATAAAATATACTATTGCTCCAAAGTCTTGCCAGGAAGGCAATTCCATCTTGCTTTTGAATAATGCTATTCTAAGTTTCAAAGAAGTATTTAACATCTTGAGCGATTTATTTTATTATATAAACAAGGTGACTTACGAGTACCAGAACAAGAATTAGAACTAATAAATGAGGAGTTATAAAGATGAAAAAACTGAAACTATTTGCAACTGTATTCATTGCAGCTACGGCAATGATGCTGTGCGGTTGTGTCAATAAAAATGCTGTAGTAACCGTAAACGGAGAAGCTATCACAAGAGCCCAGTACGAAAAAGCTTTTGATGCGGTAGCAAACAACTCAATGTTTGCTCAAATGGGTATAGATTTGAAAAAAGACGAAAACAGTTTTCTTCATCTTATGCTCAAAGAAAGAGTTATAAATGAACTTATTGTGAAAAAACTTATCGATCAGGAAATCACAAAAAGAAAAATCAAAGTTTCCAAAGAAGATATGGACAAACAGCTCAAAAGCATAATCGACAAAGTCGGTTCAAAAGAAAAATTCAATGCGCTTTTGAAAGAAAACGGAGTAACAACTTCACAGTTCAAAAAGGATTTGACTGACGAAGTAAAAATCCAAAAACTTGTTGATTCACTTTCAGTTGTTTCTGTCAGCGACAAAGATGCTTTGAAATTCTACAAAGAAAATGAAGACAAATTCAAAAATCCTGACAAAGTCAGAGCTTCTCATATTCTTGTAAGTGCAAATCCGGAAGAACTGAAAGCAAAAATTGCCGAAACGCCTGAAGGCAAAAAGCTTTCCGCTGCTGACCTTGATGCTGCCGTAAAAAATGAAATGGCACAAAAGAAAGCCAAAGCAGAAAAACTTCTTGCTCAAGCAAAGAAAAATCCGTCAGAATTTGCAAAACTTGCAAAGGACAACTCTGATGACACTGTCAGCGCAAAACAAGGCGGAGACCTCGGTTTCTTTGCAAAAGAAGAAATGGTTGAACCGTTTGCAAAAGCAGCTTTTGATATGAAGCCGAACACAATAAGCAATCTTGTTCAAACACCGTACGGATACCATATTATACTTGTTACAGACAGACAAAAAGCGGGTGTTGAACCATTTGAAAAAGTAAAATCCGAAATCAAAGAATTTTTAACAAATCAGGAAAAAGTAAAAGTTCTTCAGCAGTTTGTTGATACATTGAGAAACAATGCTAAAATTGAATACAATGATTCTTCTTTCAATCCCGCTTCAATTCAAAAAGCACTGAAAGAACAGACAAAAAACAATCCGGCATTGATGGAAAGCCAAAAATCAGCAAAAGACTAACTTTTCTGAATATGCCGTGCAAGCTCAAAAAAGAGTCCGCACGGCATATTTTTTAAAAAATATCAGCAAGCCCGAACATATAACACCGGTGAAGATGAAGAATAAGGATTTATTTATGAACAAAACATTGAAAAACACCCTACTGAATCTTATGGACAAATTTCATGAAGCAAAAATTCTGGTAGTCGGTGATGTAATTCTCGATGAATACCTGTGGGGACTTGCAACAAGACTGTCTCCGGAGGCTCCTGTTCCTGTACTTGAAGTCAAAAGAAAAACATACCTTCTGGGCGGTGCTGCCAACGTAGCAAACAATATTGCGGCAATGGGCGCCAAAGCCATGCTGTGCGGTGTTATAGGCGATGATTTGTACAGCAGTGTTTTGCTGGATTTGTTAAAGAAAAACAAAGTAAATACAGATTTTATCATTACGGATAAGACAAGACCCACAACAGTAAAAACAAGACTCATTGCACAAAACAACAAACATCTTGCCCGTGTAGACAACGAGTCTTTAGACCTAATCAGCACTGAAGTCTCAAAACAAATTTATGAAAATATTGAAAAAGTTATTGACGATGTTGATTTGATTATTCTTTCAGACTACATTATCAGCATATTTTCCGCAAAATTAATTAAAGATATCGTAAAACTTGCCAACCGTCATGACAAAACTGTTTTGATGGATCCCAAAGGTCAGGATTTTTCAAAATACGAAGGAGTAGATATACTTGTTCCGAATATGGAAGAAGCTCTCATCGCAACAAAATCCGCAAGAACAAAACCGGTCAAAAAAATTGCGGAAGCGCTGAGAAAAATAGCCGACAAAGTAATCATCACACAGAGTTCAAAAGGTGTTTATTACTTTGACGGAGCTGACGAAATCAATCTCAATGCCTTCCCTACAGAAGTTGTTGATGCTACCGGTGCCGGCGGTTCTTTTGTTGCATTTTTAGGCCTCGGACTTGTAGGTTCAAACTTTGACTACAATACGGCATTACCGCTTGCAAACTATGCTGCGGCAGCCGCTGTCAGAAAAGTCGGAACATTTGCAATAAAACCCGTACAGCTCAAAGAAATAATAAACCTTGCATACAACAATTCCGGCACAAATATGGGTAAGTAATATGGGACAGCTGATAAAAAGAGAAAATATACAAAATCTTGTTGAAAATCTGAGAAAAGATGGAAAAACAATTGTCACGACAAACGGCTGTTTTGACATTCTGCATGTTGGGCATGTCAGATATTTACAAAAAACAAAAACTTTTGCGGATGTGATGATTGTCTGTCTCAATTCCGATATCTCGGTAAAAAAAATAAAAGGTCCCGACAGACCCATAAACAATGAGGAAGACAGAGCTGAAATCCTTTGTGCACTTGAATGTGTGGATTATGTCGTAATGTTTGACGAGTCATCTCCGGAAAATCTTCTTTGCGAGATAAAACCGGATGTACACACAAAAGGTGCGGATTACACATTGGAAACACTGCCGGAAGCAAAATCTATCATGGCAAACGGCGGAAGAATAGAATTCATCAGTTTTGTAGAAGGAAAATCAACCACAAACGTTATCAAAAAAATCGGAGAGCAATCCTCAGTGAAATAAATATTAAGTTTTATCACTGCTAACTTATACAAAAATCTTTAAAGTAACAAGGATTTACTATATACTTTGATAAGATATCGGAAATATTCCGGCAGGAAATACAAAATCTCAGGAGTTAGTATTTATGGAAGTCAGTAACATTTACGCAGTAATTTTGGCAGGCGGTTCGGGCACAAGACTATGGCCCTTGAGCAGAGAACTTCACCCGAAACAGCTTATGAAAATTGAAGGGGATTACACTCTTTTTCAATCAGCTTTTATCAGGCTGGTAAACAGCGTAGATGACAAAAATATCCTGAGCGTAACAAATGTAAAACTTGAATCACAGGTCAAAACCCAGCTTGTTGAAATGCAGGCAAAATTCTGCAGAAAATCAAATTACCGGGTAATAACAGAACCTGAATGCAGAGGCACCGCTCCGGCTATTGCTCTTTCCATAAAATACATAGAAAAACTCCAGAAAGACAAAAATATCAAAGAAGATCCGATAATCATTGCCGTACCGTCAGACAACCTTATCTCAGACGATGAGCAGTTTGCCGCAGCAATAAAAGAAGCGGTGAAACTGGCTCAGGACAACTATATTGTAACATTTGGCGTAAAACCGGACAGAGCCGATACGGGTCTCGGTTATATCAAAACAAAAAACAACAAAAAAATAAAAGACGTCTCTTCATGCGCTTTGAAAGTTGATACCTTTATAGAAAAACCGGACAAAGAAACCGCACAGGAGTTTGTCGACTCTGACAAATACTACTGGAACAGCGGCATGTTTGTTTTCAAAGCTTCCGTTATGATGGCTGAACTCAAAAAATACGAGCCTGATATTTTTAATATAATCAAAAATGCGGAAATTTCTTCTCAAACACCGACCATACCGTATCTTGATTTTAAAGAAATGCCCGATATTTCTATTGATTACGCTGTTATGGAAAATTCAAAAAAACTTGCAATGGTTCCGCTGGAATGCGACTGGAGAGATGTCGGCTCATGGGAAGCTATTTATGCAATTTCCGACAAAGATGAAAACGGAAACTATGTAATGGGCAACGTAATTGACCTTGACAGCAAAAACTCAATGGTATATTCAACATCAAAACTTATTACAACAATCGGACTGAATAATGTCGTTGTTGTGGAAACGGAAGATGCACTGCTCGTTTGTGACAGAGACAGAACTCAGGATGTCAAAAAGATAGTTAACCATCTGAAAGAGAGACACGATGAAACTCAGATGACTCACAAAACCGTATACCGTCCGTGGGGATATTATACTGTGCTCAATGAAGGCAAAGGTTATCTGACAAAATGCATATATGTAAACCCGGGTGCAAAATTGAGTGTCCAGCTTCATCACCACAGAAGCGAACACTGGGTTGTTGTTGAGGGGAAAGCACTTGTTTTGAAAGGCGAGGAGTATTTTGAACTCAACAACGGCGACAGTATTGATTTGGCTGTTGAAGAAAAACACTCGCTGCAAAATCCATATGACGAACCGTTAAAAATTCTTGAAGTCCAAAAAGGTGATATTCTGGATGAAAACGATATCGTCAGATTTGAAGATATGTACGGCAGAGTATAGCCCTAATATTATAATACATACAACGGCATTAAGAACAAATTGTATGTTACAATCAGAACTTAGTTACTCAAAAAAGGTATTATGTATGAAAAAGTTTTTATTAGTTTTTTCTGTATTTTTACTGGTATCAAATATCGTATTTGCAAAAACCGACCTAAATTGCCCTGACAAAATACTCGAAAAGAAAAATCTTACGGTTCTAAAAAGCGGTGTGCCATTCACATATCCTTTAAAAGACGGCGCAATTCTCGAGTGTTATGCAAAAAGACTGGACGGCAGTATAGATGACTTTAATGAATATAATGACTATTTTGTAATGAGAAACGGACATTTATACTCAAATACAATGCATAAGATTTATAAGCCGCACAAAAAAGTTATGTTAAAAAAAGTTGATAGAGCAAGTATGCTCAATGACGGCAAAACATTGAAGCTCTACGACCCTCTCTGGGAATGGTCAATCAGACATCACATGCGTACAATCAAAATAAATACGCAAACCGGTGAATACTTTATGACAGGCACACAAGACAATTGGATGTGGTACAGAAATATAACATCTTCAGGATATTGCAGAGTTATACAATAAGAATTATGGGTTGAATACTATTCAACCCATAAATTTTTTGAAAAATCATCCGCTTTTATATTTGAATACTTGTGTTCAAACAGATATAATATCTTTATGGAAAATTTGATACCGGAAAAAACATCCGCACCCGCCGTCAAAAAGTATGTCCTGAAAAAGCAGGACACTTCTTCGCAATACAAAATAAACTACGAAAAAGAACTTAATCCCGCCCAGCTTGAAGCCGTAAAGTTCAAAAACGGTCCTGTGCTGGTCATTGCAGGCGCAGGTTCGGGCAAAACAAAAACACTGACTTTTCGTGTTGCAAGACTAATCGAAAGCGGAATAAAACCGGAGAATATTCTTCTTCTTACTTTTACAAAAAAAGCTGCAGATGAAATGCTCAACCGAGCTGTCATGATTTTGGATTCAAGATGCGAAAAAGTTGCCGGCGGAACTTTTCACTCTTTTTCGAACTACATTCTTCGAAAATACTCGAACCTGCTTGAACTTCGAAACAATTTTACAATCATAGACAGAGCCGATGCCGAAGATGTAATAAACCACCTGAGAGGTTCTGTTATAGGCAAGCAGGAAAAACGTTTCCCGAGAAAAGGCACCATTCTCGATATCTATTCCAAAGCAATAAACAAAAATATGACCGCTGAAGAAGTCATTGAAAGCGAATATAACCAGTTCTCACATTGTATTGAAAAAATCAATGAGATTTCAAAACAGTATATCGCTTACAAAAGACAAAACAGCCTTCTGGACTACGACGATTTGCTTTTGTATTTGAGGACACTGCTTCAATCAAATGATGATATACGCAAAAAACTTTCCAATCAGTACAAGTATATTTTGATAGACGAATATCAGGATACAAACTCTCTTCAGGCGGATATAATAAAGCTTCTTGCATCGGAGCACAACAACGTTATGGCGGTCGGAGATGACTCTCAAAGCATTTATTCCTTCAGAGGTGCAAATTTCAGAAATATTCTTGATTTTCCGGCTATATTTCCCGATACAAAAATTATCAAACTTGAACAAAACTACAGAAGTTCACAAAACATTCTGGCGCTTACAAATGAGATAATCAAAAAAGCAAAAGAAAAATACACAAAAAATCTGTTTTCGGATATAGTTTTTCCCGAAAAGCCCGCACTTATCTGCATGAACGATATGCAGACAGAGGCAGAATTTGTGGCACAAAGAGTACTGGAACTTCAGGAAGAAGATATTTCCCTGAATGACATTGCCGTTCTATGCCGCAGTGCAAGAATGACTTACAATCTTGAAATAGAACTTGCAAAACGAGCTATTCCATACAGAAAATTCGGCGGTCTGAAATTCATCGAAACAGCACACGTAAAAGATGTCATTGCTCATCTCAGAGTGATTTTAAATCCGTATGACATAATCAGTCTCAATCGTATTCTGCTTTTGCTGGATGGAGTTGGAAACCAGACAGCAATGAAACTTTTGCCTGTGCTTTCATCAGAAAAAATTGAGACAGAAAAACTTATGCTGCCTTCAAAAAGTTCCGAAAGCATAAAAAAGCTGCTTTTAACTCTCGATGAACAGAGAAAAAACCTGCTTAATCCTTCACAGATTGTGGAGAAAGTTCTTGCATATTACGAACCGATTTTGATTGACAAATATGATGACTACACAAAACGGCTCAAGGATTTGGAGCACTTTTTATATCTTTCCTCCCAGTACAGCAATCTTGAAGACTTTTTGAGTGATTTGGCTCTCGAACCTCCCGACAGTTCTGTCAGCGAAGTTGAAGACGGAGCACAAAAAGACGAATATCTCACCCTTTCCACAATTCACAGTGCAAAGGGTCTGGAATGGAAAGCAGTTTTTATAATCGGTGCCGTTGACGGCAGATTTCCTTCCGTATACTCTTTTAACTCGGAGGAAGAGCTGGATGAAGAACTCCGACTTATGTATGTAGCTGCAACAAGAGCAAAATCGTATTTGTATATAACTTATCCAATAGATATGTTTGATTATTCTTCCGGTATGGTGCTTTCAAAACCCTCTCGTTTTCTGGACGGTATAGAACAAGATATTCTGGAAAAATGGGTACTGGAAATAGAGGATTAATGCCCTGATTTGTTGATGTATCAAAAAAACAGGCGTATAATTTAGCAATAAGCATCAGACAAAAGAGGAATAAATATGGGCTCCGTAAAATTTGACGTAAATGTAACAAAAGGATTGCTTGAAAAAACTTCTGCAAATATCCTGGTTGTTAACCTTTTTGAAGGTGTAAAAATTCCGGCAGGCGCTACAGGTGCTGTAGATAACGCTCTCGACGGATTGATTTCAAAATTTGTTATAGCAAAAGAAGGCTTTAGCGGCAAGTTTGGTGAAATTTATATAGTACCGTCATACGGAAAAATTGCCGCAGAAAAAGTTCTTATTGTCGGTCTGGGTAAAAACAAAGACTTTAACCTCAACAGATTGAGAGAAGTCAGCGAAAAAGTTATAAAAAAATGCCAGAAACTCAACAATGCAAAAAAAATTATTTCAGTTTTGCATGGCGCAGGTATAGGCGGGTTTGACCCCGAGCAATGCGCAAAAGCAATAACAGAAGGCGCTTTGATTGGCGGATACAAATTCGACAAATACAAATCTGAAAAACAAGCTTCAAAAATTGAAGAACTTGTTATTGTTGATATGGTCGAAGAAAACTGCAAAAAAGCAAAAGCGGGTATCAAAAAAGGCAAAATAGTTGCCCATGCGGTAAATTGTGCGAGAGACCTCTCAAACGAACAACCATCATACGCTACTCCGACAAAGCTTGCTGAAATTGCACAAAAAATCAAAGACATAGACGTCAAGGTCTATGACAAAGAAGAAATCGAAAAACTGGGAATGGGTGCATTCCTCGGTGTAGCCAGAGGAAGCAGCCAGCCGCCGAAGTTTATCCATATGAGATACAAAAGTCCTTCCAAAACTCCGCAAAGAAAAATTGCTATCATCGGAAAAGGAATTTGTTTTGATTCAGGCGGTCTTGATTTGAAACCGCCGTCATCCATGCTCACAATGAAAGATGATATGTCAGCAGCCGCTGCCGTAATCGGTATTATGACAGTCATGAAGGAGCTAAAACCAAACTGCGAAGTCCATGCACTCATTGCGGCATGTGAAAATATGCCGGGATGCTCTGCTTACAAACCAGGAGACATTCTGACAGCCAAAAACGGCAAAACTATTGAAGTTGACAATACCGATGCAGAAGGCAGACTCACACTGGCAGATGCTCTTTGCTATGCCTGTGATCTTGGAGTAGATGAAGTCATAGACCTTGCTACTTTAACAGGTGCCTGTGTTGTTGCACTGGGTAATACGGTATCCGGTATTATGGGTAACAATCAATCAATGATTGACAAACTCATAAAATGCGGTGCCGCCGGCGGGGAAAAACTCTGGCAGCTGCCGTTGTTTGACGATTACAAAGAATCACTCAAAAGCGACATAGCCGATATGAAAAATACCGGCTCCCGAATGGGCGGTGCACAAATTGCGGGTGTATTCCTTCAAAACTTTGTAAAAAAAGCAAGATGGGCGCACATAGATATTGCAGGTACTGCTTATCTTGACAAAAAAGGAGCAACCGGCGCAGGTGTCAGAACAATAATAAATTATTTGATGTCATAGTGATAAAAATCACAGAAAAAAAGACCTTCCATGTCGGAAGGTCTTTTTTTGCTTTCTTTATTACAATGAAGCTCTTTCTCTTGCTTCTTTGTTTTGAAGTCTCTTTTCTTCAATTTTTTCGATACGTCTGTTTCTCTTGTAACCGTATCCGGCATAAATACTAATACCAATCAACAGCCACAACGGAAAGAGCAATGCTGTTTTTCCCATGCTTGTAACAGCCACAACCATCAACCCGCCGCATAGGATAATACCCATTGCAGGGAAGAATGGAGAAAACGGAACCTTGAACGGTCTGTGTCTGTCCGGATCTGTTTTTCTCAATATCAAAACACCCACACAAACAATGATAAAAGAAGTGAATACACTGAAAATACAAAGCTGTGCGGCAAGATTCAAATCAAGGAACAAACAGCCTATCATCATTGCAATACCGACAACCCAGGTAATCACATGAGGAGTTTTGTATGTAGGGTGAACTTTTTTCAATATTGTCGGGAAGAAATTATCTCTCGCCATTGAAAACAGTATTCTTGTTGCAGCAAGCTGCATAACAAGCAAAACAGAAGTCAAACCTGTCAAGGCACCGACAGAGATAAATCCTGCAACCCAGCCCTGACCTGTAACCTGCATTGCATGTGCAATAGGAGCCTGAATATTAATCATATCCCATCTGACTACACCGGTCAAAACAAGAGCAACAAAGATATATACAATTGTACAAAGCACCAGCGTACCGATGATACCAATCGGAATATCTTTCTGGGGATTTTTTGTCTCTTCTGCCGCTGTTGAAATAGCATCGAACCCTGTGTATGCAAAGAATATAGTAAATGCACTGACAAGTACGCTGCCCCAGCCGTTCGGCATAAAAGGCGTCCAGTTGTCAGGTTTTACATAAAACGCACCGACACCGATAAACAAACCGATAACAAGCAGTTTTATGATAACCATAATTCCTGCCATATTTTTTGACTCGGATATACCTTTGACAAGAATCGCAGTAACGAGAAGAATCATTAAAATAGCCGGAATATTTACGCAAAAAGGAATACAACCCAGATGAGGAATATGATCCATTGGATTTAATCCCATTTTGAGATAAGCGGCCTTTGCAGAACCGTAATCACTTACCAGCCACAAAGGCGGGTACATTATATGATGTGCAGCAGACTGCAAAACTGCCGGCAATGCTTTTGTATAGGGCTCAAAACCTCTCAAAAACTGCAGCAGATATCCTGTCCAGCTGCATGCTACGGCAATGTTTCCGATTGTATACTGCAGCATCAAAACCCATCCGACCATCCATGCGGCAAGTTCGCCCATTGTGGCAAATGTGTATGTATAAACACCGCCTGAAACAGGAATCATTGATGCAAATTCCGCATAACAAAGTGCTGAAAAAATACATGCAATAGCTGCAATTATCATAGAAATAATAAGCGCAGGACCTGCACCATGACCGTCAGTACCCACTACTGCGGAACCGACCATTGAAAATATACCCGCACCTATTACGGCACCGATACCTAGGATAATCAAATCCATCCAGTTCAATGTTTTTTTCAATCCTGTTTCTGCTGATTGTGCCAGCATATCATCGGGATTTTTGGTCTTTAAAAGATTAGATACGAAATTTGCAACCGGTTTCGGCTCTGTAACATCATTTTGGCTCATGTAAATATCCTTATATTATTTAACAATTGTAGTTTTTTTGAGTAAGGGGAAACCCATAGCTTCTCTCTGTTCAACATAGAGCTTGGCTACCATTGCAGCCATTCTTCTGACTCTGTTGATAAAATTTATTCTCTCATCTTTTGAGATAACACCTCTTGCATCCAGCAAATTGAAGGTATGAGAACATTTTAGAACATAATCATATGCGGGAAGAACAAGTTTGTTTTCCACACAGCTTTCAACTTCTTCCTGAAATATATCAAACATTTTAAACAATCTTTCGGCAGAAGAAACTTCAAAATTGTATTTAGATTGTTCGATTTCGTTTTGAAGATAAATTTCACCGTATTTTAATTCTTTATTCCACATAACGTCGTATACCGAATTGACGTTTTGCAAATACATGGCAATTCTTTCCAAACCGTATGTCAATTCAAGAGCAACCGGCTTGATTTCCAATCCGCCAACCTGTTGAAAATACGTAAACTGAGTAATCTCCATACCGTCGAGCCAGACTTCCCAGCCTACACCGGCAGCACCCAAAGTAGGAGACTCCCAGTTGTCTTCAACAAATCTGACATCATGCTGCGACAAATCAATGCCCATAGCCTCCAAACTTTTTAAATAAAGTTCCTGAGCGTTGTCCGGAGAAGGTTTAAGAATTACCTGATACTGAAAATAATGACCGAGTCTGTTCGGATTCTCTCCGTAACGCGCATCCGTAGGTCTTCTGCAAGGTTCTACCATTGCAGTATTCCAGGGTTCAGGTCCCAATGAACGCAAGAATGTAGCAGGGTTCATTGTGCTGGCGCCTTTTTCTATATCATATGGCTGTTGAATTATACAACCGTAGTCTGACCAAAATTTTGATAAATTTAAAATTAATTCTTGAAAGGTTAATGCCATTCTCTCTTGACTTCCAATATAACTATAATCCTACTGCCGCAACGGCTCTACCCTAACAGGCTCTAACATTATAATATAAGAGTTTTCATTTTACAAACAATTGTAATGCTCACACTTGAAATTGTTACATGTGTAACCGGACGAAATTTTATTTTTACAAAAAAATTTATCAAATTTTTTAAATTCCGATTAAAAAATCTGTTTTTGTTTTTAAAAATCTAAAAAACGGCACCGGATTTTTTACAAATTAAAAATTTTTTTTAAAAATTTTTCAAGTTTACAATTTAGAGATTTTCCTCATCAATTTTTTAATCTAACGTTGCAGTTCCGACCAATATCGAGACGGGAGGGCACAGCCTTATCACAAATTTTTCCGGATAAAATTCTACTTTTGTCTAATGAAACAAAAACCCGCTTTCGATATTTTGAATATGATACAAAATCCGGAGGTAAAAATTATGCATAAAAATCATGAAGAAATTTGTAAATTGACAAAAAATACCGGTAAAGCCGAAGAGTTTTTCAAATCTCTTCTTGCTTTCACAGTTAGTCCTGACAGGTTGAAACACCTTATGGAAAAACATCTTGAAGAATATACTCTGGTGGATTTGAGAGAATATGATGACTACATAAAAGGGCATATTCCTTTTGCTATACATGTACCGTTTGACCAGCTTGAAGAACAGACCGTACAATTTTCAAAAGACAGGATAAATATTGTTTACGGATACTCTCCATTCTGCCAGCTTGCAAAAAAAGCAGCATATCATCTGGCAAAAGAAGGATACCCCGTAAGAGAACTCTGGGGAGGATTCAAGGCCTGGAAAAAAAGAGATTTTGATATAGTCGAAAATGAATCAGACGATTACCAAGAATAATTTTGTCTTTTAACTACTTCGTATATAAGTATTTAAGCGCATTGTTAACAAATGTTAATCAAACTTTGTTCAAAAAAGCAATTATTTAAACAATAAATACTTTATATATATACGAGAGATAAATTAAGAGAGAAAAAGTTTTTTATTCATAATACACACACTGACCTACCACACTAACCTACACACTTACTTACTTTACTTACACACGAGGAATCAAACAAGATTCGACGGGAAATTCGTTAAGAGTTTCCCTTTTTTTTATTCGTTTCACTATTGATACATTTGATGTGTTTTTTAACGGTGATATTTTCATTTTTCTTCCCTTTTTATCATTTTATCACTTAGTCTGCTGTTTTCAATCCTTGCTGCAGCACTGTTGCCCACAGATACCATAGATGTTTTTGTTTATCATATTTTGCATTTTTTATAAGCATTTCTGAATTTCTCTGTAAAAGCAATTCGGCTTCTGAAGCACGTTCCACATTGTAGCACTCTATCATTGAGCCCTTTGTTCCTTTCGGTATATCAAGATACCAGAGTATCTTTTTTGCATACCTTTCTCCGGCTTCCGGCTCTATTGCCGTTGAAAGAAAGCAAGGTTGTATTACATTTTTTCTTAAAAGATTTTTTTCAACAAACTCGTTAATTTCTTTAACAGAATATTTTCCTGTTTCTATTCCTTTGATAAATTTTTTTGTTTCTTTCAGGCTTATTGTCGTTTATTCAGATGTTTTGCACGAAATCGTTTTTTAACTATAATTAAAATCACAGGTTAATTAATTATAGGTGGTTAAAAAGTGCTAAAAGATCAATATTTTCCTCAGGAGATTGAAAAAAACTGGCAAAAGGTATGGGAAGATAATAAATTCGGAAAAACATACGATGATAGCGACAAACCAAAATACTATGCACTGTCTATGTTTCCCTATCCGTCAGGCAAACTCCATATGGGACACGTCAGAAATTACACAATCACGGACGTTATTGCAAGATTCAAAAAAATGCATGGCTTTAATGTCTTGCATCCGATAGGATGGGACAGTTTCGGTCTTCCTGCTGAAAATGCCGCAATACAACACGGCGAAAGCCCTGAAAAATGGACTGATGAAAATATTTCTTATATGAAAATGCAATTGAAAAAACTCGGTCTGATGTATGATTGGGACAGAGAAGTTGCAACCTGCAAACCCGATTATTACAAATGGACTCAGTGGCTGTTTTTGCAGTTGTATAAAAAAGGCCTTGCTTATAAAAAAGAAGCAGCGGTTAACTGGTGCGATGAATGCGCTACGGTTCTGGCTAACGAGCAGGTTATAGACGGAAAATGCTGGAGATGCGACAGCGTGGTTGAGAAAAAATACCTTTCTCAATGGTTCTTAAAAATCACAGATTACGCAGAACAGCTTTTGCAGGATATAGACAAGCTCGAAGGCTGGCCTGACAGCGTTAAAATCATGCAGAAAAACTGGATTGGCAAATCGGAAGGTGCAATTCTCAGATTTAAAGTTAAAGAGATAGAAGAACTTGAGGTTCCTGTTTATACAACAAGACCCGATACCGTCCACGGTATTACTTACCTTGTTGTTGCACCTGAATACCACGATATAGAAAAGTTAACAACACCTGAAAATAAAGAAGCCGTTGAAGCATATCGAGCCAACGCACGCAAGATGACGGAAATCGAAAGACTTTCTACTGAACGTGTAAAAACAGGTGTTCCTCTCGGCACTCACTGTATAAATCCGTATACAGGCGAAGAATTTCCGCTCTGGACAGCTGATTACGCTCTTGTTGAATACGGAACAGGCGCTGTTATGGCAGTTCCTGCGCATGACGAGAGAGATTTTGATTTTGCAAAAAAATATAACCTGCCTGTTAAGGTCGTTATTCAAAACCCTGAAAATCCTTCTGACTGCAAAGATGCAGCTTATACAGACCCCGGTGTTTTGATAAACTCAAACGAATTTAACGGCATGAATAATGAAGAAGCCAAAAAAGCTATCACTCAAAAAGCTGTAGACAGCGGATTCGGCGAGTTTAAAACCCAGTACAGGCTGCGTGACTGGTTGATTTCAAGACAAAGATACTGGGGCGCTCCGATTCCGATTGTTTATTGCGAAAAATGCGGTGCACAACCGGTACCGGAAGACCAGCTTCCAGTAAGATTGCCGGAAGATGTGGATTTCAGCGTAAAAGGCAAGTCTCCGATTTTGACTTCAAAAACCTTCCTTGAAACCACATGCCCGTGCTGCGGCGGAAAAGCAATCCGTGAAACCGATACCATGGATACATTTATCTGCTCAAGCTGGTATTATCTAAGATATGCGGACGCTAAAAATGCAAATGCGCCGTTTGACAAAGAGCTTGTTAACAAATGGCTGCCGGTTGACCAGTACGTAGGCGGTATTGAGCACGCTATTTTGCACCTGTTGTATTCAAGATTCTTTACCAAAGCCTTGAAAGATTTAGGGCTTGTTGATTTTGACGAACCGTTTAAAAACCTTTTGACTCAGGGTATGGTGTTAAAAGACGGTTCAAAAATGTCTAAATCAAAAGGCAACACGGTTGACCCCGATGAAATCTTTGAAAATTACGGCGCTGATACAGCCAGATTGTTTATTCTCTCGGATTCACCGCCGGCAAGAGATTTTGACTGGTCTGACGCGGGCGTTGAAGGCTGCTACAAATTCTTGAACAGAGTATGGAGACTGTACGCAGCAAATCAGGATAATTTAATACTTGATTATAAATTACCCGTGGATGTTGCAGCACTTTCCAAAGAAAACAACGACCTTGTTCGCACAACTCATATTGCGATAAAAGGCATTACTCAGGATATTTCTAACGAATTTCAGTTTAACACCGTTATTTCAAAATACCGTGAGTTTGTTAACGCAATATATGACTACACCGCAAAGAAAACTCAATATTCTGACGAAGATAAAAATGTTTTGAGCTTTGCTCTTGTCACTTTGCTTAAACTCATGGCACCGACAACAGTGCATTTGACTGAGGAAATTTATCATCAAATCGGCGGCAAAGGTTCTATACACGAAACCCAATGGCCCGAATTTGAGGAAAAATTAGCCAAAACCTCCGCAATAACACTCGTTGTACAGGTTAACGGAAAAGTCAAAGACAAGATAGAAGTCGATTCCGAATCTACAAAAGAAGAGCTTGAAAAACACGCTCTTGAAAGCGAAAAAGTTAAACAGGCCGCAGAAGGAAAAACTATAGTCAAAACTATTGTTGTTCCCGGAAGGCTTGTTAATATAGTTGTAAAATAATTTCAAATTCATAGAAAAACAGACTGCCAAAAAACAGAATACATTTTGCAGTCTGTTTTTTATCTTCTTATTTCTTTTTTATTGCATCCAATACGGATTTGTCTTTGAAAACTATTTTGAGCTCAACTCTTCTGCTTTTGGCAAAATCTTCTTTTCCGTTAATTATAACAGGGTTTGAAGGTCCCTTGCCCACAACCGAGAGAAGATTGAAGAGTTTTTTCTCATACTCTTTTTTACCCTGATAATCAGAATAAACAATGTATTGAGCAACTGAAGATGCTCTTTTGAGACTCAAGTCCATGTTTTTGTAGTATTTTTCCTCGGGCGTTTTTGCTCCGGCAAAAGCCTGAGAGTCTGTATGTCCTTCAATAACAATTTGAAAAATTTTGTCCGTTATGTCTGAATTTTTCATTATTGTATCAAGATATACCGGAACAAATTTTGACATATACTGTCTGCCTTTTTCGGACAATTCCCAGCTATTAAGTTCAAAAAGTTCTAAATCCGAGATTTTTATTGTACCGGAAAATTTGTCAACCTCAGCTTTTATGTCATTTTTTTGAAGTTCTCTTGCAATCTTTTCCGTAACCTCATATTGAGATTCTTTTTCATTAATTTTGTTCTGCGTAAAACCCGTTATTGTAAAAATAAACAGCACAAGAAAAACAACAACCAGCCCGAGCAAAAGGTCGCTCATTGTAACCCAAAAAACATTTGAGTCGTCATCGCTATTTTGATTTGAACCGTATTTTATATATTTCATTGTTTTTTCCGATTTTATTCTTTATCGTCATTTCCGAACAAATCATCGAGTATTCCCTGCGCACCCTGTTTTTTTAAGTTTTCCTGCAGTTTGTTTACAGAGAATATGAGATTGTCCAGATATGGAACAAGCGTTTCTTTAAAACTTTTGTCAAAAGCTGTTTTCATTTGTGCCGGCAATTGGGCAAATGCTTTGTTCAAAGCAAGATTCTGGATTTTTGATTCCTTCAGTAAATCAACAAGGAATTTTTCGGAGGTAATGCTGTCAAAAAGTTTGTTCATCTCAAGCTGGAAAGCATTCAACGGAGCCTTGCACATGCTCTTGTACAAAAGTCTTTCTATAATGATAAACAGGATAGAAGAACCGACAGCCACAACGGAAATCATTGCAGCTACTTTCATTGCTGCAAGCAATGACGAAACGGAAGCTATTGTCGCCTCCTGTGTTGCAAAATCCACTTTTGAAAAAGCGAGTGAAATATGCAAGAAGGTAAACAAAGGACCTAAACCTGTCAAAATTGTCGGCACCGATGAAATAAATTTGTAATTTAACTTGCTGTTTATCAGTGTTTCTTCATTAAAAAAGTAACTTGAATCAACCGTACACTGTATACCCGAAGAACCTTCCGACAGACCTTTCAGCTTTCCTTCCTGCACCGAGTGAGACTCTGTAAAAACCAGAGTATTTTTGAATTCCACCCAGTAGCTTGAAATAAATTTGTTGTTTGAAAAAATTTCATCCAGTTCTTTAAAACGGTATGCAATATTACCCTTTTTAAAATTATAAAGAGTTTTTGTCAAAAAATTTAGTGATGTATTTATATATCTGACTTTTGTAACAAAGTATATTACAACACCGGCAAATAGTATCAATATTGTAACTATTACAGGGTCCAAAAATAATTTTAAATCTACCATGATATTTATTTCCTAAAGTTTTTATTATTACCTATTTATACCATTTTTATACGATTTAGTACACCAAAAAATATTCTAGAATTGTGTAAACCACCAAAATTTGGGGTATTATACTATTGGAAGACAAATACGGATTTAAAATGTCAGAAGAAAAACAATGTAATTACGGTTTTGATTTCAAACTCGATGACTTTCAAGAAGAAGCCCTTTTCCATATAAATAACGGTAAAAGTGTTGTCGTTTGTGCACCGACGGGTGCCGGAAAAACCTGTATTGCACAGATGGCAATACATAAAGCACTAAAAGAGGGCAACAGAATTTTTTATACAACACCGCTGAAAGCTCTTTCAAACCAAAAATACAATGATTTTTCGGAAAAATACGGCATAGACAGAGTCGGACTGCTGACCGGCGATACTTCAATCAACAGAGGGGCTCAAATTGTCGTAATGACAACCGAAGTTTTTCGAAACATGCTTTACGGAACAAACTTCGGCTCTGTTACTGACAACCTCAAAGACGTCCGCTATGTTGTTCTTGACGAAGTTCATTATATGAACGATGAACAAAGAGGCACTGTTTGGGAAGAAAGCATTATATACTGCCCGACAAATATTCAGATTATTGCTCTGTCAGCCACCGTAGCAAACTCACAGCAGCTTACTGACTGGATAAACACAGTCCATTCACGAACTGAACTTGTGTACACAGATTTTCGTCCTGTGCCTTTGAGATATTTTTATTACGATTCGTCAAAACCCAATGACATTCTCCCTCTTTTTACACCGGAAGGAAGACTAAACAGAAAAATCAAACCCGAATCAAAAGCAAAATATTTCGGGCGGCGTGGTTCAAAAATGCCGCAAAGACAGGTTGCTAAAGATGTTGTTTCTGTCTTGCACAAAAAGAATATGCTGCCTGCGATATACTTCACCTTTTCAAGAAAGAAATGTGATGAGCAAATGGAAAAATGCGCCGGACTATGCCTTACAACACCCGAAGAACAAAAAGAAATCAAAAAAACAGTTGATGAATATATTGCGCAAAATCCCTATCTGTACAACAACAAACACCTTGAGTATGTACTATGCGGTGTTGCATCGCACCATGCAGGACTTTTGCCGGCGTGGAAAGTTCTCGTAGAAAAACTGTTTCAAAAAGGATTGATAAAAGTCGTCTTTGCGACAGAAACCCTTGCAGCAGGCATAAACATGCCTGCACGTTCAACCGTAATAAGTTCCGTTTCCAAAAGAACAGACAGCGGACATCGAATGCTTACCCCGAGTGAATTTTTACAAATGTCCGGCAGAGCCGGCAGACGAGGAATGGATGAAATCGGCTATGTAACAGTTGTGGGTACGGCATTTCAATCCCCTGAAGAAGTTGCAGATTTGGTAAAAAGCGGTGCCAATCCGCTGGAGAGCAGATTTTCTCCGACATATTCAATGGTCGCAAACCTGCTTCAAAGATTTACGTTAGATGAAGCAAAAGAGCTTATTCTCAAGAGTTTCGGATATTATTCTTCTACAACAAGACTCACTCCGCTGATGAAACAGCAAGATGAGTTAAATAAAATTATTGCAGAATACCAAAATTTCAAGTGTCCTTTTAACCGGACAACTAAAGACATGTTTGAGTACAACAAACTCAAAAATATTTATGTTGAACAAAGAAAAACAGCAAAAGTTCTTAGAAAGCAGATGAACAAAAAAAACAAAGACAATGTTGATTACTGCCTTGATTTTGAAAAAAAGACAAAAGAACTTTTGCACAAAGTACACAACTATCCTTGCGACACCTGCAAACTGTACAAAAAACATGTCAAAGAGACAGAGCTTTTGGACAGATTTAAAAAACGGGCAATGAAGCTTGAAAAAACAATCGATTACGAAAAAGATATCTACTGGCGAAAATTCCTCAACCATACCCATGTACTTGAAAGAATGGGTTATATAGAAAACAATTATCCCAACGAAAAAGGACTCACTATTGCCGCAATCAGGGCAGAAAATGAGCTGTTCCTTGCAGAAATTATTTTCAGCGGAATTTTGGATACTCTGTCAGTTGACGAACTTGCCTCTGTAATATGCGCAATAACAACAGAAGATTTGCGTTCGGATGTTTACCCCGAACTGCCTATCAGCAAAGGCACCAGAAAAGCCCTGAACAGAATAAAAGATGTAAAAAGAAGAGTTGCAATAGTTCAAAGAGACTTTGATATTGAAACGGAAATGTACATAAACTCATACTATTCTCCCCTCATAGAATACTGGGTAAACGGCGGAGAGTGGGAAGATTTGGTCGAACAAATACCATCCGGAGAAGGAGATATGGTCAGATGTTTCAAAAGAACAATCGATGTACTCAGACAACTGACCGTTATTCCTAACGTTTCTGATGAACTGATACAAACCGCCCGTGCGGCAATCGAGGCAATAAACCGCCCGCCGATTGATATTGACTAATTGTTTTTGTTAGTTCTTGATTTTGCAATAGAGTCTAGGAAAAAGCCTATTGCAACACCGACTGCTATTCCTATACCCAGCCCTTTGAGCGCATTTTTTGAAAGCTCTTTATACATTGCTATTGTTTTCTTTTTGGCTGCCTCTGCTGCTGCTGTAAATTTCTCTTTGTCAAAAACTTTCAATTCTGCTAGCTTATTTTGAAAATCTTTTGTAAATTTTAAAAGAGATTTGTACAATTTTGGTCTTGATGCATTAGCTTCTCTGACAGCTGTTTGGTAAGATTTTGTTCTCTTTTCAAACGGCGTATTCAATATTTCTTTAATAGTTAATTCTTTTTCAAGAGTATCAGAAAAATTTTTTATTATATTTTCAATCTTAAAAAACTCATCCTGTTTTATTGAACCTGAATTCAGTGCATTTTTTGCTGCTACTATATCAAAAGAATCTTTGTATTCTTTCATTGTGTCAATAATTGTCGGAGTGAGTTTAGAAATTTTTAAACATGATTTTTCACCGGGATGTCTAAATCCGTATAACGCACCGCCAATCCCTGCCGCAGCCGTTGTAATCGGAATATATGATTTATTTTTTTCAGTTTTCATAAAAAGACCTTTCTGAAATTTATGACAATATAAGTATTGTAAAACTTCTAATTTGCTATCTTCAAGCATATTGTAAAGAAATATAAAGCAAAATAACATTTTGGCTTTAAATGTTTTTGTAAAAAATTTGATATAATATCTATCGGAGAAAAAGCCAAAATATGTACGAAGAAATATTTGAAAAACTTTCAAAATCAGATTTTCGAAGAAAATTCAAACTCAATGAAAAAGACAGAACCTACCTTGAACAAAAAGGTTTTGAAACAATAAAAAGCCATGCAAAAGACTTTATCGAAAAAAGAATTGCTCCTTCACAAATTCCAAATGACGGCAAACAAACGCCAATGCGAGGACACCCGGTATTTACGGCGCAGCACGCTACGGCTTCCTGCTGCAGAGGCTGTATTCAAAAATGGCATCACATTCCCAAAGGAGTATCGCTGACACAATCACAGCAGGATTATCTTGTGGATTTGATTATGGAATGGCTGAAAAGAGATTTGATAAAACAGGAGAAAAAATGAACGAAAAAGAAAAAATGCTTAACGGCTTTTTGTACGACGGAAACTATGACAAATCACTTTTTGACGAAAGAATAAAATGCAAAACACTCTGTCACAAGTTCAATATGCTTTCACCCGACAAAATTGATGAAAGAAAATCAATCCTGAAACAGATAATAGGCAAAACAAAAACGACCTTTTGGATAGAACCGCCTTTTTACTGCGACTATGGCTGCAATATAGAACTCGGAGAGAATTTTTATTCGAACCACAATTTGATAATCTTAGACCCCGCAAAAGTAACCTTTGGCGACAATGTTTTTCTGGGTCCGAACTGTGCATTTTATACCCCGCAGCATCCGCTGGATGCAGAAACAAGAAACAAAGGGCTTGAATACGCCTTTCCCATAAAAGTAGGAAATAACGTCTGGTTTGGCGGAGATGTAAAAGTTATGCCGGGAATAACCATTGGTGACAATACAGTAATAGGTGCAGGCAGTGTAATCACAAAAGATATTCCTTCAGGCGTAATCGCAGCAGGAAATCCTTGCCGTGTTATCAGAAAAATTACCAAAGCGGACAAAACACGATTTGAAAAGAAATAAATGTTACTTCAACAAATCCAGAACATATCTTTCAGCATTCATTTGTGTTTTCATAACCTTTACCAGTGCCTCCATGGTAAACTGGGATTTTTTCAAATCCATAATTGCCGAAAGATAATCAGTATCTTGAATACCGCTCAAAGAAGAGGACTGGGACAAAATATTTGACGATTGTTGATTAATCGCACCTTCAAACGAAGTCTGTAGCGCCCCTATTTCGCCTCTTTTTGAACCGATATCACCCAGCATTTCATCAACCTGAGCAATCGTTTGAGAAGCAGCTTCCGGCGTTGATACATCAAAATTCATATCACCCAGAACAATATTCGGGTCATAAGAAATGATTGAGGTTGAGCTTTCTCCAACCATAAAATCAACAACCGGCGCAGCATTCGGATTGTCCGGCGTAACAGCGTTTATTGTCTGTTTTCCGTTGAATGTTGCACTTCCCAGAGTTTGCTTTATCTGGTTGATATTCTGGTCGATTTCCGCCTGCATTGCAGAGACCTGTTTGTCGGAATAAATTCCGTTGGATGCTTGAATACTCAATTCTCTGATTCTTTGCAGGTTTTCAGAAACACTTGCCAGTGCCGAATCTGCAGTCATTGTAAAGTTATAGCCCGACTGGGCATTTTCTATGGCTTGCTGTGCTGAACGTATAGAACTATCCAGACCGGAAGCTACGTATCTGTCCGCAGGATTTAAATCCGCAATGATACCTGTAGCAATACTTTGCGCAGCCTTTTCAAAGGTTCTTTGTGCCTGAACCATTGCAGACTGAGTCAAACCGCCTATAGGATATACTACACTGAGTGGCAAAACAGCTGCCCCTTTCGTTAGACTTTACAATACACTACAATACAATTATTCCCAAATTTGATTAATTTTATTCAAAAAATCTAATTATTTTTACATTTTGCAATTATTTTGTAATAAAATATTATCCGAAAGGGTTTTAAGGATACGCTGAGGATGGAAAACAAAGACAGAAAATTTCATTTTATAGCCATAGGCGGAGTCGGAATGAGCGGACTGGCAAAATACTTGCTTGAAATGGGCTGCACGGTGAGCGGCTCCGACATAAAAGAAAGCAAATATACAAAAAAAGTTGAAAAAATGGGTGCCACGGTTCATATCGGGCACAATGCAAAATATATTGAAAAAGGAATGATTGTTGTTGCTTCTACGGCTATACATGAAGACAATCCTGAAATTATCCGTTCGAAAGAACTCGGTATTAAGGTTTTACATCGCTCAGATGTCCTAAAAATGATATCTGAAGGACTTGAAGATAAAGAACATGAAGACCAGCTTTTTATAGGCTTTTCAGGTACACACGGAAAAACAACAACAAGCGGACTCTGTTCTTATGTTTTGGAAAAAGCCGGATATAAACCCTCATATTGTGTGGGCGGAATCATTCCTGATTTGGACACAAATGCCGAATACCAGAACGGAACAAAAGACGGCAAATTTTTTGTTGCAGAACTTGATGAATCTGACGGTACAATCGTAAAATACCACACAAATATTTCCGTTATAAACAATCTGGAAGTCGATCATGTCGATTTTTACAAAAACGGTTTTTCTGATTTATTAGACACCTTCAAAGTCCATCTCGACAATATGAAATCCGGCGGAAAGATAATTGTAAACAAAGACTGTAACGGAATAAAACAGCTTATCACGGCAAATCCGCACAGAAAATTTATTACCTTCGGCATAGAAAGCGGAGGAGTGGATTATTCGGCAAGAAATATGAAATTTAACGAATTCGGTTCGGAGTTTGACATATATCACCGCAGTGAAAAACTCATTTCCCTGAAACTGACCATTCCGGGGAAACACAACATATACAATGCTCTTGCCGTTACAGCAGCACTGAACGAAGCAGGTATTGACCTTGAGAGAGTAAAGCCTCATTTTGAGACCTTCTCCGGTATGGGCAGAAGATTCCAAAAAGTTGCAGAATTTGACGGTATCAGAATTTTTGATGACTACGCTCATCATCCGACAGAAATAAAAACTACTCTGGACAGCGCAAGACTATGTGACACAAACAGACTTGTTGCTATTTTCCAGCCTCACAGATACACCCGGCTCAAAGGTCTCTGGAACGACTTTTTGAAAAGTTTCGGTGCCGTGGACAAACTTATTGTTGTGGACGTATTCTCCGCATCGGAAGACCCGATTGAAGGAATTAACTCCAAAAATTTTGCACAATGTTTCAAAAATGATGATGTTACATATATCGGTGGAAGTATGGAAAATGCGGCAAGAAAAATCCTTCCGCTTCTAAAATCCGGAGATATGGTAATCACACTCGGTGCGGGCGATGTCACAAGAATAGGACCCGAGCTTGTAAAACTTCACGAATCAACAACTACAGGAGTTTGATATGGACTACGAAGTTATTGAAAACTATGAACTCAAAAAACACACCACTTTTAAAATAGGCGGTTGTGCAAAAAGAGCATATTTTCCTTATACAATTGAAGCTTTTTGTGAACTTTTAAAAACCTTGAACAACCCGATAATACTGGGCGGTTGTTCTAATGTACTTATTTCGTCTGACGGAATAGACTCGGATGTAATTTTAACAACAAAACTGAACAATTTTGAATTTGAAAACAACAGACTTTATGCCCAGTGCGGCGTAAAAGTGCCTATGCTTTCAAAAGAAGCGGAAGAAAAAAGTCTGAGCGGAATGGAATTTATGATAGGCTTTCCCGGAACTGTCGGCGGCGCCGTTTATATGAATGCATCAGCTCACTCACAGTATGTTGCGGATACTTTTCTTGAGTGCCGTGTTTTTGATACCGAAAAAAAAGAAATCCTGAAACTCAACAAAGAAGAAATGAAATTTGGCTATAGGTCTTCTGTTTTACAGGAGAAACCTTATATTCTTCTTGATGCAAAATTTGAGCTCCGTCCGGAGGAAAAAGAACAAATTGCAGCCGTAATGCAGAGAAATCTTGCATTTAGAAAAGACAGGCAGCCGAATTTGGCTCTGCCGAATGCCGGAAGCATTTTTAAAAATCCGCCAAACGACTCTGCGGGAAGACTCCTCGAAAAAGCAGGAGTAAAGGGAATGAAACAAGGCGGTGCTGCAGTCTGGCTCGGACACGCAAACTTTATCATAAACGAAGAAAACGCCAGTTCAAAAGATGTTTCATATCTCATGAATAAAATGTATAATATGGTTAAAGATAAATACACTATCCGTCTTGTTCCGGAGGTAAAATTTATCGGTATAAAGAGTAAAGAAGAAGCTGAATTATGGAATACAATGTCGGAAAAATAAAAAAAGTTGTCAATGAAAATGCAAAAATAGCGGTTCTCTGCGGAGGACCCTCCAGCGAAGCGGAAGTATCCAGACGTTCCGGAAAAAATGTTCTAAAAGCATTACACAATCTGGGTTATGCAAATGCAGAACTCATTGAAGTAGACAAAAATATAGCAATTACACTGCAAGAAAAAAACATTGATGTTGTATACAATGCAATGCACGGTCGTTACGGAGAAGACGGCTGTATTCAGGGAATGCTTGAGGTTATGGGTATACCGTACACAGGCTGCGGTGTTATGTCGAGTTCTGTCTGCATGAACAAAGAGTATACAAAAAACATACTCAAAGAAGCCGGTATTCCTCTCATAAAATCAGTACTCGTAAGAAAAGACGAAGATTACAAAGAAAAAATCAGAGATTTGAAATACCCGTTTATGCTGAAACCTGTTTCAGAAGGTTCAAGTATAGGAATGTACAAAGTCAATACACCTGATGAGATGGAAGAATGCTTTAAAAAATCCGCAAAATGCGGTCAGGATGTAATGGTTGAGGAATACGTTCAGGGCAAAAGTTTGACTGTGGGTGTTCTTGAGGATGAGCAGGGGCTTTTTGCAACAGAAATCCTTGAATTCCGCACAAAAACAGAGTGGTATGATTACGAAGCAAAATACACACCGGGGATGACGGAATTTATTTTGCCGGCTGAACTTTCTGAAGAAATGACAAAGAAAGTAAAAGATATTGCAATAAAATCTTTCAAAGCCTGTGACTGCAAAGGTGTGAGCAGGGTAGATTTTATGGTTTGCGAAGATAATGCCTATGTGCTTGAAATCAATACAAGCCCCGGAATGACAGACCTGAGCGACCTGCCGGCACAATCAAAAGCCATGGGAATTGATTATGACTCACTTGTGCAAATAATATTAAACGGCGCAGGTTTAAACAAATAGTTACCTAAAAATTGAAAACATAATATGGAAAATCAAGACAATTATAATTTGGGCGACAACCTGAATATAGAACGCAGGGTCAAAATTAACCAGATGCAAAGAAGCGTCAGGCGGGGTAAAGAGCGCCTGAGATGGTTCCGCTGCTGGGTCAGACTCATAATGATTGTCCTGTTGATTTTTGCGGCATACAAGGTCTATAAGCTGCCTCAGTGGTATTTGAACAGGAATATTTTTTCTTCCGCCAGTAACAACACTCTGACAATTATCGGCAACAAAATCACTCCGACATACAGAATCATCTCCATCTTGAGGCAAACACCGGTTCCGCAAAAGCCTATTTATCTTTTCAACACAAGAAATATAGAAAAAGAAATAGAAAAACTTCCGCCGGTCAAACAAGTCTACATAAAAAGGCTCTGGTTTCCGGCAAGGCTGGAAATCATCATTCTTGAACGCCGTCCGATTTTAAGGATTTCACCCGATCCCAAAGTGCCTCCTATTGCATATTTTGCCGAGGGGGGAAAACTAATCGGCAGGGATTACCTTCCGCTAAAGAATACGGAAAACACAATCCTCGTTTTAACCTACGGAACAAAAGGCGATGATTACCGCTACTGGGATGAAAAAAGAATCAGAAAAATAGAAACTATTGTCAGGGCAATGGAGCAGTTTTCGGGTCAAAAAGTTGAATATATTGACATGAGGAACCCCAAAGACATATACATAAAACTTCCTATAGTAAATGTCAGAATAGGCGAGCTTGATTATATGGCACTTTCACGTGTGAGAAATATATCAGCAATACTCCCTCAAATTAAATCACTCAAAAAGAAAATAAAATATATTGATTTGCGATGGGAAGATGCGCAGTACATAAAACTTGAGGACTGATAAAATTTTTGTATACAAAAAGCCTCTGCATAATGCAGAGGCTTTTTATTTTGTATCAATCAACAACTACTCTGACTATTCCTGAGTGTTGTCATCAATAGTGAAATCAGGAGCACCGAACATGCCTTCTATCTCTTCCAGAATTGCGGAAGGTTTGCGGGCATTGTTCTTTTGTGCTGCTCTTCTTTGAGCTTCTTTATCTTTCTCTTCAGAAGCGTGAGTCAAGTGGTAGTAACCTGTACCGGCAGGAATCAATCTACCGATGATTACGTTTTCTTTAAGACCTCTCAACAAGTCTTTCTTACCGTCTACAGCTGCTTCTGTCAGAATTCTTGTGGTTTCCTGGAAGGAAGCTGCAGAGATAAAGCTTTCTGTGTTCAAAGAAGCTTTTGTGATACCGAGCAATACCGGTTCATATGTAGCCGGCTGTCCGCCTGCTTCTTCTACTGCTTTGTTTTCGATTTCCAGAGACTGGATTTCAATCAACTCGCCGGGAAGAAGCTTTGTATCGCCTGACTCAAGAACTTTTACTTTCTTAGTCATCTGACGAACAATAATTTCAACGTGTTTATCGGCAATTTCAACACCCTGTGAGCGGTATACTCTTTGAACTTCGTCTACAAGATACTGCTGCGCAGCTTCAATACCGTTCAATCTGATAACATCGTGCGGGTTCAAAGGACCGCTGGTCAAAGGCTGACCTACATGGATTTTTTGTTTATCCTGAACGATGATATTTGAATCAATCGGGTATTTAATTTCTGTTCTGCCGTTTTCGTTTACAAGATAAAGTCTCGGAACGTCGTCTTCGATTTCGATTTCAGCAACTGCATCAAATTCTGCAAGAATTGCTGAATCTTTCGGTTTACGACCTTCAAGAAGTTCTTCAACTCTCGGAAGACCCTGTACGATGTCACCGGTTTTTTGTCTTTCAAATACGAGGTTGGCAAGCATATCACCTCTGAGTACCAGAGAACCTGAATCAACCTGAAGCATTGTACCGGGGCTGATTAAGTACGGACGACCTATACGAACCGTAACTGAATCTTTGCCGACTTTAACAATGCGGCCTGATGTAGGAGTAGTTTCTCCGCTTTCGGAAATTACACCGTCACGTCTTACAAAGTCGCCTTCTTTGACTACAGGTTTTGTTTTGAGCTTGATTGTCTGTTCAACATTGTCAGAAATCAAGAGCAATCTTCTCAAATCTTCTTTATCTGATTTGATGCTTGCAACACCGTCATGTACTGCCAATACCTGAGTTTTTGCCACAGGCTCTTTCGGAGCAATAGTCTGTCCGTCTTCAACAAGAAGTTCTGTCTGCAACGAAGCTTTGTTTGTACCTTCAACTTCACGTCTTACAATCAAAGTTTCAAGTACAACGACTTTCAATGCATTGTCTTTTGTCATTTCAACCATACCTTTGAGGTGGCTCAAATAACCCTGCATTTGAAGAACAAGACTTGTTCTTGTCAAAGTAGCACCGTCAAGGTTTCTGACTCTTGCGCCGTCTTTGTATTGCAATTGAGTAACAGGAACGATGCTGATAGCTTCGTCTGTACTTTCAAATTCAATGCTTACCGATTTCGGTTTGATATCAAACTGCTGAACAGGTCTTACAAGGATTTGGATAGGCTTGTTTGTAATAGATTCTTCATCGAGAGAAGTAACATCTATTTCTTCTTCCAAATCATCGATTGCAAGATTGTCATCATCTGATTCAAGAATTGTTACGATAGAAGTTTCTTTAGCTTTGATTTTGCCTGCAATTACAGTACCTTTTTCAACAACTTCGCCTTCTTCTACCTTCAAGTCGCCGATAGAGTCGAGTGTATAAATTTCACCAGGTCTGACAACAACTTCGTGAATAATATCATTGAATTCTTTGATTTCAACAATACCGTCAATGTGTGTATAAAGGTCTTTTACAACCTCTGTACCTGCAGTAACAAATGTATTGTTTTCAACCATTTTTAAAGTTACATCTTTGCTTATTTGATGAACTTCTTCCGGAATAAAGATAACAGAGCCGGGTTTTGTAATGATTTGGTTGTCATCAACTTCAATACCCTGATATCTGATTTCACCTGATGAAGAAACTGCATATTCGTCATCAATCAACTCTGCGATAATCATTCCGTTTTCAACAGACGTATCTGCAGGAGATTTAACGATATATTTTTCACCTGTGGAATCTACTGTCCAGAATTGTTCTTTCTTTGTTGTTTCAAATGTAGCGTTAGAAGGAGCAATTGAAGCAATTACGATTGTCAATTCTTTACCTTGAACAATCTTTTTAATTTTTTTGCCGTCAAATTTAACTTCTTCAACAACAAGGTTTTCACCGACTCTTACTTCACCGCCATGTTCGGATGAAATATGAGTTTCGGCAAGTTTTTCACCTGTTTTAATCTTTTGACCGTCTTTGACAAGTATCTTAGAGCCGCCTGGGAGGTTGTATACGTCACCGCCCAATACCCATACAATACCGTTTTTGTTGGCTGTTCTGGAGACGTTGCCCTGTCTGTCTTTCTTTTCATCGGCAACAAAGTCTTCAAAGAATACTTCACCTGACAAATCAGAGTTGATATCCTTTGTTGCTTTTTCTGTCAAACGGCTGCCGTCACCGGAAGAAGCAGGTTCAAATTCGGCAATATTATCACCTTTTTTAACCTTTGTTCCGTTAACAACAAACATTTTTGCACCGGTCGGTATGTGATATTTTCTGGTCATTTTAGCGCCTTTAACTTCTAGGTCGCCTTCTTGAATGTTAACCTGAACGATATCACCATGACGGGTTCTCATTTCTTTTGTTTTAAGTTTAGAAACAACTTCACCGTCAACATCAGCCACAACGTGCTTCATAGCACCTGAACCTTTGAATACACCGCCTGTGTGGAATGTTCTCATTGTAAGCTGTGTACCGGGTTCACCGATTGACTGAGCTGCAATAATACCGATTGCTTCACCGACATCAACCATTTTTTGAGTGGTCATTGCCCAGCCGTAGCACTTGCGGCATACACCGTATTCAAGAGCACAAGTCAAAGCTGAACGAACTTTAAGAGCGTGCAAATCAAGAGCATCAATCTTCTTGATATCATCTCTATCCATTGTTGTACCGGCTTTAACAAGAACATTACCGTCAACATCTTTGATATCTTCAGCAATTGTTCTGCCCAAAAGTCTTTCTTTCAAAGGAACAACAATTTTGTCACCGTCTTTAATATCGGTCATTGTAATAAATTTTGTTGTATGACAGTCATCTTCTCTGATGATTACATCTTGAGCAACGTCAACAAGACGTCTTGTCAAATAACCGGAGTCAGCTGTTTTCAACGCCGTATCAACAAGACCTTTACGTGCACCGTAAGAGGAGATGATGTATTCAGTAACTGACAAACCTTCTTTAAAGTTTGATTTAATCGGCAAGTCGATGATTTGTCCCTGTGCATCTGCCATCAAGCCTCTCATACCGACAAGCTGTGATACCTGTGACAGGTTACCTCTCGCACCGGAGAATGCCATCATATAAACCGGATTCAATCTATCAAAGTTTTCAACTACTTGTTCTGTCAGTTTTGCTGTTGTTTCAGACCATGTGTCGATAACTTTTGTATATCTTTCTACCTCTGTGATTTCACCTTTGAGGTAGCGGTTTGTTGATTTATCAATTTCAGCTTCAGCTTCTGCAAGGAGTTCCTTTTTAACAGGAGGAACGCTCAAGTCGCTGATAGAAATTGTTGTACCTGACAAAGTTGCATATTTGTAACCGAGGTTTTTCAAGCTGTTTGCAAGGCTGGCAGCTTTTGAACCGCCGTACTCAAGATATACCTGAGCGAGAAGGTTATTCAATGCTTTTTTGTTCATTACCTGGTTAATGAACTCCATTGTTTTCTTATTATGTTTGTGAATTAGTGTATCCATGTTTTCTTTTCTTCCCTTAGTTTGTTATGTACTTCTGAGGAGTTTGTGTTTTGTAGTTTGTCTTGTCTGTCTTGGATTCTCGGCGCTCACGGAAAGCGTGGTTTCCGCTCGCATGGGGCAGTTCCCTTCGGTCAGCCCCGCACGAAATCCGCTATGACGAAAGTGATTTTCTGACTGTTTCGTTAAAGATGATTCTTCCGACTGTTGTTTCAATTCTTTCGCCTTTTTCATCTCTGACGACAATCTTGTCATGAAGGTCAATTACTTTTGCTTCGAGAGCGGAGATAGCATCATCAAAGCTGTAGAAGTAACCTTTGATATCATCTTTTCCGTCATGGTTTTTCAAAATTGTCAGATAGTACATACCCAGTACCATGTCCTGAGTAGGTGTAATAATCGGTTTACCTGTAGCAGGAGCGAGGATGTTGTTTGTGGCAAGCATCAACATTCTTGCTTCGGTTTGAGCTTCAATTGAAAGCGGAACGTGAACAGCCATCTGGTCACCGTCGAAGTCAGCGTTGAAAGCTGTACATACAAGCGGGTGAAGCTGAATAGCTCTGCCTTCAACAAGTTTCGGTTCAAACGCCTGAATACCGAGTCTGTGAAGAGTCGGAGCACGGTTCAAAAGTACGGGGTGTCCGTCAATTACTTCTTCCAGAATATCCCATACAATCGGTTCTGAGCGTTCGATTTTCTTTTTAGCAGATTTGATATTTTGTACCAAACCACGTTCGATTAATTTATTAACAACAAAAGGTTTGAACAGTTCGATAGCCATTTCTTTCGGCAAACCGCACTGGTTGAGGTGCAGACTCGGACCTACAACGATAACCGAACGGCCTGAGTAGTCAACACGTTTACCCAAAAGGTTTTGTCTGAAACGACCCTGTTTACCTTCAATAATATTTGACAAAGATTTCAACGGTCTGTTGTTCGGACCGACTACGGTTCTGCCTCTTCTGCCGTTGTCAATAAGAGCATCAACAGCTTCTTGAAGCATACGTTTTTCGTTTCTTACGATGATTTCAGGTGCACCCATCTCAAGCAATCTCAACAAACGATTGTTTCTGTTGATAACACGTCTGTAAAGGTCGTTCAAGTCAGATGTAGCAAAACGTCCGCCGTCCAATTGAACCATAGGTCTCAAATCCGGAGGAGTAACAGGCAGAACGTCCATAATCATCCAAGTCGGTTCTGTGTTTGAAGCAATCAAAGATTCGATAAGTCTCAATCTCTTGATTAACTTTGCTCTCTTTTGAACGGAACCGCCGGCTTGAGCAAGCTCACTTCTGATTTCTTCAACGAGTTCTGTCATGTTGATTTCGCCGAGAAGTTCTTTAATTGCTTCAGCACCGATACCCACTTTCAAAGCGGATTCTTCGTTTTCCATGATGAAGTCTTCATATTCTTCTTCAGAGAGCAGTTGATATTTCTTAAATCCTGAATCAGCAGGGTCGATTACAACATAGTTGTTGAAATAGATAACCTGTTCAAGATCTTTCAAAGACATATCAAGAAGTAATCCGAGATATGAAGGAATACCTTTCAAAAACCAGATGTGAGAAACAGGAGCAGCCAGTTTAATATGACCCATTCTGTGTCTTCTTACTTTTGAATCGGTAACTTCAACACCGCAGCGTTCGCAGATAATGCCTTTGTGTCTTACTCTTTTATATTTACCGCAGAAACATTCCCAGTCCTTTGTAGGTCCGAAGATACGTTCGCAGAACAAACCGTCTCTTTCGGGCTTTAAGGTTCTGTAATTGATTGTTTCCGGCTTTGTAACTTCGCCGTATGACCATTTCAGTATACGTTCCGGAGAAGCGATACTGATTCGTATATAGTCAAAATAATCTATACTTGTAGACAATTTATTATCTCCTTTAATTATTGTTCTTCTTAAGGTGGTTACTCTTTAAATGTTGTAGGTGTTTCAAAGAAGTTGATATTCAACAGCTCTGAGTCTATGTCTGACAGAGTTCTTTTTGCAGAAGATTTTCTCAAATCATCTGTATCAGACATAAGGTCAACCTCTTCGCCACCTTTTTTCGCAACAGTGATATCCAAACCGATAGATTGAAGTTCTCTGACGAGCACTTTAAACGATTCGGGAATACCCGGTCTCGGAATATTGTCGCCTTTGACGATTGCTTCATATGCTCTGGAACGACCGTTAACATCATCGGATTTGATTGTCAACATTTCTTGCAGAGTATAAGCCGCACCGTAAGCTTCAAGAGCCCAAACCTCCATCTCACCGAATCTCTGACCGCCAAACTGAGCTTTACCACCCAAAGGCTGTTGAGTAACAAGTGAGTATGGACCTGTACTTCTTGCGTGAATTTTGTCATCTACAAGGTGGACAAGTTTCAATATGTATGTCAAACCTACAGCGACAGGTCTGTCGAACGGTTCACCGGTTCTTCCGTCAATAAGTCTAACCTTACCGTCTTCTCCGACCCAGTCAACGCCTGCAGCTTTAATACCTTTCAAAAGTTCTTCTTTTGTAACTTTTTCGGACATACCGCTTCCATACATTTCATCAAATGAAGGAGCTTCGTAATATGTCTTGTTAAGATATGCAGCCATACCAAGAAGGTTTTCATAAGTTTGACCAACGTTCATACGGGAAGGTACACCAAGAGGGTTCAAAACAACATCAACAGGTGTTCCGTCCGGCAAGAACGGCATATCTTCTTTCGGAAGAATTCTTGAAACAATACCTTTGTTTCCGTGACGACCTGAAAGTTTGTCACCAACAGAAACTTTACGTTTTTGAGCAATGTAAACTCTGATAACTGTGTTTGCTCCGGGAGGCAGTTCGTCTCCTTTTTCACGGTCAAAGACTTTAACATCGACTACACGACCGCCTTCACCATGAGGAACTCTCAGTGAGTTATCTTTTACATCTCTTGCCTTTTCGGCAAAGATTGCTCTCAACAATTTTTCTTCCGGCGGGTGTTCGGATTCGCCTTTCGGTGTAACCTTACCTACCAGAATATCGTCAGCATAAACTCTTGCACCGATTCTTACGATACCTCTTTCGTCAAGGTGACGTAAAGATTCTTCTGATACATTCGGAACTTCTCTTGTGATTTCTTCCGGTCCGAGTTTAGTTTGACGTGCATCTATTTCTAATTTTTCAATGTGAACTGAAGTAAAGATATCATCGTGAACACATCTTTCGGAAAGCAAAATAGCATCCTCGTAGTTATAGCCTTCCCAAGGCATATAAGCAAGAAGTACGTTCTTACCGAGTGAAAGTTCACCGCAGTTTGTAGAAGCACCGTCGGCAATAACATCACCGGCTTTAACCTCATCACCATCTCTTACGATAGGTTTCTGGTTAATGCAGGTATCCTGGTTGCTTCTTACATATTTCATCAGCTGATATCTGTGAAGCTTGTTGGCTTTGTCTCTGATATAGATTTCTTCGCCGACAACCTTTTCAACCGTACCGTCAACATCCGATACAACCACCATGCCGGAGTCTTTAGCAGCTCTCTTTTCAAGACCCGTACCAACAACAGGACGGTCTGTGATAAGAAGAGGTACTGACTGACGTTGCATGTTAGAACCCATCAATGCACGGTTTGCGTCATCGTGCTCGATAAACGGAATCAACGATGTAGCAACAGAGAAAATTTGAATCGGAGAAACACCGATATAGTCAACTCTTGTTGATTCGGACATTGTGAATTCTGATCTGTAACGAACAGGTACATACGGGAATTTAATGCTTCTGTCAGGGTTCAACTCAAGGTCGGCAGGAGCAATACGGAGGTTATCTTCTTCATCAGCTGTCAGGTAGTGTACTTCGTTTGTAACAACACCGTCTTTAACAGCAAAGAACGGAGATTCGATAAATCCGTAATCGTTAACTTTAGCGTGTGTAGCCAAAGAACCGATAAGACCTGCGTTCGGACCTTCAGGAGTTTCAACGGGACAAATACGTCCGTAGTGTGAAGGGTGAATGTCACGAACGGCAAACCCTGCTCTTTCTCTGACCAAACCACCGGGTCCCAGAGCTGAAATACGTCTTTTGTGAGTTAATTCAGCCAGAGGGTTAATCTGGTCCATGAACTGTGACAACTGTGATGAACCGAAGAATTCTTTCAACGAAGCCACCAGCGGTTTGGTGTTCAAAAGGTTCAACGGAGTCAAAGTGTCAGAATCCTGAAGAGTCATTCTTTCTTTAACAATCCTTTCAATTCTTGAAAGACCTACTCTGAACTGGTTCTGGAGCAATTCACCAACGGAACGGATTCTTCTGTTTCCGAGGTGGTCGATATCATCAACAGAACCTTCATCATAAGTGAGGTTAATCAAATATTCGATTGAAGCTACCAAATCCTGAACAGTAATTGTTCTTTGTGTTTCAGGAAGGTTCAAACCGAGTTTTTTATTTAATTTGTAACGACCTACACGACCGATATCATATTTCTTTTCATCAAAGAAACGGGCTTCCAAAATAGAACGTCCGCCTGCTGCGGAAGCCGGATCGCCGGGTCTGAGTTTTTTGTAAATTTCAATCAATGCATCATCTGTAGTTTCTGTAGTATCTTTGTCCAGTGTCTTTTTCAAGAATTCTGCATGAGTGAACAAAGTTTCCATTTCAGAAACCGTAATGCCCAGAGCTTTGAGCAATGTAGTTGCAAGGATTTTTCTGTTTTTATCAATTTTGACATAGATTATGTCATTTGCATCTGTTTCAATTTTGAGCCATGCCCCTCTGTTCGGAATAAGAGTAGCATTGTACAAACGTTTACCGGTCGGAGAAATTTCACGTTTGAAATATACACCCGGTGAACGAACGATTTGTGAAACGATTACACGTTCCGCACCGTTTACGATAAATGTACCTTTGTCGGTCATTGTCGGAATATCACCGATATAGACTTCCTGTTCTTTGATTTCACCGGTATCACGGTTAACCAATCTAACCATTACACGGAGCTGTTTTGCATAAGTAGCATCGTGAATACGAGCTTCTTCTACCGTGTATTTCGGATTGTCGAAGGTATAGTTAGGAAGGAAGTGCAATTCCAAACGACCTGTATAGTCTTTTATAGGAGAGAATGAAAGTAATTCTTCCTTTAATCCTTCTTTTAGGAACCATTCAAAAGAGTTCTTTTGAACTTCAATAAGGTCAGGTAAATCATCCAATCTGGTACTAGGGATACCCATTGGTGTTACTCTGGTTGCTTGATTTGTTGTCGACATTTATTTACCTCGCTAAATGTGGCGTACTACATTATTTTTGTGTAAACTGTGTTATTAAAGTTTTCGGACACAGCGCGGCTTCCGCCCCGTGCTGTTTATAAATATTTGTAATTACAATACATTTTTACTCATATCTAACCATTATATAATCTTATTTGCTAAAACATGCCCGTCAAGAAAAATAGCGATTTTTTCAGTTTTGTATGAAATATTTTTTAACAATCTGATACAAATTTTTTATATTTAAACTCAAATGCTTGTTATAACTGAAACAGACTGTCAAGTACCATTGAGAATTAACTCTAAAATACCTAAACAAACGGATTTTTAGGTTTTCTTTCTTGTTCGCTGTTTTTGATGACCAATCCGCACTTTGAACAAGCCAAAGTTTCCCCCGTACTGTCTATAGGGAAAAAAGTATGCTCACAAACATTCTCATAGTCTGTTTGTTCCGGCTCAACAGATTTTTGCGGCTGCATTTTTCTTTTATTCAAAAGTTTTGCTATCAGTTCAATAATATACATACGGATTTATATTATCAGCCCTTGTTTTTTACGGGTTTTAAAGAACCCGTTTTTATATTTTTATTCTTCGGTTTCGGTTTTATCTGTTGCGTTTGAGCTTTTGCCAGATTTTGAGACGGGGCTTTTGTCATTTCTTCTTTTCTGTTAAAGAACAAAAATCTTTTCTTTTTCTTATTTTTGCCTGTCGGCTCACTTTTTTGAGAAAGTGTTGTCTGAGAAGGCGTGCTGGGTGTAAATGCATTTGTCAAAAGAACTTCTGTATACTTTTTGTCCAGATGTGCAAAATCAAACAAGACAATACCTGCGGTTTTTAGCTTTCTTGTTTCATGGAGCTGTCTCAATAAATCATCAGGGTTGCCGTTCATAAATGCAACAAAAAGTCCGGGATATATTTTTGTGGTCGGCTTGGAGTTTTGCTTTATATCACTAATCAAATATGCAGCTGTATCTTTGTCACAGGTCAATATCAACGGTGTAAAAGCATCAACGGAACCGCTATCTGACCAGGTTTTCCAATCCTGCATTTTAACTTCTTTACTATTGTTTAAATCAGGAAAAATTACCGCTGTCAGAGGAATGTTATATTTTTTCGTAATGCGTTTAGCTTTAAATACAAAGCTGGAAATCTTGTTTTGTCTGTATTTTGCCCACGCTTCCCATTGAGGAGTACCGTATTTTACATCAATCGGGTCTATTCCCATTACACTTTTGAATTCGTTTCTTGCAAATTCGGTATATCCCCAGTTGCTCATCTCATAACCGGTAAATTTTGCACTTATGGACTGTGGATACCTGATGTAATCCAGATTTATTCCGTCCGGTTTGTAACGTGTAATTATTTCTTCAAGCAATGTCAAAAGATACGTTTGAACCTCAGGGTTTGCGGGGTCAACAAAATATCCGTTATGTTCTGAAATAGATGCAACGGGAGCGGGAGAGTTGTATTTCATTTTTGTTGTATTTGCCCATTTCGGATAAACAGATATTACGTTTGTCGGGTTATTCATCGGATTTTCGGGACCAGCATAGAAAGTTTCAAACCAGATATAAACCTTTATGCCTCTTTTGTGCGCTTCTTCTATCCATATCTCAAGCGGGTCAAAACCGGAAAACTCAGGTCTTTGTGTCTGCACATTGTATTTTGCAAATGTTTCTGACGGAAATATAGTTTTGCCCTGATAGTATGTTTCCAAAAATACAGTTTCTATACCGTATTTTTTAACTTTATCCAGTGTTCTTGATATTTCGCCTCTGGATTTTTCCGTCGGTCTGAGCCAAACGCCTTTGAATTCATTTTTGTAGTAAGGCAGGGCATACTGCATTGCTTTGTTTGCGGCATTAATTGCCATTGATGAATATTTCTGTGTGTCATCAGGATTTCTGTTTGCACGTTTGAGGTTGTCCAGTGCTTTTGTAATATAATCATGTGCCAGAGAATCATCATAGTAGATGTCATTATCTTTGTAATATCTCATTACATTGTCGATTTCTTTTATTTTTGCTTTTGTTGCAAAAATAAAGCTGTCATTTGTAAGATATGCCGTAATCATCATATTTTTTAAATCGACATATATCTTTGAACCGACCGTAAGATTTTTGTTTATCCAGTCTTTTGCTCTGCCATGCCCGCTGATTACAAAACCGTCTTTCGGAATAATCGAATCCGCACCGCTGATTTGAACAACAGTGTTGTCTACTACAATTGCCTCGGCGCCGAATTCATTTGTTCCTGTTCTGGCACCGTTTTGCGGAGTGTAAACAACCAGCTGGTTTGCACCTCTGCCGCCGGGATAAAAATTGCCCGAAACACTCACTCCCGCTACAGGGTTTATTGAACTTATTTTATAAGTCTCCTGAGACAGTATGCCTTCAAACGGTACCGGCGGAGTAAGCTCTTCTATCTCCTGTTTTTTTTCTGTTTTTGGTTTTTCAACTTTTGCCGAGTTTTTTTGTTTGTCTTTTTTAAAAATTTTTGCATCAGAAACTGTTCCTGCACCGAGCAGGACAAAGATAATGAATATTACCGGCAACTCTTTTGCAAAAAATTTTTTCATAAGCTTATATAAAAAGATATCTGTATTTTTTATTATCGGCAGAATTTTAGAGTAATTTATTAATAAATAATTAAAATCAACTAATTAGTGCAGATTTTATACTATTATAAGAATATAAATGAATAAAAAACGGAGCTTTAAAACCATATGGAATATAAAGACTACTATCAAATACTCGGTGTAAAACGTGATGCAACACAGGCAGAGATAAAATCGGCATACCGTAAACTTGCAAAAAAATATCACCCTGATGTAAACAAAACTCCGGAAGCTTCCGCAAAGTTTAAAGATATAAACGAGGCTTTTGAGGTTCTCGGTGACAAAGACAAACGCCAGCGTTATGACAGTCTGGGCTCAAACTGGCAGGCAGGAGCAAATTATACCCCTCCTCCGGGTTTTGAGAACTTTGGTTTTGGCGGCTTTGGAAACGGCGGCGCTCAGTATACCTCACAGGGTATAAATTTCGAAGATTTGGGCGGATTTTCCGACTTTTTCAACAGCCTTTTCGGCGGAGGGTTCTCTTCAAGCAGCCGTTCGGGTTCAACAAGCTCATTTTATGAAGATATGGGCGGTGGTTTTTCTTCAAGAGCCGCAAGAAGCGGTGCTTCATCAAGAGCAAAAACCTACCAGCCTGCGGCGGACTTGAACATTACACAGGAGATAAAAGTCAGTGCAAAAGACATATTCAATCAAAAACCTGTGAGTGTACGCATAAACAATCTCGAAAAATGCACCCAGTGTTCCGGAGTCGGTTCAATTTGTCCGCATTGTAACGGCACGGGGTTTGTGACTTTCTCAAAAACCCTTAATGTAAAAATTCCGCCGGAAGTAAAAGAAGGTCAAAAAATAAGACTCAAAGGCGAAGGCAAAACCGGTTCAGGCAATATCAAAGGCGATTTGTATCTTGTTGTCAAGTTTGCCGACAAACAGTACACAATCAACGGTTCAGATTTGACAAAGACAATAGACATAACTCCTGCTGAGGCAGTAATCGGTACAAAAAAAGAAATAGAAACTCTTCACGGCAATATAAACATAAAAATTCCGCCAAGAACCTCAGGCGGTGCCGTATTGAGGTTAAAAGGACTTGGTCTGCCCAAAAAATCAGGAGGATACGGCAATCTCAATGTAAAAATCAATCTCGTTGTTCCAAAAGAATTGAGTCAGGAACAAATAAAACTATACGAACAGCTGTTAAAGCTTGAAAAATAAATAAGCTTAACAGCTAAGACATAAAAAAACAGCTCCGGATTTCGGAGCTGTTTTTTCATATTTAAGTTTTTATCCTTATTCATTACCATAAAGAACTTGTGATTGAGTTTCTGTTCTAGGCAATGCTTTTTGAGGATATACAGCGATTGTAAAGATATCGTATACAGCTTCTGTGCTATCTGTAATTTTGTTCGGACCTTTTGCACCGTTTACGTCAACTGTAACTTCAGCACAGATATTGGCTTCAGCGCCGCCGCCGGCAACTGTACAAGCTGCACCGCCGCCTGCTTTAAAGTACATACCGTCAGCTGTATAAAGTTCGCTGTTGCCTGCTGTAGAAGACATAACGTTCAATCTTTGAGTCATCAAATCAAAGAAGTCAGCACCTGTGTAATCTGTACCGTCTCTACCATCCAAAGCATAGTTCAAAGTAACTGCCTGGTTAATCATAGAAACAGCTTTTTTGAAAGCAGCTTTGTATTCTTGCTGTGATGTGCTTTGCATCAATGAAGGAATTGTCATAGCAGCAATTACACCGATAATCATCAATGTAACTAAAACTTCCGCTAAAGTAAAACCAGATTTTTTGTTCATAAGATCCTCTTCTTTCTTATTCAATTCGAGTTTATTTCTTTTGAGTAAATACATAACAAATACGTATTATATTACTTCACTATAAAACATTATTTTCAAAAAAGCAATACTAATTTTTAAAAATAGAACTTTAAATAGATATAATCATATGACTAATGTTTGTTTTATAATACCAATATGTTTAAATATGATGTCATAGTTGTAGGTTCAGGGCATGCCGGCTGCGAAGCGGCTATTTCCGCTGCAAAGCTCGGGTTGAAATGTTTGTTAACAACACTTAACCTGGAACATATTGCACTTATGCCATGTAATCCTGCAATCGGCGGTCCGGCAAAATCCTGTCTTGTGCGTGAAATTGATGCATTGGGTGGTGTAATGGGTATTGTTACGGATGCTACATATATTCAAATGAAAACCCTCAATTCTTCAAAAGGACCTGCTGTCAGGGCACTCAGAGCACAATCAGATAAAAAAGAATATATGTCATATATGAGAAATATTATTGAAAGCATAGAAAATATTTCTCTAAAACAAACCATGATAACTGAACTTATCATTGAAAATGATGAAATAAAAGGAGTAAAAGACGAATTCGGGCTGGAGTATTTTGCGCCGACCGTAATTCTTACAACCGGCACATCACTTGAAGGCAGATGCTACATCGGACTGCAATCGGTCAGCGCAGGCAGAATGGGAGAAAGAGCCGCTACAGGACTGTCAGACTCTCTTCAAAAGAATGGATTTACATTAAAAAGACTTAAAACCGGTACACCGGCAAGAGTTGATTCAAGAACAATTGATTATTCAAAACTCACAATACAACCGGGAGACGACGAACTCAGATTTTTCTCTTTTGAGCCAAACCGTCCCGTAAGAAAGCAGGTGCCGTGTTATCTCACAAAAACCACGGAAAAAACACATGAAATTATAAAAGCAAATCTTGACAAATCTCCGTTATACTCCGGACTCATTCACGGAATAGGTCCGAGGTACTGCCCTTCTATTGAAGACAAAGTTATAAGATTTGCACACAATCCGTCGCATCATATTTTTATTGAACCTGAAGGCAAAGACACATACGAAATTTATGTTCAGGGCTTTTCAACAAGTCTCCCCGCAGAAGTTCAGGTGCAGATGCTTCACTCTCTTCCGGGTCTTGAAAATGTTCATATCATAAAACCCGCTTATGCAGTCGAATATGATGCCGTTCCCGCCTTACAGCTGTCGCATTCACTTATGACAAAAAAAGTAAAAGGTCTATTCTGTGCCGGACAAATAAACGGTACCAGCGGGTATGAAGAAGCTGCAGCACAGGGACTTGTTGCAGGAATAAACGCATACAACTATCTTAACGGCAAAGACATGCTGGAACTTTCAAGAAGCAATTCATATATCGGTACACTGATTGATGATCTTGTTACAAAAGATATTCAGGAACCGTACAGAATGCTTACCTCCCGTTCGGAATACAGGCTTCTTTTAAGACAGGATAATGCTGATGAGAGATTGACGGAAACAGGATACAAAATCGGGCTTATCAGCGAAGAGCGCTACAAAAGATTTTTGGACAAACAACAACAAATTTCGGAAGAAATTGAACGTTTAAAATCCGTCAAGATTTCTCCGACAGAAGAGGCAAATGCTATTCTTTCAAAATACAACGAAAAAATAGAAAGAGGAATGAAGCTTGCAGAATTAATTAAACGCCCGAATATAGATTACAAAGTACTTAAAGAACTGGACAAACAAACTGCGGAGCTGAATTTGCCCGTTGAAATATATGAAGAAGCAGAGATTAAAATAAAATATGACGGATATATAGAACGCCAGAATAGACAGGTTGAAACTCTGGACAGACTGGAAAAAATCAAAATACCTGCTGATATAGACTACAATTCACTTTCCCACATTTCAACAGAGACAAAAGAACGTCTGGCAAAAGTCCGCCCTGCCACGCTCGGACAGGCATCACGCATTGGCGGTGTAAAACCTGCCGATATTTCTGTGTTGATGGTTATGCTGAGCAGATAAATGTTCAAAAAAATTTGTGACTAGGAGCGTTCTGCAGAATAAAAGCAAAAAAATTTTGCTTTTATGAGAAAAAATTATGAAATATAGAAAAGATAAGCAATGAAGGTTCAAAACAGAAACTGCACCGCTGCTAAAATATACAAAAAGGCTGACAAACTATTTGTCAGCCTTTTTTGTTTACGAATTTTTATTATTCGTTAATGTCTTTTACGCTCAATGCAATTCTGTGTTCTTGAGGAGTGAATTTTTTGATAAGAACTTTAACTTCGTCTCCTGTTTTGTAAACATCGAACGGGTTTGCATTTGAATCTTCCATTTCAGCTACCGGCAGCAATGCTTCAACACCGGGGAAGATATTGATGAAAGCACCGAATGAAGTAACTTTATTTACTGTACCTGTGATGATTTCGCCTTCTTTAAACTTGTCTTCGATTTCTTCCCAGGGATTGTCACCGATTCTTTTCAAGCTCAAGCTGATTCTTTTCAGGTCTTCGTCAATTTTCAGAACTTTAACTTCTATCTTTTGACCGAGTTTCAATACATCGGAAGGATGTTTAATTCTCTGCCAAGAAATTTCTGAAATCGGAAGCAAGCCGTCAACACCGTTGATATCGATAAATGCACCGAAATCAGCAATTCTAACTACTTCACCTTCAACAATCTGGTCAACTTCAAGATTTGAAATGACTTCGTCAACGAGCTGTTCTCTTTGTTCGGCAAGAGCCTGTCTTTGTGAAAGTATAAGTTTGTTTCTTTTTGCATCTGCTTCAAGAACTTTTGCTTCAATTTCCTGATCCATAAGACCGTCAAACGGCATGCCTGTTCTAAGCTGAGAAGCTGGAATAAAGCCTCTAAGATCTTCAACTTCAACTATTACGCCGCCTTTAACAAGTGAAACAACTTTTGCTTTAACAGTTTCGCCGGAAATTTTTGCATTTTGAAGATTTTGCCATGCCTGAGCACATGCAACTCTTTTAAGAGAAAGAAGCATTCCGCTTTTTTCGTCTTCATCTTCTTTAAGAATATAAAATTCTTTGCAATCACCTATTTTGAGTTCATCGACCATAGATGTCGGGATTTCTCTGTCAGGCAAAAAGCCTTCTGATTTAGCACCGATATCAACAAGATACCCGTCTTTTTCTCTTTGCAGAATCATTCCTCTTACAACATCAGCTACGCTGAGTTTTGATGTAAATGATTCTTCGAGAAGTTTTTCAAATTCGTCCATTTGTGTTGTTGTTGTCATTTTTATTTTCCTTTCATTGTTTTTAATAGTTATTTAATTTATTCATAACATTGCTGATTATGTTGTCAGGAGTAGATGCTCCTGCCGTTACGCCGATATTTTCGGCATTTTGTATCAATTCTTTGTAGTTATCTAACTCTTCATCTGTTTCAATATGTATTGTTTTTGTAATACCTGTCAAAATTTCTGCCAAATGCGTAGTGTTTGCACTTTTTTTGCTCCCTACCACAACCATCAAATCAGACTCACGGGCAAGGTTTTTTGCTTCTGTCTGCCGAAGCGAAGTAGAAGCACATATTGTGTTGAAAATTTTCAGTTCTTTCGAAACAGACAAAAGATAATCCACTATATTCTTTAAATTTTCAATTCTCTGTGTAGTCTGCACTACGACTCCGACTCGTTTATGTTTTTTTATTTGCTCTTCATTGTTTTTCAAACATTGAACATCCGGTGCAACTATTATATTTTCTCCGAATATTTGCGCATTAGCTCTGATTGCACAAACTTCAGGATGTTCCGGTTTGCCCACAATAACAAGCAGATAACCGTCTTTTACAAGTTCGATAGCTTTTTGCTGTACTTTTTTTACATCCAGACAAGTCAAATCTACTATCTCGTACCCTTTGTTTTTTGCATTTTCAAAAACTTCTGGAGCAGCGCCATGGCTTCTTATTACACAAATTCCGGTTTCTTTTTCCGGCAGTTCATCAACTGTATGTATACCAAGAGCAGAGAGTTCGTTAATAACATGTGAATTGTGAATCAATTCACCCAGAACAAAAATCTCTTTGCTGTTGTTTTCTTCTTTTAGTTTTTTTGTTGTCTCAACGGCTCTTTTTACGCCGTAACAAAAACCTGCATGTTTCGCCAGTTTAATGTTTTTTTTCAAACGTCTGTACGTCCAATCCTTTAGACTCATCCGAAAAGCCGGATGGTATATTTATTTATGACATGAACAAATTATATTTTCAATAGTCCTGCACAATATAAACAGGCAAAAAAAAGGGAGTTTTGAAACAAACCTCCCATATTTCCCCATTTCTCCGTATATTTACGTTAAAAACGCTATACTTCAAATCTTTTGTTTGTCCTTTCGGACATTTCTTGATTCAATATCTGTCTGTATTATAAACAGTTTTTCTTCTTTTTTTATCGATTAAACGGAGTATCAACCCCGAAACGGTTCAAAATCTTGCCAATACAAACACATCAATTTATGCGGACACCATATTTCGGCTAAAACCTGCTTGTCCGAATTAAATCTATATTTTTTTGCGTTTAATTTTTATATAAAACAAAATTCAATCAACTTCCGAACTCGTTATACCAATATTAAAACAAATTTTGCCGTCATGGGCAATTTTTCTGCTGTCCATGCTTTTTATTTTACAATTTTATCTTTGTAGTAATACCGCAAAGCAAATAAAACAGCGGATTTTGAGTATTTTAAAAAAGTTTTACATAGTTTTTTTTTATAATTCTTAAAAAACACTTGAAATCATGTCAAACTGTCTATTCGCTGTTTTTTTATAAAAATAATTTTGTTTAATTTTTTGTAATTATTTTTTCTAAATTCCAAAAAATATTTTTTGATATTCCCAAAAAACTTAATCCTGTGCCGCAGTTTCCGCCAACACATGGGCGGGCGGCAGAGTTTATCATGAACTTTTTTCGGGCAATATGATTTCAAAAATCTGTTTTTTTGTAATATCTTCGTTCACGGTCACATGATAAAGTCCGTCCGGCAGGACAAATCTGATTTTTCCGTTTTGAGCTTTTTTATCCAAAAACATTTCATTATAGAAATTTTCTTTGTCTATATCCGGAAAACCGGGCGTAATCGCATATTCATCAATTAGATATAAGGCATCTTTTAAATATTCCTTATCTATCATATTTTTTTGTGCCGACAAATTAAATGCCATTTTCATGCCGAGTGCAACCGCTTCACCGTGTGTATAAGTTGTGTAATTTGTAAGATTTTCAATAGCATGTGCAAAGGTATGTCCGAGATTTAATATAGTTCTCAATCCTTTTTCTGTTTCATCTTTGTTTACAACACAGGCTTTCAATTCACAGCAGGTTTTTATCATATTTGAAATTACAACAGGATTCAGCTCAAAGATTTCGTTTCTGTTCTGTTTCAAAAAATCAAAAAAACGGTAATTCAATTCAGCACCGCATGATTTTTCAATAAAAGCATATTTCAAAACCTCGGCAAGACCTGTTTTTAGCTGTCTCAAATCCAGTGTCTTCAACACTGATGTGTCAGCTATAACAATTTTGGGCTGATAAAAAGCACCAATAAGATTTTTTCCGTGTTCGTGGTTAATCGCAACTTTGCCGCCGACAGAAGAATCAACCTGAGCAAGCAGCGTAGTCGGAATTTGTACAAAATCGACCCCTCTCATATACGTTGCAGCGGCAAAACCTGCGGCATCTCCGATAACCCCTCCGCCGAAAGCAACTATACAGTCTGTTCTTTGTAATTTGTTTTCAACTGCCGTATCAAGAATTTTTTTGTATGTTTCAAAATTTTTGTATTCTTCGCCATCTTTGAGAACAAGTTTGACGGAATTTTTTATTTTTAAATCTTTGCCGTATAGCTGTTCTACTTTTTCATTTGTTACTATGAGAAATTTTTTGGCATTTGTACAATTTTTTATCAGCACTTCCGCTTTTTCAAGCAGATTGCAGCCAATAACAATTTCATAACTGTATGCGTTTTTTTTAGGAATTTCAACTTTAACTTTATATGTTTGATTCATAGTTTTCAATAATTTCCCGTACAATTTCTATCAACTCTTTTTTATCCGTATCAATTTCAAAATCTGCCATTTTATAGAAGGGCTCACGTTTTTTTATGAGTTCTTTAATTCTTTCTTTTGAGTTAGGATGTTTCAAAAGCGGTCTGTGTGTAGTTTTCTTTACCCTTTCAAAAAGAGTATCGGCAGAAGCTTTGAGATAGAAAATTACTCCGTTTTTTTTCAAAAGGTTTATATTCTCCACATTTTCAACTATCCCGCCGCCCGTGGCAATAATTTGATTGTGGTAGTTTGAATATTTTTGAATAAGTTCGTGTTCGAGCTGTCTGAAATGAGCCTCGCCGTCTTGTGCAAAAATTTCTTCTATGTGTTTTTGCGCCAGTTTTTCAATTTCTTTATCCATATCAAGATAAGAAAAATCTATCTCCATCTCTCCGAGAAGGTGTCCTATCGTACTTTTTCCGGCACCCATCATGCCTATAAGAACTATGTTTTTTTTGTTATCCATTTGCAAAATTTTTCTTCAATTCTTCCAAACTGTCAGCACCGTATTTTTCAAGAAAAGCATCAGCAAGTATTATTGCACACATAGCTTCTGCCACAACCGCACAGGCTTCAACAGCACAAGTGTCAGAACGTTCAAAGTGGGCTTCGTACGGTTCTTTTGTCTTTATATCAACGGAATTCAGCGATTTTTTCATTGTCGGAATAGGCTTCATTGTACCGGCAACAACCACATCTTCTCCGTTTGTCATTCCGCCTTCTATCCCGCCGGCATTATTTGTTTTTCTGAAATATTTTCCGTTTTCAAAAAATATTTCATCATGCATTTGAGAACCTTTAAGTCCGGCAGAATCTGTACCTGCGCCTATTTCAACTGATTTTACAGCGGGAATACTCATAACAGCCTGAGCAAGTCTTCCGTCAAGACGTCTGTCCCAGTTTACAAAAGAACCCAGCCCGACCGGCAGATTTTTGAACGTAATTTCAAATTTTCCGCCCAGAGTATCACCTTCTTGTTTGGCACTGTCTATTTCTTTTTTCATGTTATCTTCATCAAATGCTGCACCGATTTGAAGAATTTTTGAAGAACAAGAAATACCGAATTCCCTTAAAAGACATTTTGCCACTGCACCCACAGCTACACGGGATGCCGTTTCTCTGGCACTGGAACGTTCAAGAATATTTCGCACATCCTGTTGATTGTATTTTATTGCTCCTGTAAGGTCAGCATGCCCGGGGCGCACTCGTGTGATTTCTTTTTCTGTAATCTTTTCAAATATTTCAGGGTCTGTTGTTTCAATTTTTTCAACAGACATAGGGATTTTCCAGTTTTCCCAGTCTTTGTTTTTTATTTCAAGACAGATAGGTGCACCTGTTGTTTTGGAAAATCTGACACCGGATTTTATTTCGACCCTGTCGGCTTCAATCTGCATGCGTGCGCCTCTGCCATAACCCTGCTGGCGGCGGGAGAGTTCTGAATTTATGAAATCCGTATCAATGAATACATTTGCCGGCATTCCTTCAATGATTGCATTAAGACATATACCGTGGGACTCACCCGATGTAAGAAATCTGAATTTGTTCATTTTTTACCTTTTTATCAAAATCTGATATCGTTTTGCAATAATTATAAACTATTATTGTCGTTCAATCAAAGAGGATTTCTTTTTTATAGCGCTATCAAAACATGCAAAAAATTTTGATTAAAAATTTACAAAAAAAATTGTTTGAGCTATTATAATTACGAATGCGCCCGCAGCCCGGCTGACTAAGCAAGCGGTGAGCTTGCGATTTCCGATAAAGTTTGGCTGCCAAACGCACAAGTGACAATTAGATAGCGGATTTTGTACGGCTGTAGAGTCGAGTCTGTGAAACAGACGAGCGAACAGCCATGTGAACAAGGTTGACGACGCTAAATTTGAGAAACAAATCAAAGCGGAGTTCCAAACCTTGTGAACGTCAATAATCCAAGATAATGCGCCCGTAGCCCAGTTGGCTAAGCAAGCGGTGAGCTTGCGATTTCCGATAAAGTTTGGCTGCCAAACGCACAAGTGACAATTAGATAGCGGATTTTGTACGGCTGTAGAGTCGAGTCTGTGAAACAGACGAGCGAACAGCCATGTGAACAAGGTTGACGACGCTAAATTTGAGAAACAAATCAAAGCGGAGTTCCAAACCTTGTGAACGTCAATAATCCAAGATAATGCGCCCGTAGCCCAGTTGGATAGAGCGTTTGGCTACGAACCAAAAGGTCGGGGGTTCGAATCCCTCCGGGCGCGTTTTTTGTTTTTTGGAATTATTTATTGTTTAGATGCCCGGAGGGATTCTTTTAATCTCTATACGGCTCGCAAAAACTGCGTTTTTGTCTTAGCCTGCCTCTATTTGAAACTTGACATTTAGTCAACTTTCAAACAGAGTTCTTGGGCGCGTTTTTTGTTTTTT
>CALVAQ010000008.1 GCA_944325595.1 Candidatus Gastranaerophilales bacterium
TGATTATTGTTTTTGCCCTGGCGGTCAGAACGCACGAAGTGCTCCGCCACAATACACGTAAACTGAAAACTAAATAAATTTGCCCTGGTGGCAGGAACCAACTATGGGCAAAGCATGCAAAAACAATTGATTATTGTTTTTGCCCTGGCGGTCAGAACGCACGAAGTGCTCCGCCACAATACACGTAAACTGAAAACTAAATAAATTTGCCCTGGTGGCGGAATCGGTAGACGCGTCGGACTTAAAATCCGATTGGGCTCACCCCCAGTGCCAGTTCAAGTCTGGCTCAGGGCACCATCCAAAGGAACTCTTTTTAGCGTTCCTTTTTTGTTTACCTTCTTTTCGACTTTCACTTCGCATTTGTACGCACTTTGTGCTACAACTGCGGTTTACCGTTCAATTTTCTTCGAAAATTGCCGGCATCCACGGCTGTACTATTCGGCTCTGCCTCATCTACATCCGTAGACAAGTCTGGCTCAGGGCACCATCCAAAGGAACTCTTTTTAGAGTTCCTTTTTTGTTTACCTTCTTTTCAACTTTCACTTCGCATTTGTACGCACTTTGTGCTACAACTGCGGTTTACCGTTCAATTTTCTTCGAAAATTGCCGGCATCCACGACTGTACTATTCTTTTCTTAATATGTTTTTAGAGGATATTAAAAAGCTTTGATTTCTTTTTCAACATCCGCAAGCACTTTATCCAGATTTTGTGCATTGTGCCCCGCACCCTGCGCAAAGTTTGGTCTTCCGCCGCCTTTGCCTTCTGTCGCAACGGCGATTTCACCAACTATTTTGCCTGCATTGAGTCCTTTTTGAACAAAGTTGTCGGAAACTTTCACCATAATAAAGATACTGCCGTCTTTTTTCAAAGAAGCAACAACAATCACACTGTTTCCAATTCTGTCAGAAAGTTTTTCCACAAAGGTTTTGACCATTGCAGGTTCAAAATCTTCTATCTTGGATATAAACAGTTTTCCGTCTTTGATATCCTGAGTTTTGCTCAGGAATGTTGCAAATTTTGCGTTTGCTATCTCATTTTGCAATTCGACCGTGCGTTTTGTGAGGGTTTTGTTTGTTTCAATAAGCTTGTCCACACGCTCGCAAATTTCATTTGTCTGAGCTTTGAACAGATGAGCAAGTTTGTCAGCTTCTTTTGCTTTGTCATTCAAGAATTTAAACGCAGAGTCGGAAACAACTACTTCAATACGTCTTGAACCGGCAGAAATTGCGGATTCCTGCACAACTTTGGCAAGTCTGATTTGAGCGGTGTTAGAAACATGTGTGCCGCCGCAAAGTTCACGGGAAATGAACTCGCCTTTTTCATCTTTGACACCGACAACTCTAACTTTGTCGCCGTATTTTTCGCCAAACAGAGCCATAGCGCCGCATTTTTTAGCCTCTTCGGCATCCATAATGTCTGTATGTTGTTCCAATCCTCTGGAAATCCAGTCGTTCATCAACTCTTCAACCTGTTCTATTTCCGCAGGAGTCATTGCTCTGTCAAAAGAAAAGTCGAAACGTGTTTTATCCGGTTCAACCTGCGAACCTGTTTGTTTTACGCCGCTGCCGAGAACCTTCTGCAAAGCTGCCTGCAAGAGGTGGGCTGTTGTATGATGAGCAGTAATTTGTTTTCTTCTGTACACATCAATTGCAGCCGTAACAGCATCTTCGGGTTTAACAGTGCCTTCTGTAATTTCTGCCCTGTGAGCGTAAAGATTGTCAACTTTGAAGGTGTTTAGAACTCTTGCCTTGAAGTTTTTGCCTTCAATAACACCCGAGTCTCCCACCTGACCGCCGCATTCTGCGTAGAAAGGTGTAGTATCAAGTACTATATCAACGGTTTCACCTTCATCTGCCGAGTCAACCTTTTTTGCATCTTTTACGAGCGCAACAACTTTGGCTTCATTTGAAGTTTTTTCATAACCCGTAAAGTTTGTTTCGCCTTTTTCTTTTTCTATATCAATATAGATTAAGTCGTCTGTTAAAATAATTTTTTGAGCAGCGGCTTTGGCACGTTCTTTTTGTTCTTTCATGCAGGCTTTAAAGCCTTCTTCATCAACTTTTACATCTTTTTCCGCCGCAATCTCGACTGTTAATTCAAGCGGAAATCCGTAGGTATCATAGAGCTTGAATGCATTTTCGCCGCTGATTTCCTTTGACCCGTCAGCAAGCAAATCATCCAGAAGCTTCTGTCCTCTGTCGAGTGTTTGTTTAAATTTTTCTTCTTCTTTTTTTATAACGTCTTTAATTTTTTGTCTGTTTTCTTCGAGTTCGGGATAAGCCTGTTTGTAATTGTCAATAACCGTATCAACAATGTTGTACAAGAAAGGCAGTTCCAATCCGAGCATTTTGCCATGTCTAAGAGCACGGCGCATAATCATACGCAAAACGTAGTTTCTGCCTTCGTTGCCGGGGACTATTCCGTCAGAAATCATAAATGTCACACAGCGTGCATGGTCTGTAATGATTCTCAAAGAAATATCGGTTTTGTTGTCTTTTTTATATTCCTTACCTGTCATTTCACAGACTTTGTTTAAAATCGGGGTCAAAAGGTCAGTTTCAAAGGTTGAAGTTTTACCCTGAACAACCATGGCAATTCTTTCAAGCCCCATGCCTGTATCCACGTTTTTCTTTTCAAGCGGTGTGTAATTGCCTTCTTTGTCTTTAAAAAGTTCCGTAAATACAAGGTTCCAGATTTCAACCCATCTGTCACATTCACAGGTAGCAACAGAGCAGTTGTCGGAACATTTCAACTCTTCGCCCAAATCGTAGTGGATTTCCGAGCAAGGACCGCAAGAACCAACATCAGATACAGGTCCCCAGAAGTTGTCTTTTTTACCTTTTCTGAAAATTTTCTCAGCAGGGATTCCGACTTTGTTGTGCCAGATGTCAAAAGCCTCATCGTCATCTTTGTAGATTGTGATATAGAGTCTGTTTGGATCCAAGTGAAGGTAGTTTGTGACAAAATCCCACGCCCAGGGAATAACTTCTTCTTTGTAATAGTCACCGAAAGAGAAGTTTCCGAGCATTTCAAAAAAAGTATGGTGGCGGGGAGTTCTTCCCACGTTTTCTATGTCAGAATCTTTTCCTCCCGCACGTGCACACTTTTGGCAGGAAGTAATTCTTTTGGGTTCATAAGGACATTCCTCATACCCGAGAAAATACGGAACAAACTGCAGCATGCCTGCTGTCGTCAAAAGCACTGTCGGATTGTCCGGAACCAGTGATGAACTTTTGACTATTGTTGATTGATGTTTTTCTGAAAAAAACTTTAAAAAAGCTTCACGTATTTGTGCGCCTGTTAATGGTTTATTAACTGTTTCTGACATAATAAAATCATTCCTTTTTTATATTTCTTATAGGAAAATTTTACAACAAAAACAATTTGCAAAACACGTACGTTACCAATTATGGCATCTTCAGGCTCTTCTGGCTTTTTTCCTCATCAAATCAGAGAGTTTTACTTCTTTTTGCACCTTTTTAACAGGCTTTCTGTGAGTTCTGTTCGGTCTTCTTTTAAACCCCGTAAGTCCGACAACCGTATCATCCTCCTGCTTTATCATAAGCAGCTCTTTCATCAAGTCTATCAGCTCTTTCACTTCATTTCCTTTCTCTCACATAAAATAATATTCGTAATTTCACATACAATTTAATAGTTTTTTTATCTTTTTTTAACCTCCGGTTATGATATATTTAAGACTATGCATGATGAAATTCAAATTTTAAACGAAATTGAAAAAGCTGCAGGACTGTGCAAAAAAGAATACTCACACAGTGATATCATTGATGTAATGAAAACTGAAAACGATTTTGAAAAACAAATCTGTATTCTGAAACTCCAAAAACTTGAGTCGCAAGAAGAAGCAGATTTGCTTGTCTTTCAACTAACAGGTCATCACGGACTAATCAGAGAAGCTGCAGCCGAAAAAATCAGCGGGTTTGTTTCCGATAAAAAATACAGGGATATGTTTTTAAACGAAAATTCACTGAATTCTTTTTTGAAAGCAGTAAACGATATAAACCCGAACATATGCCGTACGATATGCTGTGCTCTGCCGTATTTGTTTAAAAACAGGCAGGAAGAAAAAGTATTTTTTCTAAAAAATTTGTATAACAGATTTGATGAAATTTTTGCAGAACTCGAAAAGCTAAGAAGAAGCAACTGGTATACAAAAAAGCTTTTCAATCTCTACTGGTGTCTTGAAGCACTCGCACTGATTGAACCTAAGGTTGACACAGAGCTTGAAAATATTCTTGAACAGGCATCAAAAATCAGAGACTACACAATCAGAGAAAAAACGGCATTTGTACTTTCAAAGATAAAATCATCCTCGTCAAAGCTCGATGAAATAAAAAGCAGACTAAAAACTGATGATAATTTTTATGTAAAACGTTATTCAAAAGCGTTCTAAGTTTTGTTTTTGATGTATTTGTTTCAGTAGGCTCCGCCCCGACCCCCTGTTTACACTTAAATCGTTAGAACGCAGGTCGGATTTACCAATCCGACAAAATTTTATAATTTAATTGTTTTACAAATTATAAGAGATTAAATATAAAAAACAGTTTAACTTTTATAATCATTGTCACAAATAAAAAAATTCCATTGTTACTTAAAACGTAAATTTATTGTATATGTTTTACAAATTTACAAAAAACATCGGATTAGTAAATCCAACCTACAAAGCTAAATAATTAATTGGGGTTCGGGATAGAGCATGTTTAACTTGTCATCCTAAACTGACTGCAAAATCAGTTGAAACAACGTCGAAACGTTATTTTATGCCCCTGTCTGGTGTTTCAGATTTTACAAGATGAGCTGCGGGTTTAGGAGACAGTTTATTTTCACCGCTTGATTGGCAAATCTGATATACTTTGCTGATGATAATTTTTAAGATAAAATTTTTTTATGACAATCAAAATAAGACAAATGGAAAAAACAGATGTAGAAGAAGTCGTAAAAACAGAAGCTCTCTCCTACGGAGAACATCACTGGTCAAAAGAATCCTTCTACAATGAGTTAAACAACAATCTCGCCCACTACTACTGTGCAGTAGATGAAAATGACACGCTTCTCGGATATGCCGGCTGCTGGCACATATTTGATGAGGCGCACATTACCACTTTATCCGTACATCCCGAACACAGAAGGAAAGGCGTTGCTCAAAAACTGATTTTTGCCATAATTGATGATTGTTACAAAGCAAAAATAAAATATATAACTCTGGAAGTCAGAGAATCAAATGTCCCTGCGATTTCTCTTTATGAAAAAAACGGATTTAAGTCCATCGGAACAAGAAAAAATTACTATCAGGACAACAATGAGAATGCTCTGATAATGTTTACGGAAAACATATGGTACGAAAAATTTAAAACTTTGTACCACAATTTGAAAACTGCGATACAATAAAACAATGAACACAAAACGACTCAAAGAAGAACTCGATGCATTCAATGCAGAGAACAAAAAGCTGAAAATCACAATGGGGACACTCGTTGTGATGGGTTGGTGCGTATTTTTGATTATTATTGCAACATTTACACAGCTGGATTTTAATCACTATTTTCCGTGTTTGCCTGATGAAAACGGTTCTTTTTTCAAAATAAAGCACTGTTTGTACATTCCTCAGGTTCCCGTGATATTTTTTATTGCATCTTTGATAGGAAAGCGTTTTGGTACAACGGCGGTAACTATATATATATTGCTCGGGCTGACTTTCTTTCCGATATTCGCACTGGGCGGCGGAATAAAATACATATTTGAATACAATTTCGGCTATATTCTTGCATATCTGCCGGCTGTATTTATTGTAGCATTTATGCTAAAAGACAAGTTTAATTATGCAACTGTTTTCAAAGCAGATTTGCTGGGTGTTTTGACTATACACACAATAGGGATTTTTTATTTGATATTAATGACAATAATTCATCAGGACCTGTTCTCAAATGTTGTAGGCTGGATTATAATGCAAAGCGGAACAAAAATGCTTTATGATTTTGTGTTCGGTTACTTTGCAATTTTGCTGTCAAAGCCCGTAAAACAAATTATCTGGCTATCAATGGGATAATCAATCCAAACGTGAATAATCAACCAGATATTTTATATTGCCCTGCCATTCGTTTTCCCATTTTTGAATAATTAAATCAGCGGGTGTTTTGCCGTTATCCAGCAGAGCCGTTAAGGGTTCCAGATATTTTTCTTCATTTTTTTTGTACGTTTTGAGAGACTCGTATGATATTTTCACAATCTCTTTCGCTATATCTGATAATTTTTGATGTTTTATCTTCATATCAAGCCCTTTTTGAGGTGTTTTTCTCCTCAAATACTCAAAGTCAAAGCAGCTAAAATCTTTGAGCAATTCATTTACGGATTCTATTGCAGAATCATTGTATATTATACCTTTCCAAAAAGCAGGAACGGCACACACCAGCTCTTTTCTCTGGTTGTCGTGGTTTCTGATTTCGATATAATTTTTGAAACGTACATCGGGAAAATACAGGCTGAGATGAAGTTCCCAGTCTTGTTTTGTAGCCCGATATCCCTGATATCCGTCTTTTAAAAACTGCCTGAAAGTCAAATTTTCAACTTTTAATGCCGTTTTGGAGTTCGGCAGATTTGTCAAATTGCGTTCTATGAATATCATCGGAACATCAAGCAAAATTTCTGTATACTCGGCAAAAGAAAATTCTCCACGGCGAAAGGCTTTTGCACTGACAAGTCCGCACCTGTCATTGTCAGTATCAAGCCAGCTTGAAGCTCTGTTTGATTTGAATTTTGTAAGTCTTGAATTTCTGACAGGAGAATTTGCAAACACAGCACTCATTATAGGAGACAGTCTGAGAGCAACAGCAAATTTTTTCATAGCATCAGCTTCATCTGAATAATCAACACTGACTTGAACTCCTGCCGTTTCTCTCATCATAACAAGCGGTTTTTTGGCGACTGTCGGAAGATACTTTGTCATATACTCATATCTCTTTTTCGGAATAATATTTATGTTTCTATGAGTCGAAACAGGTTGTATTCCGTACCCGAGCCAGTATATTCCGTATTTTTGGGCAATGCGGGAAGTTTGTTTATTGTAGTTATCCAAATATTTTTCTATTTCACATACGGAGGATTTTGGATTCAAACTGAGTTCCGTTTGTGAACCGGGTTCCAGTGATATTGTTCCGTCTGTGCCGCTAAGTCCGAGTATTGCACCGTTTTCTTCCAGTCCCTGCCATTTTCCGTTTTTAAAATCCAGCAAAAATCTTGCTGTCTCAAAATATGATGCAGCTTTAAAGGTATTTTTGTTAACAGGAAGTTTTTCAAACTCCAATCCTATATTTTTTTGCGCACAGGACTTGCACCCCGAATAAAATATTTCGCACAGCTGCTTTTTAGAGGTGATTATTGTGTCTTCTTGATTTAAAGGAATATTTTTTAGCATAAAGTTGTGAGAGTTTTTCCCTGTTTCAGTTCTATGAGGTCTATCAATTTTTCCATCAGGATATTCTGGAATTTTTCGTTGTTGTGGGCATTAATTTCACGGATAAAATAGCACGGGCTTGTTACATTAACTTCAATAATTTTTCCGTCAATCACATCCAGTCCTACCATATAAAGGTCGACGGCGTTAAGTCTTTTTGCCACATTTTGAGCCATTTTCTTTTCTTCTTCACTCAAAACGGCTGTTTCAAAATATTTGTCGGAATGGATACTGAATTTGAAATCGTCTTTTCCCGGGAGTTTTCGTATACACTCATCAAACACGTGCTCTCCGACAATCAAAATTCTCTTGTCACCGCCTGCCGCACCTTCAAGATACTTTTGAACCATAACCATTGTTTTTCCGTCATTTGTGACATTTTTGATTATCGTATTTATGTTTCTCTCATGAGTGTCAACATAATATACGCCGCTGCCAAAGCACCTGTTCAACGGTTTTATTATGGCTTTTTTGTGTTTGTGAACAAACTGCTTTATTTCGTCCGAATTTGCAGTAACTATGTTTTCCGGAGCATATTCAGGAAAATAGTTCAAATGCAGTTTTTCATTGAAGTTCTTCACGGCAACCGGATTGTTTATCAAAAGAGTTTTTTCATGATTTACAAAATCAAAAACATTGCATGCATTGATATAATCAATATCAACCGGCGGATCCGGACGGAAGAAAACGATATCAAAATCTTCGACAAGATATTTTTTCGGCGTATCTTTTTTGTAAAAAATATCTCCGTTTTCGGTGTAAGCCTCATAACAATTTGCTTTTGCAATATTATCTTCTACCATCAGCCCACTTTTAACGGTAATAAAGACCTCGTAATTTCTATCAAGAAACTCTTTTATAAGCCAGAAATTTGTGACAAGGTCGTTGAATTCAAAGTATTTTAACTCCAAATCATCAATCACAAAAAGAATAGTTTGTTTTAGTTCGCAGTTCATATTTTCTCCCGTTTGTCATAATCTATGATATATCAACCGGCAAAAAAAATACAATGCCATGGTATGATTAAATCATAAGGCGAATTGATTTGAATAAATTGAAAGGGAAAATATGAAAATTTTGCATGCAATGATTAGAGTAAAAGACATTGAAGCATCAATGAAATTTTATACTGAATTATTAGGTTTGAAAAAAACACACGAAATAAAACTCGAAGACAGCATCTTGCATTTTTTAAAAGATGACAGCGGTGACTTTGAAATAGAACTCACAGAAAATTTTGAAATTCCTGAAAACGGCTACAAAAACGGAAACGCTTTCGGACATTTTGCTGTTGAAACAAAAAACATGGACGAGTTTGACAAAAAAATGAAAGATGCAGGATACAGCTATCTTTATGAGCCGTTTGTCATGGAAGAAGCAAAGTCAAAAATTGCTTTTGTTAAAGACCCTGACGGAAACGAAATAGAAATCATAGAAAAATTATAAATTGTACGGTTTGTGTGCTATATAAAATTTCTTTCCCGCATATGGAGTTATCCTTCTGCGCAATTTAAAATGCAAAAAATCAGAGTATCTTTTATTTCGTAGAAAAGAGGACTGATATATGACAGAAAAAGAAATAAAAAAGCTGGCAGATATTATAGACTATACGCCTGAGCACATAAACAAAACAACGCTGATTGACAACAACCTTCATGCGGCGATGCTGTTTGCAATGAAAAAGGGGCAATCTCTGCCAAAACACAGCTCTCCTGTTGATGCTTTTGTTTATGTAATAGAAGGAGAAATCGACTTTACTCTGTACAAAAATGCAGATACCTGCTGTGACAGCTGTATGTGTACGGTCAGCAGCAATTTACAGGAGTCTTCCGATTCAGTGGAAATAAAAACTTTTGAAATAAAAAAAGAAGAAATATTTATTTTTGAAAAAGATATTGAACATGCAGTTCTGGCAAAAAAAGACTCAAAAATTCTGGTTGTACGTGTTTGAAATACTTGACAACATAATGCTTTATAAAATATCGTTTAGATATGAAAAATATCTTATGTTTTGGAGACAGCAACACATTCGGTTTTGTTCCTCTTGACGGTTCAAGATATGATGCCGATAAAAGATGGAGCGGGATTTTAAAGAAAAGCCTTGCAGGAAAATACAATGTGATAGAAGCCGGATGTAACAACAGAACCTGTATAGCAGACAATCCGGAAGGTCCTCTGTTTACAGGATACAAAGCCATTGCACCTTATCTTGAAAATCATCCTGACCTAAAACTGGTCGTTCTCGGGCTGGGAATAAACGATTTGCAATTTACATACAAACTTTCCGCCGAAGAGGTAGGCAAAGGACTGCAAAGGCTAATTAAAGACATAAAACAAAAAACAAATGCCAAAATTCTTGTGCTCATTCCAAACATTATTGGCAGCAGCATTTTGGCAAGTTTTTTTTCGCAGATGTTTGATGAAACGTCTATAGAAAAATCAAAACAACTTCCTGAATTATTTAAAAATATTGCCGAAAAAACCAAATCTGATTTTTTGGATTTGAATACATTTGCTGCTCCGAGTGAAAAAGACGGTCTTCATTATGACGAAGAAATGCATAAAAAAATAGCAGAAGCGGCAGAAAAAAAGATTAAAGAAATTTTATTATAAAACCTTTTGCATTGTTCCTGTCCCGTGCCCGCACTTTACAACGTGCTATAAATGTAGTAAAATAGTAATAGAAAAGGTAAAGTGTTGAAGGGGTGGTGGGCAGCAAATGTTCATTCGCAGTTTTTCTAATTCATGTTCTACTCCGCTAAAGGATTACCAAAAGCAAAAAGATGATTTAATCAAAAAGAATTACAATCATATTTATGCTCACGAACTTGCCCACAAAATAGCAGGCGGCTCTTTTGCGGGTGATATTTCCATTGAAAAAAATGCAGACGGAATTCCTGTTTCGGGACATGTGCCCATAAAAATGCCAACATTAGACAAGAATGACCCGCAAAAAACAATTGAACACGCAAAACAGGTTATTCGAGCAGCACTTGCGCCCAAAGACCCGTCCTCACAGGATTACAAAGTTGCGGCAGATGCGGCATCAATCAAAAATAGAGCAGAAAACATCAAACGTAAAAAGCACTTGAATTACATTGCCTAACTTTCTTTTAACAGTTTTCTAAAGAGCTTGTATGCTCTTTTCGGGTTATCAATATTTTGCACCTTTTTTTCCATAGGACACAAGTCTGTGCCTGTGCGGTTTATAATATTGTCAACAATTTTGTCAGCACTGTATTTTACATTGTTGTCTTCAAAAACTTTCACTGCAGGTTTTGAAATTACAGGAGTGTAGACTTCTTGAACTTTTCCGTATACAAGAAGCAGTGCGGAGGCTTTGCCAATAACTTTATCAGCGACAAAAGCGCCATCAAAATTGTCTTTTTCAAGGTAATCAACAACGGGTTTTATTCCCCTGCCGTCACAGACAGAAGTTTTGCCGTCTTTTACGACAACAAGAGAATGTATATTGAGCTTTTGTTTTGCTATTTCTTTATTTTGTTGTTCACAGGCAATAATACTGTTTGAAAAAGAAACTGCAAGAATTACCAGCAGTACAGATACCGATGTTTTTATAAAATTTGTTATATTCATAAAGCTCTCCTTTTTTAGAATTTTATCACTGTTTTTGATTATTTCTCAATATTTTTATTGACTAAAATTCTTTGTATCTATAAAATATCAGTAAGTTTTGAGGATAATTTATGCATAAAAAAATATTTTTAATTCTTGCGGTAATGTCTCTTTTTTCAATGGCTGCTTTTGCTGCCAAATACAAAGTCAATTCCGGAGGAAAAGTTACCGGACCCAACGGCAAAGTGCAACAAAACAGTGTTTTGACAAACACATACAATCCCTACAACAATTACAGTTCACAGAGCTACACAGCTTCAAGACAGGTGCTTGTTCAAAAAATAGACAACATAGATATTGTTATGGATTACTCGGGCAGTATGCTTTTTTGGATTTCAGAAGCCAAACGGTCAATGGCGGCAATAATCTCTCAGCTGCCTGTGTCAACAAAGATAGGTTTTAGGGTATTCGGGCACGATGGCGGCAGCAACCCGTATCATCCGGTAATGGCAAAAGTTAAGAATATTGTTCAAAACAAGGACGGAAAATACAAGGTCACGGCAGCAAATTCTTCATATCTGGGAAACACTGCAGGTTCCTGTTCTGCAACAAAGCAGGTTGCAGCTTTGGCATCGAACAATACTTCCGGTCTTTTACAGGGTATGAATTCCGTTGATGTCGGCGGTTCTACTCCGTTAACGCTTGCTCTGGATCAGGCAGTAACATACGATTTTGCAGGCATACCGCTTACGCAGCAAAAGAAAATTATTCTTATTACCGACGGAGGAGAAAATTGCGGCGGTGACCCGTGTGCATTTGCTTCTGCTTTGATAAAACAGCGCAGGGACATTGTGATAGATGTGCTGCTTGTTTCATCAAGTTCAAAAGCTTTGAGATGTCTGTCTGATACTACCGGAGGCAAGTTCTATAATGCGGAAGATGTAAATTCTTTCACTTCAACCCTGACAGAATCAATGACTCAAACCGCTCAACCGTCTACACAAAAACAACCTGAGCCGCAGCAGAAATATGAGTTTTTGGATGAAAACTAATTCAAATCAACTTCAAAATTTCCGCCGTACATCTTTACGGAAAGTTTGAGTGTTTCATTTTTGTATGCAGCAGGAGGCGGATTGAATGCCGGTGTCTGCATCATTGCATTGTATACGGCATCGTTCAGACTGTCGTTGTCAGACTGCTTTGAAAATGCTCTGTTTGTGAGTTTGCCGGAAGATGAAATTTTGAAAGAAATTACACAATCGCCGTCTCCGACTACGGAAAGGAAATTGATTTTTGATGCTATTTTGTTTCTGAGAATTATTTTGTAGTTCAGCAATTCCTGCCTTGCCTGTGCGGTATTAACCTGCGTTGACTGTTTTGGTTTTGAAGCAGCCGGTGTTGTTTTGGGTTTGGAAGACGTTGTATTTTTTTGCACCGGTGCAGGAGCAGTTGTTTTTTTCGGTTTTGGAGCAGTAGCTTTTGGTGCAGCAGACTGAGTTTTGGGTGTTTGCTGCTGTATATTCGGTACAATTTTGTATATTGTTCTGATTATCGGCTGATTTGAGGCATTATTGTTCTGCGGAGCGTTCTGCTGGACAGGAGTTTGAGTTGGTGCCGCAGATTTTGGCGGAGTACTGTTCCATATTTCGTTAATAGAAGGAAGCTGCATATTTTTTTGTGTCTTTTTTTCTGTTTGAGGTTTAGTCTGTTTTTGAGCAGCCTGTTCTTCTTTCGATGGTCTTCCGATAAAAATCAAAGACAAAATTGAAAGAATTATACACAGAATAAATATTGCAAGCGATTTGTTGTCAATTCTTTCATCATGTCTTAAATATAAATTATTTGAAGAAGGTGAAGAAACACTTTCTTTTTCAAAAGTTTGTGTTTGGATAGCAGCAGGTATTTCCTGTCTAATTTCTTGTTTTTCCTGTGTTTCTTTTATTTCTTCAAACGTATTGTTTCCGCAATCACAATATTCCGGCTTTTGTTCATATTCCTGTCCGCATTCCGTGCATTTATACATTTTTGTTAGTTCCTTAATGTTTCTACGTCTTTAAAGTCAGCGGGGGTGCTGTATTTTGTAGCGTTTGCAATTTTCCATCCGCCTTCAACAAGGGTGACAACTCTGTTTGAACCGCTCGGGAAGTTGAGGATTGAGCGTCCCTGATAGCTTTTTATAACCGGTGCAATATACTGTATAGCATACGGTGTATACACAGGATTTGTCGACCAGGTTTGCACATTTGAAATTTTTCCGTATTTGTCCACTTCAAAAGAAAATTTAAACACTGTACCTTCCTGAACAATCGGCAGTCTGACATCTCTCATTATCTGATTTTGAAGGTCGGAACGCCATTTGTTCCAGAGAATAACTTCTTGTTCCTGTGTAATTTGCTGTGTAGTTTTCGCAGGTGTTGTTGTCTTTTTCACGGTCTTTTTAACCGGAGATACGGTCTTTTGGGTTTGTGTCGTTTTTTGCCGCGCTGTTCGAGTGTTTTTTTGAGCCGCCGGTATTTCTACAACACGGGTAATTACTTTTTGTGTTTTAACACTATTTTGAGGTGTATAAGTTTTGGTTGTTTGTACGGGAGGCGTGTTTGTTTGCGTTGGTAGGGCTTTTGTCTCGACAGATTTTTCCTGCGGCTGCACAATTCTGTATGCAGAATCATAAACCAACACTGATTTGTGCATTTCCGGTTTAATAAAAGAAATACACACCGTAGACAATAGAAGTATTATTGTTATTACAATTGCAAGAATTCTGTACATTCGGCACCATTTTATCAGTTAATTTTTGATATCAAACCGTCACAGGCAGAAGTTTCGAATTTTGTCTGGCTAAGCATATAAGTCTCAGCAATAAGCAATGCTGTCGGCACCAGTGCTGCAACGCTGCTCAGAAACATTCCGCTTAAATCTCCGCCTATTTCCTGCATAAAGTATGAGATGTTCATTGAAAATTCTATAAATATAATACAAATTCCGATAATAAATGAACGTCTCATTTCAGTATCAAGTTTTTTTACGCCTTGCAGTCCGTATATTTCAACACCGTGCTGCAAATAGCTGCTAAAGCCGTCATTTTTAATGACATTTGATGCTTGAATTTTTTTGTTACACAAGAAAGCATTTACAAAAGCAAAAAATGCAAAAATAATCATAAATGAGGCAAGAACAAGGAACACGGGACTGAATCTGAGTCCGGAAATTCTTATCCAGCCTGCAGCTTCAGGGAAACACATTGCCAGCGTATTTGACACCCCATATGCAAGAAAAGGTGCCGTCAAAATACCCAGAATTGTTTCGCCTACAGCTTTAAGCTGCAAGTTAAAAAGCTTGTCTTTTATGTTTTCTATCTTTGTCTTACTCAAATTGTTGATAAATCTCTCTATCCAGAGCTGATATTCTTTTATGACCTGTTCAAAATCCGGACGGTATTCATATTTGTTCAGTTCTTTTGAAAGTTGTACACTGCTGCTTTTGAAATATCCGCAGCCAACCGCAAGTGTAACGCATACTGCGGTAAAAAACAGAGACATAAACACCGCAAATAACGGCATCGTACCGGGAGACATATAATAGAGCATATTTATCAAATACAACGCTGCAAAAAACAAAGAGGAAAGCAAAATCATAGATTTTTCGGCAATACCGGAAGAATCCTGTGTTTCATCAAATTTGTTCTGGAAAAACAGATATACACCCTGTTTTAATATCAAGCCGACTCCGTATACAATCAAAGAATACACAAACATTATTTTCATATTCACAGGCATTTGTATAATACTGCCGGCATCTTTGAGCGGGAGTCCCGTAAGATAATTAGAAACACCGAATGCGAGTATTAATGAAGCGGTAAATAACGCTATATGAAGCAAAATACCTGTTTTTGAGTTCATTGATATTTTGTGTTTAAAATCGTTTATTGCAAAAGAAACCTGCTTTATTATTGATATACGGGCTTCTTCAATCTCTGCTTTTCTTTTTTCTATTTTTATTCTGGCGGCGGCATTTATATCATTGCCGTATAAATCTTTCATATCCTGTTCGGTCAGGTTTTCAGAAGCAACTTTTGTAGTCAGGACATCAGAATTTACCTTGATAGTAAGAAAATCATCCGAGCCGTCTACCATAAGTTTGCATAGTTTTGAAATTTCCATACTCTGAGGTATAGGTTTGCCTTTAAATAGAAATTTTTGACAGTTAAACTGATTTAAAAGAGTACACATGCCTGTTTTTCTGTCCATTTGCACTGTAAGCATATAATCAAATCCAAAATTGGCACATATATCAAAACCTTCTTTTGAAGAAATGTTTATGATTTCTTTATCCTGAAAAGTTTTTTCGCCATATTTTGTAACTATGGTAACTGTCATATATTTCTCCTATCTACCGATTGCTTCTAATAGTTTTCTCTGTGATTTTGCTGCTGTCTGTTCATTTGCAACAACAAGTTTCTTTTCCCCGAGAACAGGGCTGAGTTTTGTTTTTACTATATCAAGTTTTTCCGGATGTGCATAGACAAACATCATGGAAATTTCGGGAATGTGTTTTTTTACATTTTCTACATTTTGAGGCAGAGTGTCCCAGTTTATCTGTTTTGTCACATCACCTTCGTTTTCAAGGTCTCCAATTACGACAACAGAGGGTGTATATCCTTCTTTTTTCATATTTAATGCATGTTCAAAAGCTTTTTTTAGAGCTTCCCCATATGCCGTTCCGTATTCTGTGCTGTCATATTTTGTGAATTCACTCAGTGTTTTGTTTATAGTTGATGTATCAGAAGGAGACCCTTCATATATCAAATAGGAATCCTGAGATACTTTGAGAATTTTTATTGCATCCTCGGGATCAAGAATTGCGCAGACGGATTTCAGATAGCTGACTTCTTCATCTAGCATCGCCTGATTTGATGCAGAAGAATCCACCAGAAAAATCACTGCAGCCGGATGGAATTCATCAATTTTTATGTTCTTTAAACCGACATAGAGTAATTTCCCTACAACGCAAACTGCTAAAATTATTATACCGAGAGTAATCAATCTTTTGTTCATTATCTTTTCCTTTTTAATAACTCAAAACAACATTAAGCGGCTTGTCCAATATGGCTTCTACCTCTGTAAACGAAGGTATTTCGGCATCTATACCTTTTTCGGCAACAGATGAAACAAGAGCACTTCCGCCGCCTACACTGGCACCTATTATTGCGCCCTGTGCAAGATTTGACGGATCACCGGTCAAAGCGGCAATACCCAGTCCGACCAGAGCGCCAATGACTGCCATGGTAAGTGTGCTGGTAACAGTTTTTTCTATTTTACCGTCATTTGTAACGTTAAAATCAATTTTTTCCGTTGAAATATCATATGTTTTGCCCGCAGGGGAAACAAGTTTGTTAAAATATATCTGAACAGAACCGTTTCTTGAGCCTAAAGTAGCTTTGTTAGCTTTGGTAACTGTTCCGTACATCAGACTGCCTTTGGGTGCAACAATGCAGTTCTTATACACCCAGTCTTGATTCAAAACCGCCGCTACAGCATCGCCTTTTTGAGCCGTAGCTGTGTTCAAAGCGTGCTGTAAATATACATTTACTTTCGTTCCGCTCGAAATTTTTCCGACAAAGCCCTGTAATGCAGTGGAAGGCTTTTTAGCCTGAGGAGCTTTAGGCTGTTGAACTGTTGTTTTCTTTGGCTCTTCAAAAGAGTATGTCTTTTTCTCGCCTGTTTTTGTTCTGGCAGCTATCTGGGCAAAGTTTTTCAAATGCATTTCGTTTTCGGATTCTTCATATTCGATATCGTCTTTTCTAAAGCTTTTCAAAACTTTTTTATTAATTTTTTTGTTGCCGTCATTTGCTTCGTAGTAATAAAAAAGATTTTGTCCGCTTTGCTGCAAAACTATAACTGCAAAATCCTCATTATCCTTGTTTGAAATCGCATAAAAAGGATTTTTCTTTTTTATATTGTAGTTATTTTCAAGTAATACTGTTTCAACCTGAGAAGCTATGGTGTTTTTGTTTACATTTTTGAGGTAATACAATTCGCTCAGAGCAAAACAGCAATTCGATGACATAAAATATAAGACTAAAACAAAAAATGCAAAGAACTTTTTCATTGATTACTTCCCTTGAAATGTCGTTGTTGTGACTTGTTTTGTAGTGGTTGTTGTCCCGTCGGCATTTATTTTCATAATGTATTCAATAATACTCATTTGAAACGGCTTATGCATTTTGGGTTTTGTTATGCACAAAGCGGCAGCAGAGATAATTACAAACAAAAATATTATTATACAAAAGAATTTTAAACTACACTTGCACGCAGACATTTGAATTTGCTCCTTTTGTGGAGATTATACAATAAATTTTGCAACAAACTCAACTGTTACGGCATCAATCTTTGCAAAATTATATACTTATTCGAAACCCTGCAAGCAAAATGACTCCGTTTCTGCCTCCGTTTCGAAGCATTGTTTCAAAAAATCCAGTAACTCTATCGCCCCACCTCTTCTGAATACCCGCTCCGTACTGGACATATGGTTTTATAGACAAATCAGGAAGGTAAACATCATTTGCCTGAAATTTTGCACTGTCTATTATGTTCCAGACCATAGAAACAGCGACATACGGCTGAAGATAATTTTTGAAATTTCCTATAAATTTTATTCTCGGTTCTATTTGAATTGCATTTAAGGGTCTTGTGTTTATGTTCACACCGGATGCTGTTTTGTAATTGAAAGTATTTACAAAAGTGTATGAAGCAAGAAGTGCCGGCTGAACAATAAATCTCCTTTTTAATGTTTCGAAATTGTACCCGCTCATCTGAGCAATACCGGTATTAAACATTGCAAAATTTTCGTTTCCGAATTTTGTTGAAGCTTCGGAAGCTGTAGCACCGGCATTAACTGTCCAGGCAGAAAAGAATTTGCCTTTGTAAAAAGCTGCACTGACTCCGAGAAGTCCGCCGTTGTTGTATATTCCGTTTCCATCAAAAGCCTGATGGGAACCATTGTACGCCGTATATGCCCCGTACAAACCATACCAGCCGTTTTGAAGTTTTTTTAGTCCGCTTTCAACTCCGACAATGCTGCCATAACTGACATTTGAGACTCTCGGTCCGTTTTTCAGCCCGACGGATTCAAATGTTGAATATGGTTTAAACCATATTCCGCCTTGTTGTTCCGGCATTACAAACGGCGAATATGTAAAATTTTGATTCAGGGCAATTTTGTTTTGGAGAGAATATCCTGTACCTGTTCTTGCCGGCGTAATCATTACCATATCCAGATTGGAAAATACATTTCTGTAAGTATCTAGCTGAGTCAAATATCCTGAAAGCTGTGTTGCAACAGGAGAGACAAGAATTGATGAATCAAAACCGTCTCTATACAATCTGAAATCTCCGCTTGCCGGGTCATAGCTGACATTATAATTGTATATAGGTGTACCCAGTGTTGTTTGATTATATGTAACGTGTTCTTTTAAGACATCATCAGCAAAAGGAATAACAAATTCCTCTCCCGTAGGTGCACCTTCTATGCTCAATCCTGCTACATGCAGGACTCCGCCGCCCGAGAAAGAAGAAGCGGAAATTGTATCCATAATGCGGTTATTCAGGTTCATATCAGCAAATATATTTGCGGTGCCGGACACATTCAAATTGGCAAAGTTTATATTGTTTATCTCTTTGTTTTGCATATTAAAATTTATGCCGTCATAAAAATTTGTATTTTGTGAACCGAGGTAACTGCTGCCGGCGAGCAGGTTCAGAGTACCTTTGTTAAAATTAAATGTTCCCGAAAAATCACTGTTTGTTCCGCCGAGATTCAAGGTACCATTGTCATTTTTATTTAATGTACCGGTTCCGTCTATGCCGCTCAGAATGGTATTTGCTCCTGTACCGTTAAAGTTTACGATGCCGCTGTTTGCGTTAAAGATATCGTTGGGTGTGCCGTTTTGTGCAGTATTGTCTTTTAGGGTTGAACTGTCAAGATTTATCGTTCCGAGATTGTAAACGGCTCCGCCCTCTGCTGCTGACAAAGAAGTATCTAGGCTGCTGTTTGTTATGGCTGAATTTTTCAAATTTATTGTTGCACCGGTATTATTAAAAATCGCACCGCCGTATCCCTGCTGTCCCGAGGATACTTTGCTGTCATTTATTGAAGAGTTTTCGAAAGTCAAAGTGCCCGAGTTTGATATTGATCCGCCAAAGGTAATCGTATTTGAACTGCCGCCTCCGTAATTGTTGTCAAAAGAAGAATTTAAAACGGTCATTGTACCTGTATTATTTATCGCACCGCCATATGCAATCGGCTGTTCTCTGTCGGATTCTTGTCGTCCGTTCACGTAATTGTTTTCAAAATTTGAGGCATCAACCGTGATTACCCCCGTGTTATTGAGAGCACCGCCATAGGCATAAACAACCCCATCCGCATGATTTGAAGCAAAATTGACATTGTTGATATCCATTTGGGCAGTACCGTTGTCATTGTAGCCGTTAGAGAGCGCACCGCCGTATGAACCGGCGCCGTATGTATAATTGCTTTCAAAGTCTGTGTTTGAAATCTCCATTGAACCGCCATGGAGGTTGTATACAGCACCTGCTACGGCAAAATTCAAGTTTCCTGAATTTGCAAAATTTCTCTCAAAAGATGAATTTTCTATGGATGTTTCCCCTCCGCTGTTGAATATAGCCCCTGCAAAATAAGAATTATTGTGAACCTCTCCTTTGCTGTTGAGTATTCTTATTTCGTTAAAGCTGTTATCTTCGCCGAGAACAAATCCGCCAAAATCCAGACCTCCATCTATGGAGTAATTTTGACCTTCAAAGTTGATGTTGTAGTTATAAAACCTTGTGTTTATTGACGAAGTAGCATCAAGGTCATTTGTTAGTGTATAGACATCTCCGTTTTGAAGAACCGAGTTCATCAATTCATAAAATGTTGCTATATCAATTGTTGCCGCACAAGCGATTTGTTGAAGCAAAAAATAACATATGACGGATAGTATTATTTTTATTTTTTTCATAAAAACAATACTATTTTTTCAAACAATAAAAAGAATACGGCAATCAGTTATTATTTATTTTGACATGGTCAATATACAGATGTGTTATTTCCTTAATGAAAATAAAAAAGCTAGTTATCAAATTTTTCATCATCAATTTCAGAATGCAAAGCCTTTATAACATCCTGCTCTTTTTTTGCAAGCAATTGAGCATGGGCTGTGTCTGCTTTTTTGAATTTTACGGTTTTCCTCTCAACATCATCCCTGACAGCAAAAAGTTCTGAAAAATACAAAGGCAGATTTATTGCTGCAGGATTTTGTGCGAGAAATTTTTCTTTAGATGTATGGTGGACATTTCTCTTTTTGTCTATGAAAGGACGACCCTCTGATGTGTTTTCCAATATTCTGCCGTCTTCTACGGGGTCAATATTCAAAATAAATTCTTCCCCGTCTTTTGTGACAACTTTGATTGAGTAATAAACAAATTCTACGTACCTCGGGGATTTTATACGGGATACGGTAATTTTTGCGCCGTCTGTTGCAGTAAACGAAAATCTTCCGCCAAAAATATTTCCGTTGGAAAGTCTTTCATGAACCAGATGAGAACTTCTTTGTTCAACAGGTGTATCAAATATTTTTGTTAATTTTTCACAAATATCGTAAAGAATCATTGAATCAAAATACAAAGCTTTTTGAACATTATTAACTTCAGTAGCAGTTGCTGACAGCTCAGGTTTTTTATTTTGTGTTTTAAGAATATTTTTAACCCGCAAATCTTTCGGCAGCCTATGCTGGTTTTTGTCTCTTTTTGCTTCTCTTAAAGCACGTTTTGCCTGTAATTCTTTTTGTTTAATTTCTTTTGCCTGTTTCTTTTCTGCAAGAATTTTTTGCCTTTCTTCTTTTTGTGCTTTTTTTAAGGCAGCTTGCTGTTTTCTGTTTATTTCTCTTTCTTTCTTTTTCGATATTTCTTTAGCTTTTAAAGACAATGTCTCCGATATTTCCACGGCAGCTTTTCTGTGTTTCTTTTGTTGTCTTGTTTCATTGATAAAATCAACAAAACTCGAAAGTTTATTTTGCGTTATTGAAAGAATTTTTCTTATTTGATATTTTTCAATCTCACTATCCGGAATTGTATAAAGTTTGTTTTGGCGGTAGTCTTTGTCAAAAGCCAACCCTTCTCTTTGTTTTGCAATTCTTCCGTCATCAAAAAATACAAAGCTGTTTTCTTTCTCATTTTTGTCATTCAAAATTGTAATACGAAAAGCTCTGTTATCTGTTTGCTTTTGAAAAGGATAAAAAGCAATAGTTTTTTTCTCAAAAGCATTGCTTTTAAATATCAGTCCTTTTGTTTTTTGTGTCATTAAATCACCAAAAAACTCTCGTCTCAAAGTAAAAGCATCTCTGTGGCTATGACTGTATAGCAGTTCGGAAATCTCTTCACTCAGACTCTTTATCTGTTCTATTTCTGGTTTCAATCCCTTGCTGTTTTTTACTTCATTAATCTGAGATATAGTATCAGATACATCTTGATGCCCTAAAATACGTGCCTGCTTTGATAGAGTGTAATAATTTTGTGCATAGAAATCTACTTTTTTTAAAGATTTTATCATTTTATCAATATATTTGATATTTTTTTCATCTAAAGTATCATCTAATTGCTGTTTTGAAATATTTTCATCTCTTTTTACGGTCAAAATGCCGTTCTTATCAACTTTAAACTGCATCAACGGCTCGTTTTTAGAATCGAGAACGTTAAAACTCAAAAGCTCCTGACTGGTTTTTCTCGGATTTGTCTTTATAACCTGAAGAACTTCATTTTGTATAGAAGCCAGAGAATTAAAGAGAAAGCCTTTTATATTCTCTACAGTTATCATTTCGGGAAATGCGGATTTTATTTTCTTTTGATAAGGTCCGTTATACCTGTTAAGGCTGCTTCTTGCTTGTTCATATGTATCCGCAAGCTGCTGAACCTTCCGCATTTGAAAATCAGACAGCTTTATTTTCATATCAACATCTTCTGCTTGTTTTCTGCCGAAATTTACGGGAGAAAAAGCAGATATTGATTGATGCGGGGTATAAAAATTATTGTATAAAAAGCTGCTGTTAATTTTCATCTCGGTTTGATGAAAACATATAAAAGAAATTTTTTGCCACAAAAATATGTTTAATAAAGAAATATTAAAAAGTTATATTTCCATGTATTTCAAATTTTGTGCAATTTTAAAGTTTGCGCCGGTTGATTCTTTTATTTCATCAATAGAGAACAACGGATTTATTTCTGTTAGCAAAAGTCCCTTGTGTGTAACTTCAAAGACACAGCGTTCAGTAATGATGAGGTCTACCTCTTTGTATGCGGTTAAAGGCAAGTCACATTTTTTGACAATTTTTATCTGACCTTTTGACATATGCTCCATTGCAACGATAACTTTCTGCGCACCGACGACCAAATCCATAGAACCGCCCATACCCGGAACCATTTTCCCCGGAATAATCCAGCTGGCAATACTTCCGTCTTCATCAACCTGAAGAGCCCCGAGCACTGTTGCATCGATATGCCCGCCTCTCATCATGGTAAAAGCCATCTGAGAGTCATAAAAACAGGCACCGTATGTTGCCTCAACATACCCGCCGCCGGCATTTATTACTCTTTTATCAATATTATCGCCGCTCTGGTCTTTTCCTACTCCGAGCAATCCGTTTTCTGACTGAAAAATAATATGCATATCGGGTGAAACATAATTTGCAACAGCAGTAGGAAGCCCTATACCGAGGGTAACAACGTCACCTTCTTTAAATTCTTTTGCCGCTCTTTTTGCGACAATTTCTCTGATTTTATCTTTTGTCAAATCTTCTTTTCTGAGCGTGTGAGAAATAGGGTCTGTTGTATAGTGAAAAGAGGTTTCATTCTGCAAAGTTTTTTCTTTGGTAAGTTCCATTTACTTTTCCCCCTTTACAACAACATAGTCAATAAAAAGTCCCGGAATAACAACCTCATTCGGATCAAGACAGTCTACAAACTCATCTGCCTGAACAATTACCGTCTCAGCAGCTGTTGCCATAACAGTATTTAAATTTCTTGTTGTGCCATAATATGAAACATTTCCGAATTTGTCGACCTTAGAGCCGTATATTAGCGCAAAATCTGCACCCAGCGGTTTTTCAAAGATAAACTTCTTGCCGTCAATTTCCATAGTTTCTTTATCTTTTTCAAGAATTGTGCCGACTCCTGTCGGGGTAAGCACACCGCCCAGCCCGGTGCCTTTTGCTCTGATTTTTTCAATAAGTGTTCCCATCGGAACAAGCTCTACATCGAGCTCTCCTGACTGCATCTGTTTGCCTGTTTCGGGATTTGTACCTATATGTGCGGCAATAAGTTTTTTTACCTGCTTGTTAACAATAAGTTTGCCTTTGTCTGCATGCGGATAAGTAGTATCGTTTGAAATCATTGTAAGATTTTTTGTTTTTTGTTTAACGAGCTCTTCTATCAATACATCGGGAGCACCGCATTCCAAAAAACCGCCGACCATAATGGTTGCATAATCTTTTATCATACTGACTGCTTCTTTTGCAGATACTACTCTTTTCATAATGAATATTTATCCTGTTTAAAGTATAAAATTATTCTATTATTAAATCTGTGTTTTGTAAAACAATTATAATATTACACTAATAACTCAAAAGATTATTTTTTGCTAATTTGTAACATAATATGTCTAAAATTTTGTCGGGAATAAAAAGACCTGCCATTTATTCATTTATTGGCAGGTCTTGAAATTTCTGTTCTATTCTAATCCAAATAGAATGCAGTAATAACTTTGTGAGATTCTTCCGCATACTCAATAGCTTTGTGCAAAGTGTTTGAAGTATGGGACAAGAAACATATAAGCTGCTGGCAATCATCGATAATCTCTCTGTTACAGATGCGGCTGGCATCAGCAAGAGTCATCATTGCTCTGTCCGCATGTTCGATGATATTCGGAACACCGATTAATTGATCCTGAACATCAGACGGCTGCTGACCGATTGTCTGCGGCAAAATGACTTTCAGTTTTTCAGGATTAGACTTCATCGCACCTCTGATAGTAGCGGCATTTGTACCCGAAGAGCCGCCGGAGGTAATAATAGTATTGCCCTGAGAAACAAGAGCAAACGATAGTGTTTCAATAATCTGTTGATGCGTAATCGGCAAGTTGCGGCTACCGATAATAGCAATACGTTTTTCTGACTGCTGTATTGTAGCAAGTTCCATTGCCAATTGATCTACAGTGTTTGTTCCGTCTTCCGGTACTTTGTCCAAATCATCATCTATAGGAACCATAATCGATGATTGCTGCTCTTGATTTTCTTTGTTTTCGTCTGACATAATTTATCCTGAACTAAGTATTTTACTAAAAAACTTTTTTTGATTATCATAATAATAGCATAAATTGACAAAAATAAAAGGGTTTTTCACAAAAGTTACGCAAAAAGCCGGAACTTGAGGGGTAAATCAGGGGATTTGGGAAGAGTGGACGAAATACTAAACTCGCTAAATGAACAGCAACGAGAAGCTGTTGTTGAAAAAGAAGGTGCACTGCTTGTACTTGCAGGTGCGGGAAGCGGCAAAACAAAGGTTTTGACAACCCGTATCGTGAATCTTGTAAAAACAGGAGTAAATCCATACAAGATTCTTGCCGTAACCTTTACAAACAAAGCAGCAAAAGAAATGCAGGAGCGTCTTTCAAAAATGCTTGGCGAAGATGTCGTAAAGAAAATGTGGGTCGGAACATTCCACAATATCTGCGGAAGAATTTTGCGCTTTGATATAGAAAATTACAAAAGCCCCGACGGCAGAAAATGGGACAGAAATTACGTTATATATGATGATAACGATACAAGCACAATTATAAAAAACGCAATCAAAAAACTGAACATTGATGACAAAGTATTTGCCCCAAAACTCGTTAAAGCTGCAATAAGCAATGCAAAAAGCAAAATGCAGGATGCCTATACCTTTTCCACAAGAGCAAGAGACTACAGAAGCCAGAAAATTGCAGAAATATACTATGAATACGAAAAACAGCTCATGGCAAACAATGCCATTGACTTTGATGACATGCTGCTATTGACTGTAAACCTGTTATCTACAAACGAAGAAGTTAGAAACAAATACCACGAGAGGTTTTCACATATACTTGTAGATGAGTTTCAAGACACAAACATCAGCCAGTATATGCTAATCAGGCATCTGTACTCAAACGGCAAAACAGATGAAGAACTAAAAGGCAGAAGTCTCTGTGTCGTCGGGGATGTTGACCAGTCAATATACAGCTGGAGAGGAGCAGACTACAAAATTATTCTCAACTTCCAATCTGATTACAAAAACTCAAAATTGATAAAACTGGAAAAAAATTACCGTTCCGTTGCCACAATCCTCGATGCTGCAAATGCGATTATTGTCCACAATACGGAACGTGTAAGCAAAAACCTGTACTCCACAAAAGGTCAGGGCGAAAAAATTGAAATATATGAGTCACAGGACGAAGCAAATGAAGCATACTATATTGCAAAACAAATAAGAAACTACTCCGGTTCTTTAAATGATTGCGCCGTTTTGTACAGGACCAATGCACAATCAAGAGCGATAGAAGAAGCTTTGATATCTCAGGGTATCGCATACAGAATGGTGGGCGGACTCAAATTCTATGACAGAAAAGAAGTTAAAGACATAATTGCTTACCTGAAACTTTTGTACAACAGGCATGATTCTCAGAGTTTAAAAAGAATTATAAATGTACCGAAACGTTCTATTGGTGATACCACTGTCAAAAAAATTCAGGAAATTGCGGATTCCATGGACTATTCAATGTATGATGTTCTAAAAAATATTGATGAATACGATGATTTTTCCGCAGGGGTAAAAGCAAAACTCAGAGCATTCCTTACTTTGCTGGACAAACTTGATGAAGAAAAAGGCAAGCTTTCACTGCCTGAATTTATTGCTTTTGTAATAGAAAAAACAGGATATCTCGCAGAATTGAAGCAGGAAGACACTGAAGAGTCGGAATCAAGAATAGAGAACCTTCAAGAGCTAGTTAACGTAGCAAGGGACTTTACGCCGGATGAAGAAGATAATATTCTTGGTGAATTTCTTGCACAGGTAGCATTGGTAAGTGATTTGGACGAAACTCCGGATGCCGACAATGCTGTAACATTGATGACGCTGCATGCAGCAAAAGGGCTTGAGTTTGACACGGTATTTCTTGCAGGACTTGAAGAAGGAATTTTCCCTCACGGTCGTTCAATCGGAGAAAGCAGCAGCTGGCAAGATTTGGAAGAAGAACGCAGACTTATGTATGTCGGCGTAACAAGAGCGAAGAAAAAACTCTACATCACATATGCAAAACGAAGACAGATGTGGGGCAGAACGGAATATTTTCAGCCCAGCAGATTTCTGGCAGAAATCCCTGAAAGCCTCACAGACAGGCATGTCAGTGATGATTCTATGTACTCTTCGAGCAGAAGTTCAACATTCAAACAGGCTGTAAGCAAAATCAAATCAGACCGTTCGGGATATGTGGAAAAGACAAATTCTTTCGGTGCAAATTTTGTTGCACCTGTTTCCGGTCAAACCGTACAAAGCATAAGCAAAGTAGTAAAACCAAAGCCAACCTACAAATCACCCGAACAAAAACAACAAAACAACTTTGTAAAAAGAGAGGCGTTTGTTGTAAAAAATGAAGCCAACAAAGCAAAAGACGAAGAAAAAATAAAAAAACTTCTCGAGGACAATCCGATTCAGCGGCTTCTTGAAGAAAGAAAGAAAAAAGAAGCGGCACAGGCTTCCGCAGATGCAAATACATCTGCACCAAAAGAATTTTCAAAAGGTGACAGAGTCTTTCACGGAAAATTCGGAATCGGGCATATTGAAGAAATAAAACAAATCGGTTCTTCAAAAATGTATGTTATTGATTTTGGCAAACAAGGCAAAAAAGCAGTAGACTCGCTTTATTCAAATCTGAAAAAGTTTTGACGGAGATAATTGTTTCAGCAAAAACAAAATCTGTACTGTTTGTATCCAACAATACAAGCGATAATTGAAAAAATTGTTAATAAATTACATTTTTGGGTATTTACTATATATGTTATATAAAATAGTGAAATATTAATAACTCTTATGAAAAAATTTTTAGTATTTACAATTTTTGTTCTGATAGCGGTGTTATCCAACAATACAGCAATTTCGCAAACATATCTAAATGAATTAAGCGGCACATATCCTTTTACCCAGAACATTATAAAAGTTTGGGTTGAGCAGCCCGAATACACCGGCATTGTTTCTGACAGTCTAAATGAATGGCGAAAAGCAGCTGGTGGCTGTATTAATTTCAGACTCGTTTCAAAAGAATCTATTGCCGATATAAAAGTCTACTATCGAAATACTGTTATAAATAACGGGGAAAAGCTTAACGGTTTATGCACCTCTTATAGATACAAAGGTAAACGCACACGACTTGCTATTGCACAAATCGCACTATTAAATGTTAATACAAACAAACCTCGCTCCAGAGATGCACTGTTTTCTACAACGACTCATGAACTCGGACATGCACTGGGTCTAAGCGGACACTCCAGCGACAGAAATGACATAATGTACAATTATACAAATATGATATACGGCATTTACCCATCCGCAAAAGATTACAACACCATACGTGCACTTTACTGCAAGTAATTATATTATTTTGTAAATCAAATTTCTCTGAGGCTGTTCATAATCCGAAAAAGTAAACGCATCTTTCAAAAATTCTTTTGCAAGAGAGAGTTTCTCTTCATCATTTGCATACAATGTAGCTATGACATCTCCTCTTGAAACCCTTTCTCCGTATATCTTGTTTAAATAGATACCTGCTGAGTAATCTATGGGGTCAGACTTTCTCTCACGACCTGCACCGAGCAGTTTACACGCATACGCAGTTTTGTATGCATCAATGTTTTGGACATATCCGTCTTTTTCGGCATAAATACTTTCCGCAAATTCCGGCTGGGCAAACAATCGGTAATTGTCAACAACCAGAGGATTTCCGTTTTGCGATTTAACAAGCTTTCTGAAGCAATCAAGGGCAGCACCGGTCTCAATTGCATTTTGAATCTTCTGATATGCTTCTTCTTTTGAATTAGCTTTACCGAGTTCAACAAGAGTCAATGCAGCCATTTCATATGTAAGTTCTTTTATATCGGGTGTCATTACACCTTTCAAAAACTCGATTGATTCAATGACTTCAATAGCATTGCCTACAGCTCTGCCGAGAGGCTGCTCCATCGAGGTAATCACTGCGTGAAATTTCTTTCCGAGTTTTGCAGCTATGTCAACCATCCATTGAGCCAGTTCGCAGGCTTTTTCCGGCGTTTTTATAAAAGCGCCGGAACCGTATTTTACATCAAGGACCACATAATCTGCACCGGAGGCAATTTTTTTGGACACAACAGATGAAGAAATCAAAGGTATTGCATCAACCGTTGCCGTAACATCTCTCAAGGCATACAGTTTTCCGTCTGCAGGTGTAAGACGTTTTGTCTGCGCACCGATTGCAAGCCCGACATCTTTGACTTTTTCAATGAGTTCTTCCACCTCCAAATCGGTTCTAAATCCGGGAATCGACTCGAGTTTGTCAATTGTTCCGCCGGTATGACCGAGACCTCTGCCCGATAGTTTTGCAATCGGAACGCCGCAAGCAGCCAGAAGAGGTATGAGAATGAGTGTAATTTTATCGCCCACCCCGCCTGTAGAATGCTTGTCTGCAACATGAGGACAAATGGAATGCAATGCCGAAAGGTCAATTGTTTCACCGGAATTTATTATAGCTTTTGTTAAATTTGCCGTTTCATCTATTGTCATTCCCTGAAAATATACAGCCATAAGCCAGGCAGAAACCTGATAATCCTCTGCTTTTCCGTTCATCAATGAATCAACAATAAATTGAATTTCTTCTTTTGTGTGCTCAAAACCTTTTTTCTTTTTTTCAATTAAATCGACAAATCTCACATTCACCTCAAAATCAGTTCTTTACTTTATTTAAAGATATCATATTTATTGATTTTTATAAACGCTTAACAAAACTTAAACATATGCTAAAGTTTTTTTCCTGCCTTTCCGATATACAGCATGTGTATGAAGATATAAAAAGACCAATAACGTAGTATAAAAATATGGATGTGCAGGATATCGTAACAGAAGATAAAGAGCTGAAGGAAGTCGGGCTGGAACTTATGTTTTTGACTCCCGAAAAGTGCAGCCATGAGGACGGAATCACCGCAGTAGAACTGAGCCGTCAGTTGAATATGCCTATTGATACCGTGAAAAAAAAGCTAAAAATTCTGTTTGATAAAGGAATTGTTCAGGTAAAAGGCATAAATCCGAAAATCTGGAAGTTTAATGAATACAATTTCCAAAGAATGGATGAAGAAGACGAGGTATACTTGCTGCTTTGCAGTTTTGATGATGTAGACTTTGACAGGTATTTTTCGTACTGATTTAGTTTGTTTATAAATCCTTTCTTTCAACCAGTTTTACAAAAGAAGGTGCGAAAAACACAAAACATGAAAACAAACTTTATTGCTACAATTATACTATTTTTTGAACATATTATTTACAATTCTTTTTGTATCTTCAAAGACTTGTTCAATAGAATTGTCTGCATTTACGACTTTAATTCTTTCGGGTTCGGTTTTAGCAAGCTCGAGATATCCGAAACGTACTTTTTTATGAAATTCAATTCCTGCCGCTTCCATCCTGTCTTTTTCGTCGCCGACACGCAGCTGAGCAACTTCCGTAGAAACATCAAAGACTATAGTCAAATCCGGTTTCATGCCTGCTGTTGCAAGGTTATTAAGATATGTGAGTTCTTCAATATTTTCGCCTCTGCCATATCCCTGATACGCAATAGTAGAATCGGTATGTCTGTCACAGATGACGATTTTTCCTTCCGCTACTGCCGGTTTTATTACATGTTCAATATTTTGAGACCTGTCAGCAAGAAACAAAAAAGCCTCGCATCTTGGCGCAACTTCTCCGTCATAATACAAAAGGAGCTCTCTGATTCTCTGTCCCAACCCTATAGAACCGGGTTCTCTGGTCCAAACAACCTCATAGCCCTGCTGTTCAAGATACTCCTGCAAAAGTCTTGACTGCGTGGTTTTGCCGCAGCCGTCAGCACCTTCAAGTGTAATAAAATATCCTCTTCTCATACAAAAAAGCCCGCCTATATTCTGTCAAAGCCGGTATATTTTTGAAGGACTTCAGGAATAAGAATTGTTCCGTCTTCCTGCTGGAAGTTTTCAACTATAGCGGCAAATGTTCTTCCCACAGCAAGACCTGAGCCGTTCATTGTATAGCAATAATTGACTTTGCCGGTTTCTTTGCTTCTGTATTTCAAGCCGGCACGGCGTGCCTGAAAATCACCGAATACAGAGCAGCTTGATATTTCTTTATAGCTGTTGTAAGAAGGCATCCAGACCTCAAGGTCATAGCATTTTCTTGCGGAAAAACCGATATCGCCGGTGCTTAATTCCATTCTTCTGTACGGAAGATTGAGCATTTCAAGCATTTCTTCAGCATCTCTGGTGAGTTTTTCGTGCTCTTCCGGTGCCTGTTCAGGCGTAGTAAGTTTTACGAGTTCCACTTTATTAAACTGGTGAACCCTAATCAACCCTCTTGTGTCTTTACCTGCGGAACCGGCCTCCCTTCTAAAACACGGAGTGTAAGCAGTCATACATTTCGGCAGGTCATCTTCAGACAAAATCTCGTTACAATAGATATTTGTAACGGGAACTTCCGCTGTCGGAATCAAATACAAATCTTCGTCAACGCATTTGTACATATCTTCTTTAAATTTCGGCAGTTGCCCCGTGCCTGTCATTGCCATTCCGTTAACAAGAACCGGCGGAAGAATTTCTTCATAGCCGTGTTTTGAAGTATGAACGTCAAGAAAGAAGTTTATAATAGCTCTTTCGAGTTTTGCGCCTTTGTTTTTGTAAATATAAAATCTTGACTGAGAGATTTTTACACCTCTTTCAAAATCGACGAGGTCTTTTTCTACAGTCAAATCCCAGTGCGGTTTTTGTTCAAAAGACGGTTTTGAAACTTCTCCGACAACCTTTACAACTCTGTTTGCCGAATCATCAGGACCTATCGGAATATTCTCATCCGGCATATTAGGAATGCTCAAAAGCAGATTTTTTTGTTTTTCATTTAATTCAACTTCTTTTTCTTCTAGTGTTTTTATTTCATCACCGAGTTTACGGACATCTTCTTGTATTGCATCTGTATTTTCGCCGTTCTTTTTCATCATACCGATTTTTTGAGATTCGGCTTTTCTTTTTGCACGAAGTTCATCTGCTTCTGTTTGAACTTTTCTTCTTTCAACATCTATTTCAAGAACCTCATTTATGCTCAAATCAGGATTTCTTCTTTTCAGCAGTTCATTAACTTTTTCAGGATTTTCTCTGATAATTTTGATGTCTAACATAAAAAACTCTTTCTAATTCCCAATACTTTCGTGACTTAATTTTATAAAAAAATAATTGAAAAATCCAGAAAATTAATTAAAATAGTTGTATGAAAAGATTTCTTTCATTACTGTTTATAGCTGTTTTTGCCTTTTGCGGCATATCTTGTTTTGTGCAGAAGTCTCACGCTGAAACACAGCTTAGGAACTACAAAGCAATAAAACTGGCAAAAGGCTCATTTTTAAAAGCAATCAGCCAGCGGGACATTTCTACCTCTACGGCAAAAGTAGGCGACGTGCAGTATTTTACCAATCCGGAGGATGTCTTTGTCGGTGAATCAAAAATTATACCGAAAAATTCCGTATATCTAGGGGAAGTTGAACAGATAATAGAAGCTGTTGAAGGCATAAATGCATCTATGAAAATAAAAATATACAAGGTTATTACCCCCGACAGGAAAGAATACGCTATAGATGCCAATGTGTATAAAAACGGCTCAACAATGATTGGCGGAGAGTTGACAGAAGTAGCCTACTATACAAGAATCCCGCACTATGCAGGCACCTGGAAAAAAGGTGTTTTGCAGTTTGTTCCGACATCAATCAGGGCAATGGGTCGTCCTACGGTAATCAGAGCGGGAGATGAAGTCACTTTTATAATAAACAGTGATATGGGACTGTACAATCCGCAGAAGTAAGCTTAATGTTTTAAAAAATTTTGATTCATTTTGTTGATATATTTTCGTTTTTTATTTATAAATATCAGTATTAAGCAACAAAACTCTAAAGGTCATGCCTGATTACCAAACGATGGATTTTAATATCATTGCATCTGACTGTCTGATAGCCACAAATACTGACAGCAAAAGAGTTATTGACCTTTTGGAAGCATTAAAAGAAAAATATACGGACATTGAACTTATTGCTATTTTCAATTATTTCCTGAAAATAGAATACAATTCCGATGTACTGTGCTGGCTTGTACGGACACTGGACAAATACAGAGATTCTTCTTCACTGGAGCCTTTGACGGAACTCCTTTTGATGAAAGACCACACCCCCAGTGCTGATTATGACAGAGAATATTACACAAATGTCAGGGTGCTCTGCGCAAAAGCAATTTCAAATCTAAAAGATCACTCATCAGTACATGTTTTGATGCACTGCCTCAATGATAAAAATGAAAACTACAAAATACGTCTCAGCTGCGCCGATGCACTCGGCAGACTCGGTGACAAATATGCTGTTACAACACTGATGGATGTTGTTTCAGATGAAGAAGAAAAGTCGGTATACATCAGAGAATCCGCAGCAGTAGCGCTCGGACTGATAGGCGATATCAGGGCTGTTGACTCGCTTGTTGGCATCCTTGAAACAAAAAACGGAATAATGGACAAATTTACATATCTCAAAGAGAAAGTGGTAGAAGCAATTTGTAAACTTAATCCGAACAAAACAGACAGGGTATTTAAAGCTCTTAAAAATTCATTGTCGGATGAAAATCCGCAGGTCAGAATAAATGCAATTGAAGCGCTTATGGATTACGAAACCGATGAAGCAGCTGAATTGATAAAAAATATGCTGAAAGACGAAGATGACGAAGTTCAAAGAAATGCCGTAATTGCTTTGTACAATATGCAGGGAGAAAATATCCTCAAAGAAATAATAAGTACAAACGGATATTCAAATCTATGCAAAGAAGAGGCCCGGACTATACTGGAAGAAGAGAGTGAAGATGGAGAGTAAAAAGGCTGTTATACTTTTGTCCGGCGGTTTGGACTCCGTTGTTTCTATGGCTGTTGCAAAAGAACAGATGATAGATTTTGAACTTGCTTTGACTTTTAACTACGGACAAAAATCATACAAAAAAGAAATTGCCGCCTCATCAGCAATAGCAAATTATTACGGAATAGCCCATAAATGCATTGAGCTTGATTGGCTCAAAGAAATCACAAACACATCGCTCGTATCAGAAGAGAATGTCCCCGAAGTATCACAAAATGAGCTTGATGACAGTGTTTTAACTAAAGAAAGTATGAAAAATGTTTGGGTGCCGAACAGAAACGGGCTTTTTATCAATATTGCCGCAGCATATGCCGATTCTTTCGGATATGATTATATAGTTATAGGCGCAAACAGCGAAGAAGCAAAAACATTTTCCGACAATTCAAAAGAATTTGTTGAAGATACAAATAAAACACTTGAAACATCAACAAACAAAGACATAAAAGTGCTTGCACCTCTTATTGAATACGACAAAGAAACTATTGTAAAAAAAGCGCTGGAATTAAATGTACCGCTAAACCTTGTAAACAGTTGTTACAATAATACACCGAAACATTGCGGAAAGTGTGAATCCTGTAACAGACTAAAAAGAGCACTGGAAAGTGCCGGTGCTTATGAATTGATAGAAAAATTATTTTAAATAAACCGGAGACAAGATGAAATCACTATTTATTGACAAAGAAATAAAATACATAGGCAGCCAGCTTGCGCCTCACTGGATATACAAAAACTTTCATATCCTCGGAGATGCAATAGTCGCATTCACGGGGGAAATGGATGTAAAAATCACAGAGATGGTCGATATTGAAGATGTTATCACAAATTCTCCCATTTACAGCAAAAAAATGGTGAGTTTTATAATTGAACAGTTTGGAATAAGTCTTTCTGAATGCGTGCTAAGGCAGCGCTTTTTGATATGTATAATCATTGAAGAGCTTAGAAAAATACTGGGTGACAGCTTCAAAATCTCAAGAAGCGGTGATGATATTTTTGTTGAAATAGACGGCAAGAACAAGAAATTATCCGTATCTATTGCCACAAAATCCACCACTTCAGGATTGATTCATACAGGATTAAACATCAATCCCGAGGGCGCACCGATTGATGCTTGCGGTTTGACAACAGATCTCGGAATAACAGACATTGAAAAATTTGCTAAAAATGTCATGAAAAGGTATATTGAAGAAAACGATGAAATTTTAGATGCTACTTGTAAAGTCAGAGGAGTATAATTGATGGCACCAACAAACAGAAAAACAAAACAGACATTGGCGCTTTTTATAGTTACATTTTTAATTTCACTTATTGTGATTACTTACTTTATAAAAAGTTTTTCTCCGAATGTAGATGTTGAAATAGGAGGAGAAGAAGAACTGCAGCAAACAACGGACAGCTCCGACTCGGAAAGTGACGTAAAAAAAGCTATCGACGACAGATTGAGATGGATTCAGCTTGAAGACAATATGCCCGGCGCTGCAAAAAGAGAAGACGGACAAACTTCTGATGAAGTTACATACCAGAACTCAAAAGTTCGCACACCTGAAGAAATTGCAGAAGACATAAACAACTCTGCGGAATCAAATCAACATACAGAAAAAGAGATGAAACCTATTGAGTTGAACAGTTCTGTTCACAAAAACACTTTGCCGCCGCCGGTTCCGGCAGCTCCGCAGGCAGAACCGCCCAAAATGTCAAAAGTTTATGTCGGTTCATATCCGACAATAGAGCAGGCTATTCAGGCACAAAACCAGCTTATGAATTTGTCGGCTTCCGTCAGCCCGTTTGTCAAAGAAGTCAACGGCACATATGTCCTTCAAGCCGGTTCTTACGCAAATCCGAGCAAAGCAGAAGCTGTTTCAAGGGAAATAAACTCTCTTGGTTTCCATGCAAGAGTGGTAAAAGAATAAATCTTTGTTAACAAAAATTAAAAAATACTGAAAATATTGAGACAAAACCCGATATCTGCGTTGACATCGGGTTTTGTTTGCGTTTTTATAGAATTGTATCCTTATCGGGAGTACCAGGTTTGTGCTGAACGCTGATTTTCGGTAATGATATGGCGCACGGAACGCCGTTGCAAATTCCGTAAAACAGGGCTAGGGTGTGTATGCCTCAGCTGAAATAATAATTAATTAATAAATATAATAAGGAGAAAACATGCCAACAATTGCACAACTGGTTAGAAAAGAACGTTCCAGTTTGAAAGATAAAACAAAATCACCGGCTCTTACAAACTGCCCTCAAAGAAGAGGTGTTTGCACAAGAGTCTACACAACTACTCCGAAAAAACCTAACTCAGCTTTGAGAAAAGTTGCAAGGGTTAGATTGACTAACGGATTTGAAGTTACATCTTACATTCCGGGTATCGGACACAACCTTCAGGAACACAGTGTTGTTCTTATCAGAGGCGGCAGGGTAAAAGACCTTCCGGGTGTCAGATATCACATTGTCAGAGGCACTCTTGATACTGCAGGTGTTGCAAACAGAGCACAGAGCAGATCAAAATACGGTGCAAAAAAAGCTAAACAAGGCAAATAATTAGGAAAGGAACGTTAAGATGTCAAGAAGAAATAAACCGCCGAAAAGAATACCGGCACCTGATGCAATTTACAACAGTGTAGATATTGCAAAATTTATCAACAGACTTATGAGACGCGGTAAAAAATCTATTGCGGAAAAGATTTTCTACCAGACAATGGAAAATATTCAGGCAAAAACAAAAGAAGATCCTATCGAAGTCTTCAAAAAAGCTTTGACAAACACTACTCCGCTTCTGGAAGTTAAAGCAAGAAGAATCGGTGGTTCTACATATCAGGTTCCTGTTGAAGTTAAACCTGACAGAGGTATGGGAATGGCTTCTACATGGATGATTGATGCAGCAAAGAAAAGACACGGAAAATCAATGATTGAAAAATTGACAGCCGAGTTCCTTGATGCATCAAACGGTCAGGGTGCAGCCTGCAAAAAACGTGAAGATACTCACAAAATGGCTGAAGCAAACAAAGCTTTTGCTCATTACAGATATTAATATCTTAAATTTATATACAAAAAGAGTCCTGATTTTCAGGGCTCTTTCTGTTTGTAAAAAGTTTTAAAAATCGTTAAATATTTTAACCAAATAGCCCGCAGCCCCGTTATCTGCTAAAATATTGCTATGTCTAAGATACTTTTCGTTTCAGATGACGAAACAAAGAAAAACATAATATCAAAAGCACTGGCAAAATCAACAAATGCCCTGTTATCAACTACAGATGAACAGGCTGTTATCAATTATGTCGAAAAAGGGCAGATTGATATGATTATTGTTGACGAAGACACAAAAGAGCCGGATGTTCTTATTTTGTGTAAAAAGCTTCATTCCGCAGCTATAAAAGCAAATGTTGCAATCCTTGCAGTTGTAAACCAAAATACAGACAATACAGAGCTTTTGAAATTTGCAAATGTTTATGTAACAAAACCGATAAATGAAAAAATTCTCACATCATGCATAAACGGAAGCCTGAAACTCAAAAAAGCAATTGACACGCTGTCAATGAACAACAATGAACTCGCAAAAAGTCTGTATCAGCTGGATGTTTTGTACAACACATCAACCCAGCTGGCAGGTTCTCTGGACAAGCAAAAGCTCATAAATATTATGATTGACGGTCTTGAAAAGAGTCTGAGCTTTTCACTTTCTTATGTTCTTGTTTTTAATGATGAACACAATATTGACCTGATAATAAATTCGCTTTACGGTATCTCTCCGAGACTTGAACACTCTTTGAAACTCCGTGCAATTCTGAGCTACAGAGCGCTTTTTGACAAAAAGAGGATACCTTATGACCTGAATGTAAATGACATAAAGGTAATAAAGAACATAAAACAGCCTATAGAAGAATATGATTTGAATATTCTGAAGTTCGACAATCTGTTTGCTCCGATAAATATCGGTGAAAAATTTTTCGGGCTGATTGAAGTATTCAGAGAGAATGATTATTCGCAGGAGGACACGACCTGTTTTCAAACACTGGCAAGACAGGTATCTCTGCCGTTGGAAAACGCATCCTTGTATGAAGAAATCAAAAACACCAACACAAAACTGGAAAAACTCGAAAGGCTGAAATCCGAGTTTATATCTATTGTGTCTCATGAATTGAGAACACCTCTTACCGCAATAAAAAACTCGCTTGAAATATGCTTGAGCGGTAAAGCAGGAGAAGTCAGCTCAATCACCGACAAATTTTTGAATATGGCAAAAAGAAATGTAACAAGACTCTCGGGCATAATAAATGACCTTTTGGATTTATCAAAAGTCGAAGCGGGAAAAATGGATTTCAAATTTGAAAAAACCAGCATAAACACTCCGGTTGAGTTTATAAAAAACACATTTGAAAACGTAGCTAAAGACAAAAAAATTGATTTAATCTTTGAAAAAGAAGAAAACATTGCCCAAACCTATATCGATACACAGAGAATTGAGCAGGTAGTATCAAATCTGGTTTCTAATGCAATAAAATTCACAAACGAAAACGGAAAAATAATAATAAAAACAGAAAACATAACAGAAAAAGATATAGACAAGTCTCTTCTTATCGGTGCAGAAAACATTACTTTCTATCCTAACTATATAAAAGTTTCCGTAAAGGACAGCGGTATAGGCATTGCGCCTGAGGATCAAAAGAAAGTGTTTGACCAGTTCCAGCAGATAGAAAACTCCTTGAACCGACAAACCGGAGGAACGGGGCTGGGGCTGCCTATTGCAAAACAGCTCATTGAGGCACATAAGGGTTTTATATGGGTGGAAAGTGAACTGAACAGGGGAACAACATTTTCTTTTGTGATACCTGTTTTGACAGAAAAAGACAAGTTTTTGATAGATTTTGACAAAGATATAGCAAAGGCAAAAACCTGCGGACATACAATTCTGTTTTTGCTTGTTGAAGAAGACAAAAATACCCAAAGTTCATTTATAAAAGATATAAAAGAAGACAAAATTTCCATAATCAGAAAAACAGCGAATACAAAAGAAATATATTATGAAGAAAACGGAAAGAATTATCTGGCAATAACAATGCCCGAAGCTGACAAGTTTGCACAGAGTTTTATCGAAAAGAAAATAGACAGTACACTGTATTGTGAAGAAGAAAACACTGACAGCAAAAAATATGATATATTGTATTCAACAGTTCTTTTTCCTGACAAAGGAAAAGATGCACGGGACTTGATGGAAATCGCAAAAGATTCTTTAAAAAGTAAGGTGGAGGCAGTTTTATAATGGGTGATGCAAAAAAAATCCTTATCGTCGATGATGAACAGGATATCGTAGAAACACTTAAATTTATGCTCGAGGCTCAGGGCTATGAGTGTTTTTGTGCATATGACGGAGAAGCGGGGCTCAATATGGCAAAAGAAATCATGCCTGATTTGATGATTCTGGATGTTATGATGCCAAAGATTAACGGATACAAAATCAGCCGTCTTCTTAAATATGATACAAAATACAAAGATATTCCGATTATTATGGTCACAGCCCGTTCTCAGGAAGATGACAAAATTATCGGACAGGAAACAGGGGTAAACGAATATATTACAAAGCCGTTCGAACTGGATGATGTAATAAACAGAGTAAACAAATATCTAAATGACTAAAATCGAAAGGCAATCATGGAGTTTGTCAGAAACAAAACACTTGAAAAGCTCAAATATGACCTCGTAAGAGACAATATAATCAAATACGAGGACTTGGAGACTGCTGAACAGGTAGCAGCTGCCCAGAATGTAAATATTGGACAGGTATTGATTTCATCGGGGATTATCACGGAGGATGCTTTGCTGAAATTTCTTGAAAACAAACTGCACATTCCTTATGTAAACCTTGATGACTACTCGTTAGACAAAAAATGCCTGAGTTACATTAATCTGAACAATGCTCAAAAATATAAAGTCATCCCGCTTTTCAAAATAGAAGGTATTTTGACTGTCGCAATGTCTGATCCGCTCGATTTGTTTGCTATAGACAAAATAGTCGAAGATGCAAAATGTGAAATAGAGCCTGTTATTTCATCGGAAAATGCTGTAATGAAAAAGATTGAAGAATACTACCACAGCAGCAGTTCCGTTGGACAGATTTTTATTGATGAAAACAAACAAAAATACGACTGGCGAGAAATATTGAACAACGAAGACCTGTCTTCCGGAATGTCGGATGAATATATTCAAAAAATTATACGTGCAATACTGAAACAGGCAATATCAGACGATATCCATGAACTGTTTTTTGAACATGTACCAAACGGATTGAGCGTAACTTTCAGGAAAGAGTCACAGAACATTTCCGCAGGAGAAATACCAGCCATACTTGTATCTGCTTTTATTGCAAAGCTAAAAACTCTTTCAAACCTTGACCCCACTGTATCAGAGCTTCCGCAGCTCGGCAAACTGAGCTTTAAAGTAGAAGACATAGCTTTGATTGCCAGTATTTCTGCATTCCCGACAATACACGGCGAAAGAATTTCAATAAAAATATATAAACCGCCAAAACAATTAGCAGAAATCGGTATGGATTCAAAGAAAATCACTACCATCAGAAATGCAATGCAAAAACCGGGTATTGTTCTTGTCTGCGGCTCAGGCTTGAGCGGAAAAACACATTTGATATATTCAATACTGCTTGACACAGCAGTTGAAAACAAAAACGTAATGACAATTGAGTCCATTACAAAATATAACCTTGAAAACGTAAATCAATGCGAACTCAATGAGCATATTGGCTTTAATCTGGATAAGGCAATGCGTTTTATAGAATTTCAGTCACCGGATATACTTTATTTTGAAGGTATAAACACAAAAGAAGGGCTGGATTATTTTACGTCACTTGTGTTTAAGGACAAAACACTTATTACGGAATTTCTGGCAGAAAACATCGCCGATTTGATGAAAAAACTATCTATCAGTGATTTTTCTATGTTTAAATCTATGCTTTCGTGCTTAATATTTATACACAACAAAAAAAGTATAGAAGTCTTTGACAAACCCGCACTGGAAAAATATTTCGGATAAAAATCTTTACGTTTTAAAAATATTTTTTGTAAAAATATATTAACAATTCCTAAAAATCGGTAAATTCATAAGAAAAAAAACTTTTTATTATTATATAGGAAACCGAAGGAAAAAAGGAATAGTTAATTTTGGCACCAAATGTTGAAAAAATTACAGTTCAACAAGCGGCAGGTGATATTACAAAAGGCAAAGCACCTGAAACAACTGTTGACAATAGCAAGATAGAAGTCTTTACCCTGGGCTCGGGATTTCTGTATAATCCCGCACAGGTAAAAGAAAAGACCTCTGCTCCTTTGTTCGGAAACATTACAGGAACAACACAACTTCCGGAACAGCAGTCTGTATCGACTCCGCTGTTCGGTTCAAACATTGTGGTTGATAAACAGCCTCAAACTACAAAAGTTGAAACAATACAATCAAAGCCGGAAGCATTTGCGGCACTTGCAGATTGGAAAACCTATCTGAACAAGATAAAATACGGTGTAAATAAACTGGATGCGGTAATCGATGCCGGTTCTTTAAATATCTTAAATGAATACGGCATAGACAAAACAGAAATTGCCGATATATACAGAGCAAATCCCAGACTGAGAGCAATAATAAGCCAGATGTATGAAATGGCTTTGCAATCAGGGATTGAAACTGCATAAACAACAGGGGAATTAGGAATGACTATTAATATCAAAGATGCATTGCATTATGAAAATTTGAAAACAATCAAATATACACATCTTGCTACAACTATCGTTTATGCAAGAGCCATTGCAGAAGTACTTGGATATTCAAAAGAAGAAATCCATGTTATAGAAGTCGGAGCTTCTTTGCATGATATCGGAAAATCCTTTATACCTCCGTCTATCTTGAATAAAAAAGGCAGACTGAGCAAAGAGGAAAGAGAAATAATAAATCTTCATGCAGTAATCGGTTATGAAATACTAAAATCAGCAGGCTACGGCGTAAACGTGGCAGAAATCGCAAGAGATCACCACAATCCGATGTCAAAAAATCCAATGGCACAGATTGTCAGAGCAGCTGATATTTATTCTGCAATGAGAGAAGAACGCTCATACAAAAAAGCGAAAACTCATGAAGAAGCAATGGAAGTTTTGAGAGCATCAAGAGTTCCTCAAAATATTCTGGATGCGCTTGACAAAAGATACGGCAAAAAGACTGTAACAAATCCTATTCAAAGCTTTTCAGTTCAAACTGCAATTGCTTAAGATCGGTTGAAAGGGTTTCATAGTTGTTCATAGCTTCTTTAAGGTGATATTGATATTGCTCTGTATCGCCAAGTTCCTTATAGACATGTGCTATAGTATAGTTGACTTCTCCGTTGTAGGGATTGTTTTTTATTGCTGTTTGCAATAGTTTTAGTGCTGTTTTGAGGTTATTATTTTTTGCATAAAGTTTTGACAATATTACGTATGCGCCATCGTCCTTGGGGTTCAACTCCAGTGTCTTTTTCAGACACTGTTCTGCTTTTTGGGAGTCACCTTCATCAAAATATATCGAACCGAGATTGAAATATGCCCAGCTGTAATCGGGAGAAAGCTCAAGCACTTTTTCGTAATGCTTTATGCAGTTTTCTCTGTCGCCGGTTTTATCAAGTTCATATGCAAGATAAAAATGTGCAAGATAATCATCCGGATTTAAATCAATAGCAGTTTTGAGACATTTTATTGCTGTTTGATGTTCCTGTTTTTTGGAATACAGATATCCGAGATTAAAATAGCTGTTTTCATCGTCTTCTTCAAGCTGCAAAACTCTTTTAAAAAGCGGTATTGCCATGTCAAACTCACCGGACTGCAAATATGCATAACCGAGATTGTACAAAAAATCTGGTTCATTCGGACTGATATTAAGTGCATTCTGATAAGAAATTATAGCTTTTTCAAATTCTTTCAGATTTTCAAGAACAATTCCTGCATTGTAGTGCAGTCTCGGGTCTTCAGGAAAACGTTTCAACAGATAATAAAGTTGTTTGAGAGCTTCTTCATTAAACCCGTTGTTCATAAATTCAACCGCAAGCTCCCGTCTGGTCTTGAAATCAGTAGGGTCTTTCTCCAGCCTTGCGTTTAACTCTTTTATTTTATCGAGATTGTTATCCATAGTCTTTCTGCTTAAATTTTAAAATTTTGGCTCAATTTAACAACAAAATTCTGCGAAGGATATATTACAACATTTTGTCCTTTTTTGAAAATTAAGAACTTCGCAATAAACGGAGTATTTTTACCGGTATACTGTTCCAGTATTTCCACATCATGTGCGCTTCCGTTAACATCATAGACTATCCCGTCAGAAAGAATCAATGTGCCGCCTCTTCCAAAGAATCTGGCCTTTTTGTTTTTTAGAATATAAATTTCTGCTTTGCTGTTTTTTGCAAAAACGAGTTTGTCGTTAACGTAAACATCTTTTTTGACAATTGCGTTCAACTTGGAATGCATAGTCCTTTGCGACTTGTGTCTTTTCAAGCCGAGAACAATCTCTGTTCCCGCAGGAACCGTTGCTGCAAGTGAGGATGCTGTCAGCAATGACAATATTGATATAAAACACAATAATTTTTTCATAAGACCTCAATTTTCCTGTGTCAGCTCATAATTATAATAATATATTATGAACAATTTTACAAAGTGCTAAAAAGATAAATTAAGCTCACAAGCCAAACTCGCTTCAGAAAAGTCCCAAATAAAGAATAAAATGAATAGACACTAGAACACATTTGTTTTTGCAATGTTTTTAAATTTTGTGATAGCCCCCTGAAAGAGCATATCAATAGAACCGACAGAACCGTTTCTGTGCTTGGAGATAATTACTTCTGCCTTGCCTCTGTTTTCAGTGTCTTCTTTATTATAATATTCGTCTCTGTATATGAACATAACTATATCAGCATCCTGCTCTATTGCGCCGGATTCTCTCAAGTCAGAAAGCATAGGTCTTTTATCAGTACGTTGTTCAACCGCACGTGACAGCTGGGATAAAGCAATAACAGGCACCCTCAGTTCTCTTGCCAGCATTTTTAGCCCTCTTGAAATACCGGAAATCTGCTGGTTTCTGTCATCTTTGCTGCCGGAACCTTCCATCAACTGAAGATAATCAATTACAACCAGACCCAAATCTTTTTCTTCCATAGCAAGTCGTCTGCATTTTGCCCTTATATCCATAACAGTAGCTCCTGCAGAGTCATCAATGTATATAGGTGCATCGGCGAAAAGGTTCATTGCATTTGTGAGTTTTTCCCAGTCTTTTGACTGCATATTTCCTGTTTTCAGCTTTTGGCTGTCGACTTCGGCTTCCGAACACAGCATACGCTGTATAAGCTGCTCTTTGGGCATCTCAAGAGAAAAGATTGCAACGGGCTTTTTAGCTCTTAAACCTACATTCTGCGCAATGTTCAGAGCAAATGCAGTTTTACCCATTGACGGACGAGCCGCAAGAACAATCAAATCAGATTTTTGAAGTCCGGAGGTCATAGCATCCAAATCATAAAACCCTGTCGGAACACCGATAAGCTCATCTCTGTGCTCATATCTGTATGCTATTTGTTCATAGCTTGTAATAACAAGGTCTTTAACAGAAACCAAATCAGAAGATGCTTTTTTTTGTGCTATATTAAAAATCAATTTTTCAGCACTATCGAGAGTAGCTTCCGTAGACTGATTGTCATATGCCATTTCAACAATCTCGGAACCGGCATTTATGAGTTCTCTTTTTATTGCTTTTTCCTGAACAATTTTTGCGTAATATTCAATATTTGCAGTAGTGATAACATTCAAAACAAGGTCGTTTATATATGCCCTGCCGCCGGCGGCTTCGAGCTTGCCTTCTTCATTAAGTTTTTCTGAAACAGTAACAATATCTATTGCCTGATTTCTGGAGTACAATTCCGTTACTGCATTATAAATCTGGCGGTTTGCCGGTTTATAAAAACTGTCGGGACGAATCATATCCGCAATTTTATTCAAACATACAGGGTTGCTCAAAACTGCACCCAAAATAGCCTCTTCCGCATCAATATTTTGCGGAGGCAGTTTTTGAATTTTTCCGTCTTCTGTTTTTACCAGACTGTTTGCCAATTTCAATTCCTTCCTCAAAAAATATTATATGTGAATAAAACATATTATTCACCAAATTTATACAATATTGCCACAGATTTTTACAAAGATTAAACACACGGGCATTGAAAATATCTCAAAGAATATAAAAAATTAGAGATATAACAACTTTTGCAAGGAGACTTATGTTCAAAAAAATAATCAATCCGAAAGAAGAACTAAATTATCGCTATGACGGAATAGAGAATAAATATCTGATAAACGAAGGCAGCAGAGCACTCGGATTGTTTGCTGCCGTTGAAAACACAACAGTACCGGCTCAAATATCTCCGCAGGATGTATGTTTTTATGTTCTGGAAGGAAAAATAGAATTGCACACAGACGACAGGTTTTTTGAATTAAATCAGGGCGAAATGATTTTGATACCCAAAACCAGTGCTTTTACTTTAAAATTTGCAGAAAACTCAAAAATTATGACCGCAAGATTGTAAACAATCAGCAAAATATCATAAATTTTGCCCAGTATTCTATTAAATGCTGCGAAAAGGGAAGGTATTTTTTGCCTTTTCTTAACCTTTTTTTAATACTGCGAAAGATACTCTTTCTCATTTGGCTGACTTTTTTTTCAGCCCTATACAAGACACTCTTTTTCATTTGAATATACCTTTTCCTTACTCTGAATAAACTGCGCAAACAAATCCGTATAAATGAGATAAACATAAAAAGAAATAAACGGTATCAACAATGCCAGTATTTGTGCATTAGCAAGAATACCAAGCAAAAACAGATGAGCAAAAGCAATCAAAAAGCAATACAGAACAAACATCACAAAGTTGTTTATGTTTCCGGATATAAGGTCATATGCTCTTTTGATGTTCCAAAACGAACTTATTTTGAAATCCCGAACAAAACACAGTGCAAATATTACAAACAAAAAGCTGTATACAATATATGCAACTCCGGCTAAAAGAATAAACGGTATAGATTCTCTGGAAAAACTAATCGGCGCAAAAAACATAAGAAGCAAAAAGAAAAGAATAAAAGGTAAGGAAAGTATAAAAGCGCCTATATAAGACTTTAGCCCTACATATATATAGTAGCTGAAATATTTCCAATCCGGCAGCCCTTCTTTGTCGTGAACAACACGATTATGCACGGCTTTGAAAAAATATCCGCTAACAGCAAGGAATACTATACCCGCAAGCATCACAAACAGTGAAACCATGAAATAATTTACCGGCGCAAAAAAGAGTTTTCGAATGCCGGGAAAAATATATCCGAAAGCAGGGAAAAACAGCAATAAACCGCCTATCAAAACATTGCGAATCCAATGTTCGTTTTTTGGTACAAAAACTAATGCCTGCTTCAGACTAATATCCATTAGCATGCTCCCGACTATTTAAATAATAAACACACTATCATTGTAGCACTTTTTTGCTGAAAATGATAGTGTGTTTATAAAAATAATAACTCAGATTTTTGTTTATTTTTTAGATGTGATTTTGCTGTTTGAGTTGCGCAAAATATTTTGATTCAGCAGCATACTGCCCCATAATATGCGTAATTGCAACTGCATTAGCGAACATAATTGCACCTGCAAAAAATATCATTGCAATAACAAGTATTATTCCGAACAGCGGAATTTGCATTAATAACGGGATAAAAAAAGCCAAAACAATGCCGGCAACTGCTATGCAGAGTATATAGAAAAACTGAACAAGAATACTGAAAGCACATGCAACAATAAATTTGGTCAGATTTTCTTTTATTATCAAATAGCCATTTTTAAAATTCAGAAAAGAACTTATTTTAAAATCTGTACAAAAACTAATCGTCATAATAAAAACAACTATCATAAATATGATATTTATTACTTGATAAATAGATTCAAGCATAAATTTGCTGTCTTTACCTATTAACATTGCAAAAATAAACACAAGAATGCCAACAGGAATAAACAAAAGCACCCAGCCTACAAAATACTTAAAACCGGTAACAAAAGATTGTGAACCGTGTTCAAAAATATTTCCAAGCTGCTCTCTGCCCTCAGAAACTTTTTTTAAATATTCCACAAGATAACCCTGTGAAATAAAACCTAAAATAGGTACAGAAAATACAAGAGCACCCAAAAGCATACGCCAAAAACCACCGCCGTTTTGCCACGGTGCTTTAATAGCTCTAACAATATCAATAGACATAAAAACTCCTTTTTAAATATACTAATTCCAACCTAGATAATCGTATATTTTTATATGAGCTTTGTCAAGTTAGCCATCTCGATAGCGGCTTTTGCTGCCTCTGAACCTTTGTTGCCTGCTTTTGTGCCGGCTCTTTCAATCGCCTGTTCAAGGTTGTCTGTAGTCAGAACACCAAAAATAACAGGAACGCCTGTTTCCAGAGATACCTGAGCAACACCTTTTGAAACTTCCGCAGCAACAAAATCATAATGTCCGGTTGCACCTTTTATAACTGCGCCAAGAGTAATTACGGCATTATATTTGCCTGATTTTGCGGCTTTTTTTGCAATCACGGGGATTTCAAAAGCACCCGGTGTCCAGATTACATCAATGGTTTCTTCTTTTATACCGTGGCGAACGAGTTCATCAATCGCTCCTGACAATAATTTTGAACCGATAAACTCATTGAATCTCGCAATAATTATACAAAATTTTTCATTATTTGTTGTTAAATTTCCTTGAATTATGTTAGCCATAACTTTCTCCATTCAGTTTCTTTATAAAAATTCTACAACACAATTGCAGCGTTTTAAAGTATTTTGCGTGCTAATTTTACAAATTAAACTTTTTAGCGATAAAAGACTAATTGGCTAAACCCAATTTTTTTTGCACGATGAAAATAGATTTTAGAAGAGAGAATTTTATGTATCAAATAAAAAAGCATTCCAGACTTGTTTTCAGCACGGCATACATATCTTTAATCTACGGTATCCTTGTTTTTTGTGTGGCAGTAATTTTGTAGCTCATATCTTGTGTGCATCAAAATACTCAACCGCCTGCTGTTCGTCCTTTACAAGCTGTGATTTTAAATCAGGAAGAGAGGGGAATTTCTTTTCATCTCTCAATTTTTTCACAAAAGAAATTTTTATGTCTTTATCATAGATATTATCTTTAAAATCAATCAAATGAGATTCAAGTATCAAAGAATGACTGCCGTCAACCGTCGGACGTTTTCCGTAATTTGTGATAGCTTTGTACACTTTGGAATCAAATTCGACCAGCGTTGCATAAACACCTCTTGAAACTTTGATAATATCCTGAGGATAGTGCACATTTGCCGTAGGAAAGGAGAGTGTTCTGCCTATTCTGTCACCTGTAATTACTCTGCCTTTCACATAAAAATGCCCGCCGAGCAAATCGGGAATATTTTCTACATTGCCATCTGTCGCAAACTGCCTGATTTTAGAGCTGCTAATCAGGGTGTTGTTGAAAGTAATCGGCGGTATTTCAAAAAATCTGTAGCCGAATTCCTTCTGATATAACCGCAAAAAAGAAGCGTTTCCCTGTTTGTTTGCACCAAAGTAGTGGTTAAATCCGGTTGTAATAAATCTCGGAGTAAAATTTTCTATCAATACATCTTTCAAATAGTCTATAGCAAGCAAATCAGCGATATTTTCGTCAAAGTCAATTACATATGCAAAATCAATACCCTGCTTTTCAATCAGCGCAAGTCTGTCTTGAAGAGAAACGATATACTGCGGAGTTCTGTTTTGCAGATAGCAAAGCGGGTGGTCTTTGAACGTAACAACCGCCGACTTTATGCCGTTTTGCTTTGCAAGATTTACCGCATTTTTTAAAACTACCTTGTGCCCTTCATGAACTCCGTCAAAAAAGCCAAGACATAGTGATAAATCTGGATTTTTATTTAACTCATAAAAAACTTGCATAGTCATATATTATGAAAATCAGTGAATATTTTCAATATTTTTATATTTCTTATACTTAAATAGTGATATTTTTCTCTAATATATACGCTTTATAGCTAAAATTGTAACATTTGTACACTTATTATTCCCAAAACGCCCGACAGACAAAGCTTTTTAAATATTAAGAAACCGTAATAAAGGTTTACATAGAAGCGGTATTATTTGCATATTCTTAAAATGAGTGTTATAATTATAATGTTATTAATGTTTCGGCTAGTGTAAAAACCTTACGAGGGTTGGGACGTAAAATCAAATATATCGAAAGATGTAGGAGAAATTACAAAACCCCTCGTTTTTTTTGTCCAAATTTAGTATAAGCAAACAGATAATTTTCTTGTTTACAATACGAAGCATTTTGTTGATAAATCATATAAAAATTTTTATAATAATAATTGAAAGGTTATTAATTCAAGTATCTCAAAGGCAAAGCCGGAGATACTTTTTTTATTGCTTATTTCATTGCACGGATTTACAAGCGTATATTTTTTTATCATAATAAACAAATGCGAAAAATCCTCAAAGCAATATTATTTTTGGCTTTATATACAACAGGCTTGTCTGTGTTTGCGCAGCAGACAATTATCACCATGCCTTCTTCTGATGTCATTCCTGCAGGAGAAATTATACTCAAACAATCTAACAGGTTTTCTCCTTTCGGTTCAGACGGATTTGTTTCCTTGACTCCTCAGGTAATTGTCGGTACAGGGAAAGATACGGAAATCTCTGTCGGAGCAGGTACCACAATCGAAGACAAAACCAGCGTAAAAATGAATCTCACAGCAAAAAAAGTGTTCAGAATAAAACGCTCTGCAAGAATCACCGTTGGCGGTACGCTTTCACCGTCACTGACAGAAGGAACAAAGCCCGACAGTATGATATATGCCCATGGCTCATATCTTGTCAGAGAAACGAGAACAACACTGACAGCCGGCGGATTTGTCGGAGGAAGAGGAGAATTTCCGACACTGACAGGTGTAATGATGGGTATCGACCAGACTATTATTCCCAACAAACTCCGCATAGTAGCTGATTGGGTTTCAAGAAACGAGTCCTGGGGTTCGTTTGCCGCAGGTTTCAAAATACGCCCCGAGCCGACAACGTCAATCACAACAGCAGTGATTATCCCCAACAATCAAGAGGACAGAGTAGCTTTTTCGGTTTCAATTTCAAAATATCTCGGCAAAGTCATAGAACTGCCCAAAAAAGAAGAAGAAAAAGAAGCACTATGATATAATTATAATAAAGGAGTGTAGTAAATGAAAAAGAGATTTCTCACTGCATTTATTGTTTCATCGATTATCTTTTCTGCCGCATCTGTAATGGCAGATGATGACGAAAAAAACAGTCATTTTGATATAAAAATCAAAAATTACAAAAATGCCCGTTTTGAAAAATACAACTTTTCAGGAATGAACCTTCAGGGCTTTAATTTTGAAAATGCGGATTTGGACAAAGCAAATTTTACAGGGGCAAACCTTGCCGGCGCTAATTTCAAAGATGCAGATGCTGAAAAAGCCATATTTGACAGAGCAAATCTGGAAGGTGCAAACTTTGAAAATGCCGACTTGGAAGAAGCTTCTTTGTTGAATGCAAACATAAAAAATACAAATTTTAAAAATACAGAACTTGAATATGCGGTCTGGAAAGACGGAAAAGTATGCGGTGCAGGTTCTGTGGGTTCTTGCTGGTAAAAGTTAAATTTCAAATTTTAATAAACTAAAAAGCCTCTTATTTTTTAAGAGGCTTTTTATTATTTGTTATTCTCTAATTACTTGCCGACTTTCCATTGCAAACCGCCGGAGAATCCGATACCGGTTCTGCCGCCGTTGCGGATGGTGAACTGCAAATATCCTGAGAATGTGTCTTTGAATTTCTTCATTACACCGAGACCGTATTCAAAGTAGCAATGTCTCATTCTCACATATCCGAGGTCAACATTTCCTGCTTTTCCGTCAACACCGCCCATTACATTGTAAACAAGCTGTGTCATAGCATAAATACTGAAAGTCTTTTTCTGCCAGATAAAGTTCAATCCCGGAGCAACGTTCAAACCGTTAAGCATGCCTGAACTCATACTCATAGAACCGAAATTTGAACCCCAGTTCTGCTGACCGAATGCATTGTATGCAGCCATAAACGCAGGCTGGATAATAAAGTCATGAGGCAGACGAATGTTGTATGCAGATTTTGAAGCCACACCGGCAAACCAGTTTCCTGTAGTGTCACTGCCGTTGCCGTATTCGCCTCTGACTGTCATATCGTTAGCGTAACCGCCGCCGTATGCCAACAATGATGTCATGAAGTCACCTTTGTATGCAGTACCCATGATACCGAGTTGAGCACCGTTTTGATACATACTTACACCGTTAAAATGCTGATGAGCACCGTTGTATCCGATATAAGCTGTCGGAACGAGTTTCCAGCCGTTTTTGAGATTTACAAGCGGGAAGTCAGCACCGATGATTGAGCCGTAAGCGTTGTTGCCGACATTCAAGCCTTTTGTCATCGACAGTGTTTCAAATGCACCGTAAGCTTTGAACCAGAGGCTGCCATCCTGTAAATTATACTGGTAAGGATCGATTTGAGGAATAGCAGCAGCATATTTGTTTGCTGTTCTTTCTTCGTCCATAAGTTTTCTTGTAACAAGATTCATATGGTCAAACAACAGATTGTTAACAAGCAGCTGGTTTTGCCAAGATGCAATTGTAGCAACCTGTCCTCTGTACATTTGAGGGTTAATTGCAAGCAAGCTTGCATCCAGTATCGGTGAACTTGATGATGTAATCAAATAATCACCCATTGCGGTTTTTGTAACAACACCACCGTCCGGAAGTCTTATTAAACCGTCACCTACACCTGTTCCTCCCGCAGTGACAAGATTTGTAATATCAAAGCTGACATTTCTGTCAATCGGAGATTGTGTAAAGTTTATTCCTGTAACAAGCAGTTGATTTCCATCCGGATTAACAAGGCTGCCTGCGATAATAGAATCCGTTGTCTGGCTTCTGGGATCCGCATCAAATGTAATAGTAGAATCGCTTGATACAGTCATTGCACCGTCAATGTTAACGGTATTGACTGCATTGTTGCCCATCATATTAAGCGAGCCGGATGCGAGATCAAGAGAAGTAAAGTTGGAATTTCCAAACAGACCTAAAGAACCGCCGTCTGCAGCTGTAGCAGCACCGCCGCTTGTAACATTTCCGCTGATATTTACCGCACCGGTTTGACCGACAGCTTCAACATCTTTTACGGAAACATTGTCTGCCTTCAAATTAATAGCACCGTCATAAGCTGATACATTACCCAGTGAAGTTGTTGTCTTATTGTCAAGATTCAATATACCGTTTTCAGCACTTACATTAATATTTCCGTTTAATTTCGAAGATATTGATGTAGTGCCAGAACCCGCCATCGTAATGTTTCCTGAGCTGTTATCTGTAATTTCTACATCGTAATTTATATTTGTTGAATTATTGGCAAACACAAGATCTGCATTTGTCATATTCAATTTTGTATCATTATTTATGTATGCACCGTCAAAGTATCCAAGAGCCGTGCCTTTGCCTAAAGTAATATCACCGTCGACACCTGAGCCGTCAGAAAAACCTATCAGTCTGACGCCTTCATCTTTACTCAAAACAAGTGAATTTGTAGCATCATCAAGTTCTTTTATGACCGTTCCGTTTGAGAAGAGAACACCGGCCTTGTTTACCTGAACAGCGCCAGATCCTGTATCCGTAGATGCATAATTAAATTTTCCTGATGTAATATCATCTTGAGTGATATCATTAGCAATACCTGATGCACCGGTTGCATCACCTTTGAAAGTAACAGAAGCAAGAGAAAGCGCATCTGCATTATCTTCGCCGTTAATTTTTACATCCGATTGCAATAACGCACCGTCTTCAAGAACCAGAGAACCGCCTTTGTATCCGCCTTCAGGGTCAGCAATTGTGTTTACACTGTTTGCTCCGCCAAAGAATATCGCACCGTCATGAACAACAACAGTACCGTCGTTTTGAGTGTATGCGCCGCTAAAACCGCTGTTGTCAGAAGTAATATTAACTGTACCAACACCCCAGTGTTTGTCTATTTTTTCAGGAACTGAATATCCCGGAACAGTTGCCGCAAGGTCTTCATCATACTCGGGATTGTCAACCTGAGTGACTTTTTCATCTACTAGAACATTACCGCCGCCCGTAACTTTTTCATCGAGAATAATAGAGTTGCCGGCATCAGGAGAAAGTTTTATTGTTGCAGGAGATGTTACATAAAAGCCTTTTCCTCCTGCAGCGCCTGAACTACCGTTTGACAGAGTCAATGTATTCGAACTGCCGTTACCTACAGAAACTGTATTCTGGTCTGTCTTAATAACAGATTCACCTGAAATAGTCAAATCTGAAGTCAGAATGTCCTTAAGCTGAATATTTGTATCTCTCAAATTAAACTTACCGGTAATGTGTCCGTTTAAAGGATCACCTCCAACACGAAGACCGGTTGAATCAAATACGGCATCACCTACACTAACCTCAACAGCCTCTGTTACTTCGACTGCTCCGTTAATTTTACCGCCTTTCAAAACAGTTAGAGATCCGGCTTCAAGTGTATTGTCGGAGCCGAAAATACCTCCGTTTTCAACAACAATCGAAGCCTCCGAGCTGTCTTGAACTACACTTGCGATATAAGAACCGCCATTTTTTACGTTCAAATCACCGTTGTTTGTCAAATTACCCGTACCGATACCAGACATATTTATTGTTCCGTTATTTACAACACCGGCACCGGTCTGTGTGGTAAGATTACCTGCAATATCAGCGATAGCGGTATCTTCTATAACAAGACTTGCCGTATCATTTACATTTATGTCAGAAGATGCTTCACTATTTATGTCAGAAGATGCTTCACTAACTAAGCCGCTGCCGATAGAGACATTGTGCGAGCCGGTAATATTTGTTACAGAGGCGGCTGCAGCATAAATATCATTCGCTGTTCCTGCCGCTGTGTTATTTGCAAATGTTATATCTCCGGCAGTTGTATCCAGTGTTAGATTATTTGCCGCATTATATATCGCACCACCTTGATTTGTTGCTTTATTATTTAAAAAGCTTGTATTTCCCTCAATTTTTACATCCGAAGTGTGTCCGCCAAAATCAGCGGCATAAATAGCTCCGCCGCTGCCTCCGTTTGCTTTGTTTCCTTCAAAAAAAGCACCTTCACCTATAGATATGCCTTTATCTCCTTCTTTTGTTGTTCCGCTGGCGCCATATATTGCAACAGCACCACCGTTAACAGCAGCAGTGTTATTTTTAAACTGTGCATTATCTCCAATTGCTAAGGATACTTTACCCGCTGACTCATACACATATACAGCACCTGCACTTTTTGTTGAGCTGTTTCCTTTAAATAGTGCATTATCTCCAATTGATACATAGCTAGGAGTATCGTTTGCAGAATTTGTATCGATTGCAATTGCTCCTCCGGAATTCCCTCCGTTGTCAGGTCCCGAACTGTTATTTATGAATTGAGCATTGTCCCCAATTTCCATATTGGAATTTTGGTTCAAAATAGCACCGGCGTACGCTGAAGCACTGTTATTCATAAACAATGCACCTTCGCCTATTATCAATTCAGATTTGTGCCCGGCTGTGGAAACATTGCTGATTGCCCCGGCATTGATAGCAGTATTGCCTACAAAGTAGCTATCTGCATTGGAAAAATCCATTTTGCCATCAATGTTGGAGATTGCACCGCCTTGTCCGGCATAGTTGTCTGCAAATATTGTTTCACCTTTAAAAGTTGCTACTGCTCCGGCAGCATTCATAATAGCACCACCTTGAACAGCTGCAGTGTTTCCGTTTTGTCCGCCGGTAATATTTCCTTCGGCATCAGTTATAAGTTCACCAAAAGATACATTTGTTGCATTTAACTCGCCAAGATTGTATATAGCACCGCCAGATATGCCAGCCTGATTGTTCTGTATGTCGGCTGCACCTTCTACAACAAATTCACCGTCTTTTCCGACATAATAGAAACCGCCGTTTTCTGTTGCCGTGTTGAGTGATGCCGTCAACGTATTATATGTTTCCTTGCGGGAGCCTTCTCCCCAACCGGCTGCGCTGTATACGGCACCGCCGCTGCCGGATGTTGCATGATTACCAGTAAAAGTAGCGTTTCCTTCAACTGTCAGGTTTCCACCCTGTTTTATGGCTCCGCCTTTATTTGCACTGTTGTTTTCAAATATTACATCATTTTTAAATGTCAGTTCACCGGTTGTATCTGAACCGTCAAGCTTTGAGTTCATTATTGCGCCGCCTGCAAAATCAACTCCGCTATCTTGAGTTGTTGCATAGTTGCCGCTGAATTTTGCATCACCTACAAAAGTAAGTTCACCGTTATTCCAGATAGCACCGGCTCTGTTTGAATAGTTATTAATAAACTCGGAAGCGGAATTAAATACGATACTGCTGTTTGCATCATTAAAAACAGCACCACCGGCATCGGCAACACCGCTGTTGTTTTCAAAACGAGCTGCCTGTCCGTCATCCGTAATAGACAAATTGACACCTGAACCCCAGGTAACAAGAGCACCCTGATACGGTCCTTGATAATCGGAGAAAATGCTGCTAGAACCAATCTCTGTAATTCCAGAAGCTGCATCAATATACTGACCTATAACCCAGGCATCTGCTTTTACGGCAGAAGATATCATCAACGTGGATAACACCGCTGCAGCAAGCAAACGTTTTGGCATTTTCTTTTTCATTCCAACTCCTAGCTAATTTTATAAATTTAAAAACCATGCACGGCATGCCGGCAAAGCAAGCCGTTGTCAAAATGGTATCATTAATACAAAAAATATGGAATACATCACAAGGTGTAAGTGTTTTGTGCTTAATTATTCTTTACATATACATTGCTTGAGTAATTTTGAACAAAGTTCGTTTAAACAAAATATATTATTTAATGACGTACTGATAATTTATTATGTAAAAAAAGAGTTTTTTGTTTTTAAAACATAAATTTTTATTTTTATGTTACTTTCTTTCTCTTTGAATTGCGTGTGCATACCACAAGGGCATCCTGATATGTACGGCTCGTACCTCGCCTACGACTCAAGCAAGAAAGAGAAACATACGCTCTCGAAAGAGATTTTAAAATTCAGAAACAAAAATTTCAGGTCACAAGAACCTGTAAATTTTTATTTCTTCATTTAAAAAACTCTAACTACAACCACATCAGGGCTCCGCCCCGAACCCCGTTTAATTTCTAATTATTAGTCAGAAAATCAAAAAATAAACTGTCATTCTGAAGCGTTCAAAAAACATCGCAGCAATGATATAGCTGTATTCAGAATCTTGTCAGCTTGGTGTGACATCACTTATCCGGTAAGATTCTGAAACTAGTTCAGGATGACAATGAAAACGGGGTACAAAACATATCCAGCTTAAAGATAAAACCCCGTTAAAAGCAAATCTTTGTACAATTATATAATTAATGAATGTTTTTATAAAGATATGTAAATTTGCTACGGAAGTAGTACGTTTAGATAATGCCCCGTATTAAAAATAATGTTATAATATATATGTAGATAATAAAATTTCACAGGAGACCAACAGACAACAACCCGAACAAAAAACGCACGTATCAGCCGATTGAAAGGGCAAAAAAATATATGAACAAAGTACAATTTCACAGTGACCTTGATAGGTTAATTGAAATTCTACCACCCAAAATCACAAAATGCTTAAGCCATGAAACATTAGATGACGTTATTGAGTTGGTTTTGGATTTAGGCAGACAGCCTGAGATAAGGCATGCCGGAGGCTCTATTGATTATCTTGGAGATGATTTAATTGTCGATGAAGACATAAAGTACATTACGGACAGAATACAGGAATTTACAAAAGACAATCGTTCGGGGATACCGGGCACACTGCACAGAATCAGTGCAATACGTAACAGACAGGGAAAAATTGTAGGTCTAACTTGCAGAATCGGGAGAGTAGTCACAGGGACAATCGCTTGCATAAAGGATTTTGTTGTACAAAATAAAAGTATTTTGTTTTTAGGACGACCTGGTGTAGGCAAAACGACAAAACTGAGAGAAATCTCAAGACTCGTTGCTGATGAACTTCACAAACGTGTCGTAGTTGTAGATACATCAAACGAAATTGCCGGTGACGGAGACACTCCGCATCCTGCGATAGGTCATGCCAGAAGAATGCAGGTTACTCAACCGGAATTTCAAAAAGATATAATGATTGAAGCGGTTGAAAACCACACTCCCGAAGTAATCGTAGTTGATGAAATCGGCACCGAAGCAGAAGCTCAAGCTGCAAGAACTATTGCAGAAAGAGGGGTTATGCTCATTGCAACGGCACACGGCAACTCTCTTGAAAATCTCATCAAAAACCCCGTACTATCAGATCTTGTCGGCGGTATTCAGTCAGTAACCCTCGGTGACGATGAAGCAAAAAGAAGAGCCTGTCAAAAAACCGTACTTGAAAGGGAAAAACAGCCGACTTTTGATATTGTAATAGAAATTTTGGACAGAAATACTCTGGCAGTATACCCCAATACCGCAGAAGCGGTTGACTGTATATTGAGAGGCTGGCCGATAAAACCGGTAATAAGAAAAGTCGATATGACACCGCCATCAGCGGAAGAAACTCTTGTTGATAAAATAAATCAACTGGACAGCAAGATTACGGCATCTCACAATCCGTTGAACTTCAGTTTTTCCAGAGAAAAATACGTAAATGAAGTAAAAGGTTATAAAAAAATATACATATACGCAGTCAGCCGTTCGATTGTAGATAAATCAATTGAAAGACTCAACCTCAATGCTGAACTTACAAAAAACATCGATGATGCGGATATAGTAATAGCACACAAAAACTTTGCAAAATCAGCAAACAAAATACTGAGTCTGGCAAACGAATACAAACTGCCGGTTTATTATGTACGTTCAAACTCTACTTCACAGGTTCAAAAAGTACTTAAAGAAGCGCTGGGTCTCAAAGATGACAACAGGATAGTTTTCCACGATGAAACAGAAGAAGCGCTGGATGAAGCAAAAGAAGCAATTCAAAGAGTTCTTGAAAGCGGAGAAGATATAGAGCTTTCCCCGCAGAACCAGCAAATCAGGAAAATGCAGCACGAGCTTGTTGAACAGCACAATCTGGAGTCTGTCAGCATCGGTGACGGACATGAAAGACATCTCAAGATTGTCGGCGGCAAAGAGTTTAAAAAAGATATCGGTTAAATATTATTCCGAAATTTCACAAAATACCGTTATTACGGTAAAATTTTGCTGCGGTTTTTTACCGTAAAATATAAAAACTCATTATTTCAGAAAACAATTTTTTGAAAAATGTCATCAACCTGTAAAATATCGCTGTGCAGTGTTTTAAAAGCTTCCAAAACAGCATCCCGTATTTGAGACGGTTCTGGCAAAAAAGAGTTTATGGACAGAAAATACAAATCCATCTCCAAGCCCCCGTCAGAATTCGGGTAGATATATTTGCATGACAGCTTCTGTGCGCCAAGTTTTTCATAAAATTTTATTCGTCTTTTTGTATCAGGATTTTTTTCATCAGCTTTTTCTACTTCCAGATATATTCCTTTAAAATTGCTAAATTTCTTTTTTAAAGCACAAAATACTTCTTTTCCGTAGCCTTTTGATTGAAAGTTTTTGAATATAGCTATGTAATCCAGCCACAACACTTTATTTTTTGGGTCAATATTAATTAAAGAATAACCGATAGGAACACCATCACTATATGCAGCAAATAATTTGTACGACTCCAGCCCCAGCAGATTCAAGAATTTTTTATAACTCTTCATTTCAGTTTCGGGAAACTGGACGGTCATGTCATTATAAATTGTTTTAAAATCTTTGATATTTGCTTCTTCAACTATAATCATATTTTTGCAGGTTCTCTATATTTTTTATGCTGTGATAAAATTTTTGTATAATACTTTAAACATTGTGAACTGTTAGATATGTCAATTATATCAAAATTTTTTAGATTGCTGGCAATAATATGCATAATAGTATCCGGTCTTTTTGTCGACGCTGCAACAATGTTTGATGATGACGGAAACTATTCGGGAAACTGGAAACAGATGACAAATTTTTCTTCTGCCTCCGGTTCTTCAAAATACAACAGTTCCGCTTATTCTTCTTCCGCCTGGTATGCAAACAACGAAAAACAGCGTATACAGCACTCAAAAGCCGTTTATACAAATCAGAATGTACACAAACCTGATGTAATGCCTTTCAGGTACAATACGCTTGATTACACAAGAATCAGAAAAGTAAAAGGAGGCTACGGCGATTACAGCGCAAGATGTTCTGATATCGGTGATGTAAGTTTCTGTCATTAGTTTATCGTAGTCAGTATTGTTTAAAATGCAGAAAACATGCACAATACTTGTCCTGTTTTAAAATAATCCAATCCAGTGTCTTAGCGGCTCAAGCCTTCGATTTTTTTGCTCATTTTCTGTGTCTGTTCGATTTAATTTGTTTTGTTAACATTTCTTTACGTTTGGCATAATTTTGTCAATTTCAGGCTGAAAAAATTTTTTATTTTAATAAGGGAAATTAAGATTAATTTTTTACGGGGAATTTTTAGAAAGAGGAAGAAAACATGGGTTCACCATTTGGATTACCATCAAATTACACAAGCAATCCATTGTACATGCAATATATGTACCAGATGATGCAAAATGCTATGCAGCAGCAACAGGCACTGTTCGCACAGCAGCAAGCAGCAATACAATCCCAACAGGCTCAGGTACAAGCTCAGCAGCAGGCGCAAATAGCCGCACAGCAGCAAGCAGCAGCACAGCAGGCTGTTCCTGCGCACCAACTGCCGGTTGACCAGACAGCAATTGCCACGACTCAAGCAAACGGGAAAAAAGTTCATCCGAAAGACCTCGTTGATGACGGTAAAATCAGCGGCAAAAAGAAGTTTAAAAACTTCTTAAAAGGTGTCGGAAAATTTTTCACAGGCATGGTCTGCGATGAAAACGGCAAATTCAGTTTGAAACGAACACTGACAACATTAGCAGTAGCCGCAGGCGCAACGGTATTGTGTGTTGCTACCGGCGGTGCAGCAGCACCATTCCTGGTTGCTGCCGGTGGTGCTATCGGTGCATTCCAGACAGGAAAAGGTATATACAAAGCAGCTACGGCAAAAACGGATGCAGAAGCAGAACTTGCATGGCAAAGCATAGGCAGCGGTACAACAGCAGTTGTTACGGCAATTGCCGGAGCCAAAGGAGCTATGAAAGCAGCAGGAAAAGTTCCAGCAAGTACTACACCAGCTCAGCCGGCAATTCCTGCATCACATCAAATCGGAAGCGGTGCATCAACCGGTATCTGGACAAAAGTCTCCAATGCAGCTAGCAGTGCTGTTAAAGCGACAAAAGATGCCCTTGTAGCAACAAAAGACTGCTACAAAATCGCAGGCAATGGAGTATGGGAAGGCGTAAAAGCCCTCAGACATCCGATGGATGCGGCACGGCAAGTCGGTGCATACTGGACAAATACAATGCGTCCTAATTTACAAAATACGTTTAATGCTCAAAAAGGATTTGAGGCTTACGCTGACAAAACTGCTAAAAAATTGAACAAAAACATTTCAGATCTTGAAGCACAATACAATAAGTTAAATCAAGAAGCAATGAAAAATCCAACGCCTGAAAGAATGGCAGAACTTCAAAAAGAAGTATCAGATATTTTAAATAAAATTTATATTGAAAAAGCTAAATTAAATAATGTAAATGGACATACTTTTGAAACACTAAGTTCACAAAGGCAAAACATTCTTAAACAAATTGAAGCCTTGAAAAAACAGGATCCGGAAAAAATAGTATCAGATACTCATGGAATTACAATAAAAGTTAAAGATATATTAAAACTTAGCGAAGAGTCATTAAAAGCTATAAACGGAAAAGATATGCGGGGTGTATATCTACGTGATAGACTCAGTAGACTCTATAACCTTAAAGACAATATGGTTAAAGGCTCAGGTATGGAAAAAACTATTCTAAATGAGATAAAGGCAGCAGAAAAAGCTCTCACAAGATACACATACATGCCGGCAGTCAAAAATACAATGAAGACATCGGGTCTTGCAGCAGGTTCAGTATACCTCGCAACAAGAGACAAAACACCGGACAATCAATTGACACAAGAAGATCTCTACGCTCAATCTCTCGGCTTTGCAAACGCAGCAGAAATGCAGAACTATCTCCAAGCCCTGGAAGCACAAGAAGCCGCTCAGGCAGCAGCAGGTCAACAAACCGGCGTAAACAACGGTTACAATTCATACAATCAGTATAATCCGGCAGCATACAATGTATTCAACTCATATATGCAGCAGCCGACAGGAAATTACTTAGGATTCAATGATCTCTATGTATCACCATATCCTGAATACATCTAAAAAAACAATAAAAAGATAATATACACTACATCTGTTACAAAAAAAGGTAAGACTCTAAATCTTACCTTTTCTTTTATTCAAAAGCGCCAGAAAGATTAAACTGACTGCAATAATTGTTATGCTTGCTATTTGTGCTACGGGGATACCCCAAAAACTTTTTACACTGTCTATTCTGCACCACTCAACGAAAATTCTTCCGAAAGAATACAAAAGCAGATATGAGAAAAACACAGTTCCGTCTTTAAGTTTATATTTTTGAACAAACTTTCTTATAACAAAAAACAAAAGCAAAAATACACATATATCCCATAAAGATTCGTACAAAAATGCAGGATGAAAATATGAATACTGCTCATAGCCAAACGGTCTGTGCTGCATAGGAATATACAATTTCAAATACGGAATATCACAGGGTTTTCCGAAGGCTTCACAGTTAAAATAGTTGCCGAATCGACCTATTGCCTGACCGATAGCAAGACCGTACGGAAAGACATCTGCATATTTCAAAAAGCTGAAATGATGTATCTTTGAAAAAACCAATCCTGATATTATACCGCCTAAAATAGCCCCGTGGATAGACATTCCTCCGTTCCAGACAGCAATGATTTCTGACGGATATTTTGCATAATAAGAAAAATCCATCAGGACATAATAAAGTCTGGCTCCTATAAGAGAGAACAAAATCACGGCAGGCAATACATCCAGAAGAACATTTGTATCAACATCTTTGTAGTATTTTTTTGCAACATATCGTATGACAAACAGCGCCGCTATTATTGCAAAAAACATTATTATGCCGTAATAGTGAACAGAAAAACCGTTAATTTCCAAAACAACGGAAGACGGAGGAGATATCATTAATCCTCATCCTGTAATGTTGATTCAACTTCGTTGAGGCTGTTGTCTCTTGAGGGATTGTATTTTTTTATTTCGCTGTTTATATAGCTTATCTGAGTTTCAATTTTTTCTTTGTCTTCAGAATCAGGCTTCTTGCTCAGATATTTATTGTAATTGTCAATTGCGGAGTTGAGCAAATCAACGATTTTTGTTTTATCTGCATCGGTCAAAGCTTTTTGTGTATCTTCAGAAACCGTATTTTCCTGTTGCGAAATATCTTCCTTATCGGCACTTTCAGCATTTGATGAACCGTTTGCAATTTGCTCCGCTTCACCCTCACAGGCAACAGCAAGAGAATAGTACGAATCCGGATGGTCAGGATTGAGTTGTATTGCATTTTTCAAAGAAGCCTGTGCTTCAGCAAACTCTTTGTTCTCAATCAGAGCAACGCCCAGATTGTAATGGGTTTCAAAAATGCTTGTATCCAAATCAATGCTCGAACGGAGTCTGCAAATAGCCTTTTCGACTTCTCCGTTTGCCATATATTCTTTTGCTTTGCTGTTAAGTTCCTGTACTGCAAGATTGTTTATACAAGCCGTACTGATTACCGAAACAAACAGTATCGTGATTAATAAAACAACTTTTTTCATAATATATAAATTGAAATAATTATTCTTTGTTAATCGATATGCCATACATTTTATACAAAATTAAATTATTTGGCAACAATATCAAAATAAGATACAATAAACAAAGTAGTCAAATCGGATGAAATGTTCAAAAAGGCTGCTGTTACACATAAAAAGGAAACAAAAATGTCAGATGATGAAAAAGTAGTTTCGCTATCAAGAGCAAAACATGATAATGATAATTCAAAAAAGCAGGAAGATTCGGAGCAGAACAATGCCTACACTCCGGTATACTGCAGTTTTTGCGGACGACCGAATACAGAAGTCGTAAAAATGGTAAAAGGTCCCGGTGTAAATATCTGTTCCGAATGCACAATGATTGCGGTACAGTATCTTATTTTGGAAGACAGAATGCCTTCCGGAGCCGCCCAGCAGATTCTTGATGCCTTCTGGACAAAAGCCGAGTAATGGGAGTTTTTAGATGTCGGAAATGCAGAAAGAAAATAAACTACAAATCAGAGCAAAACTTTTGTCTGCGATTGCAAACCTTCTAAATTCCCAAAATAAAGAACAGGTAAATCAACAGGTTGAAGAACTGTCACAAATTCAAGACAAATCTGCTGTCCTTGAAATACTGAAAAAGGAATTTTTAAAAGACAATACAGAGTCAAAGGATTTTATTATTTCTTTTCTGCTTCGCACAATACTGGCACAGGATGTATTGGAAAATGCTTTTTTTGAGGATTTAATTAATCCCAAAATCAATGATGAAACCAAAGCCAAAGTTGTAAATTTCTTGAGAGAAATCGGCAAGCATGTAAATTACGATGAATACATCAGCTACTTTGAAAACCCTGATGAAATCATTGATACTGACACGGAAAAACTGCTGGAAAACGCAAAAATAAACCCTGAAGCACAAATCGATTTTTTGGATTTTTTAACTGCCCTGCCTGATTCTGAAAAAGAAATGCTTGTTACTTCCCTTTCTCAGGACTATGACGGAGACAACCTGACAAATATTCTTGTTCCCGTTATTATGTCAAATCCCTACAGCGAACTTTCTCAGTCAGCAATTTCGGCAATAGGAGAAAGTAAATCAAAACTGGCTTATCCTGCATTATTAAAAGTGTACGAGATTGCTGAAGACCAAAAAATCAGAGCAAATGTCCAAAAAAGCCTCAACCTGTTAAAACTTTCAGGGATAAAAGAGGATTTGACAAAAGATTATTACAAAAAGATACTCGGGAAATCTCCGATAAATGCCTGCTATCTGAGTTTCCCCGACGGACATGGCAATATAGGCTTGATTTTTTCCAGAAAAACAGAATCCGGTTTTATTCAGATGTTTGCTCTTGTTATGAATGATATTGACGGAATAATTGATTGTTTCGGCTTTAACGAAATTTCTGAACAGGAGTTTGAAAGAATAGTAGACAAATTCTATCAAAACAACAAAGTTATTGAAGCAGATGCTGTTTTTTGTAAATATTTAATGGAAAACGCCGAAAAGATAACACGGCTTAAATTTGAAGCTGTTTCGTATGAATACATTGCATGGAAATCTATTACAAACGATATAGATTACGCAGAGATTGACCTGAAACAGCAGCTAAACACCGTTGAATTGAACGAATTTTTGATGAAACAAATATACGAACAGGGCTATTTTGACAGATGGTTCTTCGAAAAGAACGACAATACAGCTTTTTCTGCAATGATGGAAAATATAATCAACAAAAAAATTTGTGATACAAAACTTTTTGAGTCGGAAATTCAAAAAAATAAACAAAATATCTTTGATTCCGCACAGGTCTCTATACTGAATAACAGACTCATCCTGTCTTCATATATGGCAAAGCTTGATGGCGAAGAGATTGCTTCAAGCATACTGTATTCTCTTACACAGGAATGTCCATGCCGCGAAAGCTTTTTGACTGACTACTTAAAAAAGAGTGTATATCAGTATTTTCTGGCACAAAAAGACAGGTATGAAAGCATAAAAAATGCAACTTCTATTTTCGCCAGAAAAGCCAATCAAGAGCTCAATGAAATTGATATAAAGTATATTAAACAGTGCATAAAAAATATTGAAGAGGTCTGGATATAGCAATGTACAAAGTAATGGGTCTGGATGTGGGAACAAAAAGAATCGGTATTGCAATGAGCGACTTTTTGCTTTTGACTGCCCAGCCCGCAGAAACAATACAAAGAGAACCCAATGCAGTTGAAAAGATTGCGCAGCTTTGCCGCTCGAATCAAGTAAAAAAAATAGTTATCGGACTTCCAAAACATATGAACGGATCGCTGGGTGAACAGGCGCAGGATTGCATGGATTTTGCGGATATGTTAAAAAAGAAATTACCCGATATTGAATATATTTTTGAAGACGAAAGGCTCTCAAGCCGTCAGGCAGAAAATATACTGGCTATGCAGGGTAAAAAATACACAAAAAACAAAGGTCTTGTTGATTTAAAAAGTGCGTGCATAATTCTTCAACAGTATCTGGACAGAACAAAATAATTTATAAAAAGAAAAGGAAAAACAATGTCAAAACACGAACACGACGAAATGGACGAACAGTTAATCGAAACAATTGATGAAGACGGCAATATTATCAACTTTGAATTAATCGATATTGTCGAGACAGATGACGGTAAAGAATACGGACTTCTGTTGCCGAGAGATAAAAATGACGACTCCGCTGAAAATAAAGAAGTCGTCTTAATGCGATTAACAAAAGAAGGTGAAGAATATATTTTTGAAATGATTGAAGATGATGATGAATTTAACGGTGTTGTTGAATTTATTGATTCTCTCGACAGTTCAGAAGAAGAGTCCGAGTAGTTTTGTAATATTTCTTAACAATTTATTCCCAATATAGCAATTTTATATAACATCTATACTTTATATATATACGAGGAATAAATTAGAGAGAAATCTACCACACACGAGGAACGAAAACATTTTTAAGACCGAAAGGTCTTTTTTTTTGCCTGTTTTAAAAAGTTATTTTATTAAACGGCAAAACTCTGTGTCACTGCGCCTATCGAGGCAGTGAGCATATTTTCTCCAATCTGATATGCCTGCGTTGCCTGCAATGCTTTAAAATCCTGAACATCAGCTTTCTGCTGCTGATTGTTTTGTTCAGCCTCCTGTGACATCTCATCAGAACCTTGATCTGCTGCCATTTGTTCCTGCATTTGCTGTGTCATTTGCATTGACACATACTGCATTACTTCATCAATAGTGACAACACCGTCTTGATTTAAATCCATCTCGCTTTTTGTGCTGCTTGAAGACTCATCTTTTTCAGCTTTGAAAGCGCCTTGAATGCCGCCTGCATCAATAGAGGCACTCTGTGGATTTTCGGTTTTGCTGCCCATAATTTCTTCAAAACTTTGAGGGGCATCATTTTGTGTTGTACCGGAAGAAAACTGCATCTGCCTGTAGTTTTGCAGCAAATCAGTTGTCATAGAACCGATTGAACTTACCATTTTGTCTAACCTCTCCCAACTTTAATTAAAAAGTCCATTAACTTTCTGTATTTTGCACAAAAAAGTTACCCTTTGCATCATGCAAAGAGTGTATTTAAACAAACTTGTTTTTTATGCAAAAAATTTGAAGAATACAAACATAAATGCGCCTGCAATCCAGCAGTAATAAGCAAATACTTTCATGGAATGTTTGCCGAGAAACTGCAGGAAATATTTTATACAAAAATATCCCGAAATAAAGGAAACGACAAAACCTGCAGCAAAAGCAAGCCAGTTGTAATTCAAAAACTCATGCAAATCAACTTCCAGCACCGGATAAAATATTGAAGCGCCGATAATGATAGGTAAACTCAACAGAAAAGAATATCTTGCACAAGCCACTCTATCCAACCCGAGAAAAATTCCGGTTGAAATAGTTGAACCCGATCTCGATATGCCGGGGATTGATGCGATACCCTGCGCCAGACCTATGATAATCGCTGTTTTTAAATCTACTTTATCTGTTTTTGTTTGTTTTTTCTCTGCAGCCCATTCGCCGAGATACAAAATACAGCCCGTTAAAAATATAAAAATACCTACTATATATGGCAGATTAATCAGATTTTCCGAAACTATTTTCAGAGGGAATGCCACAAGTATTGTAAAAACAGTACCTATAAGAATAAAAGCTGCGAGTTTAGCTTCCGCATCAGAAAAGTCTCTTTTGATACAGGCGTTTACAAAAGCTTTTGTTATTTTGATTATGTCATCTTTAAAAAACAAACAAACAGCCAGCAGTGTACCCACATGCAAAATTATGTCAAATACAACTTCTTCGCTTCCCGCAGAAACAAATTCTTTGTTAGTAAAATACTTGTACAAACTGGATGACAAAACGAGATGCCCTGAACTTGATACCGGCAAAAATTCCGTCAATCCCTGCATTAAACCCATTATTACAGCTTGAATTAAATTCATAAATCTCTTCCGTTTCTATTTTTGTCTTAATCCCAATTTTCATAATACATTGAGCATGAGTTTTCGTTTTCCCAGACTCCGACTTTTGAAACCTGGGGAAAGCTTTTGTTCATTTCTTCATAAATAAACTTTGCAAGAATTTCACTGCTCGGGCTGATACCCTTAAATTCCGGCAGTTCGTTTATATCCTTGTGATCCAGTCTGTCGAGAACTTTTTTCAGCTCTCTTTTCAAAACTTTAAAATCAACAAGGATATTAGACTTGTCCAGATTTTCACCCTTTATAAAAACTTCGACTTTCCAGTTGTGTCCGTGCTGATTTTCGCATTCACCCTCATAGTTAAGCAGGTGATGAGCTGCCGAAAACGAGCTTATGACTTTTAGTTCGTACATTCATTTACTCCTTTTATTCTCTCATAGAGCGATTTTGCCTCAGGCTGGTCAGGGAATATCTTCATAATCTTTTCCAGATACTGCACGGAATTTTGTGCATCACCGAGTTCTATATATGATTTTGCCAGCAAAAGCAAAACATTGACATTGTCAGGAAACTGCTCAAGAAGTTTTGAAGCAAGATTTTTCGCATTTTCATATTCCTTAAGCTCGAAAAATGCAATTGCAAGAGCATTCATTGTCTCCGGTGTCTGGAACAGGCTGTATGAGTCGGACAAGAATTCTCTTGCTGCCTCAAAATTGCCTTGATTTAAATAAATCAAACCGATGTTGTATAAAACTATATGATCGGCAGGAACTTTTTTTCTGCATTCAAGCAGTATCTTGAGCGCCTCATTCTGTTTGTTTGTTGCCATCAGTGTCATAGCTCTGAAAAGATTTATATCAACATCATCGGGACTGATTGCATGAGCTTTTTCATAATATTCCATCGCCTTTTCATAGTCATGAGTTGCATAATAAAAATTTGCAAGCTCAAAAATTATCTGAGCGTTTTCAGGAGCAAGTTCATATGCTTTTTCAAACTCATCTTTTGCATAATCAAACAGTCTTTGCGAAAGATAAACAACCCCCAAATCTTTGTGAGCAAGCGCATTATTTGCATCAAGCTGAATAACCTTTTTGAATATATTTTCAGCTTTGTCTTTGTCATTTGTTTTCATGCACAATAGTGCATAGTTGTAATACACCTCCGGCGGAATTTTGCCGAGTCTCATAAGGTTTTCATACACAGTTTTTGCCTGTGAAAGATTTCCGACTTTTTCATAGCACTGCGCCAGACGATGCCCCATAGAAACTGATTTCGGGTTCATTGTAACAAGTCTGGACAAAAAGGAAATCGCATCGTTGTAATTTCCCAGTTCCTGAAAAGCACAGGCAAGGTTGTATTGAAAATTCTGCTTTTCCGGGTGCAATACAATCAACTTTTGATAATAACTTACAGCATTTGACCACTTGTGAGCATTGATTGATGCAAGAGCAACAGCAGACAGATTAAATTCAGAATTATCCATATCATAGGCTTTTTTCAGATATTCAAAAGCTTTGTCGTGTTTTTGCTGGAGCTGGTATGTTGTTCCCAGATTATAGTAACTTGTTGCATTATCAGGGTTGAGTTCAACTGACTTTTCAAAAGCTTCTCTTGCTTTATCTATTTCTTTGAGAGCGAGATAGCAGGAACCCAGATTGTTGTACATCAAAGGATGCTCGGGTTTAAGGGAAATACCTTTTTGCAGAGCTTCTACGGCTTTTTCGTACTCTTTAAGAGATGTGTAAGCCGTACCGATTATATAAAATACCTGATAGTCATCTTCAACCAGAGAGAGGGCTTTTTGTGCATATTCAAGTGCTTTTGTGTGCTCTTTTTTCTTCAGATAAACCACGGCAAGATTTTTGTATGCATCTTTGTAGTCTTCTCTGAGTCCAATGACTTTGTTGTATGCATCAACAGACTTTTCCAAATCATCTCCGGATTCATATATCATCCCGAGATAAAACCATGAAGTCGCATCTTCTTTGTCCTGAGCCACGACTTTTTCAAAATTTTCTTTTGCTTCCTGCATTTTTTCAAGATTTACATTGCATAACCCGAGCATTTTTTGAATTTCCGTTGAATTATCATCGGGATTTTGTGCAAGATAATCTTCCAATCCTTTTTTTGCAGTTTCAAAATTATTTTCTGCTATATCATTGTTTATATTTGATAAAATTTCTTCTCTATCCAATGTTGTATCCTCATTTTGATATACACTATTTTACAATAAAGGCAGCGAAAAGGAACCTTTTTTAATCCTAAGAAAGTCTAAGCTGTTCTTTTGCGTATTCAATTGCTTCTAATTCAGCATAAAAAACTTTTTCTTTTCCGATTTGTTTTAAAATTCCATGGTTTAAGAGCTGTTTTTGTACCTCTTCATTTTTTATTACAAGAATTATATCAATTTCCTGCGACTGCAAACGCAAAATTATGTCTTCAAGTGCAAAAATTGCCGAAATATCAAGAAGTTCATCCGACTCATAATTTATTATCAAGGACTTTGTACCCAGCATATCTTCAAATTTTGAAATCAGCTGTGTTGCCGAACCGAAAAAGAATTGACCTGAAATATGGACAACACGGATTTTGTGATGATAGTCACTCTCGAGTGTTTTTTCAATTTCCATAGTTTTTTCATCATAGACAGTTTTTTCAACCAGATGTGCTTTGTCGGCAACACGTTTTGCATACAAAAGTGCTGCGAGTGTAATTCCCGCACCAACGGCAAAAATAAGATTGTAAAATACCGTCAAGAGAAAGACAAGAACAAGAACATATAAATCGTCTCTAGGTGCGTATTTGAGAACTTTTAAAAGTTTTACATCAATAATGTCATAGCCGATTTTCATTAATATTGCAGCAAGTACGGCAAGCGGGATTTGTGCAACAAAGCCGGAAAATTTAAAAAGGAGAATAATCAAAAGCAGAGGATTGATAACAGCACACAATTTTGTTGTTGCCCCTGCATTCAGTGCGGCTACGCTCCTCATTGTTGCGGCAGAACCTCCAAGAGTCCCGGTGAGAGCACAAACGGCGTTTCCTATGCCTTGTGCAGCCAGAAGCCTTTTGGGATTGTGTCTTGTTTTGGTAAGTGAATCGGAAACAAGCCCCGTCATCATGCTTTCTGCAGAAAACACAACCGCAAACATGCAGGCATAAGGCAGGTATTTTATAATATGAGAAATATTCAAATCAAGACGTACAAAAGACGGAAAAGCAGCAGAAATTTCGCTTATTCTGTCTACATTCAATCCCATTTTAACGGACAGCCATGTACAAAATATCAAGGCAATTATCTGAGAGGGCACAAATTTATTTATTGCTTTTGGAATACCAAAAACTATAAAAAGCGTAATCAGTCCGATAAAAAGAGCACTTTGGTTCAGTGAATGAATAGTATCATGCAAAGACATAATCGTCGTAACGGTTGAGGGTAATGTTTTGTGACCCAAAAGAGGGTTTAATTGCAAAATAATAATTATTATCCCGACACCGTTCATAAACCCCGAAATAACAGGATATGGCACATATTTCACCATAGACGGCAGATTTGTCGCAGAAGCAAACAACTGCAGCAATGCGGCTAAAAGCATTGTTGTAGCAGCTGCGGCAATATTGTTATTCAACGCAAGCATTGCCGAAGCAATGACTATTGCAACAGGACCCGTTGCACCTGAAATCAAAGGAACTTTGGGTCCGCACAAACCGGCAATAAAGCACAAAATAATTGCTCCCCACAACCCGGCTCCTGCTCCAAAGCCCGTTGCTACACCAAAAGCAAGCGCCTGAGGCAGAGTGATTATTGCAGAGCTGATACCGCCAAAAATGTCACCTGTTAATATATTCAGCTTTGTTTTTATTTTTGATACAAAATCCATAAAAGAATTTTACCATATTAAAAACTTGTTTTTTGTATAATTTTTAATACTCTCTTATTAAAATTTGTAACTTATACAAAAAATTTATGACAAAAAATTTTTTCAGAAGTTTTAAAGCAAACTGAAAATATATAAATTTGTATACAAATAAGGATAATCACTGTGCCAGTAACAAGAATTTCACCTGTTCAATTTGAACAAAAAACGTTAACCCAAAAAGATAAAACACAAAAACAAAATATCACGGACAACAAAACAGCCGGTCACTCCCATCAGCTGGAAACATTTATGAACGCACTGGGCTCAAGCAACAAGTCTGTAGTTTCTTTTGGTTACAATCCAACAAAACACGGAACAAAAGACAAAGAGTATGTTCCTGCAATTCCGATGAATATTTCTTACGTCAGACCGTACGGCGCAGATTTTGATGTTGATGTATTTTCTCCGACCCTGTCTGATTATGCAAAAAGCAAAATTTTCAACGAAGCTTCCTCAAGAATAAACGGAACAAGACCCTGGCCGCAAATTGACGGTATAAACGGATGGATGGTTTCTGATGAAACAGACGAATTCAAATCGGACGGCGGTCTCGGAAAAGTTGCTGCCGATTTGCCGAATAGCTTTAATTACAAGTTCAGAGAAGACAAAAAAAATTATATGTCAGTTGTGACTCCGATGTATGTAAACGGCAAAGAATACAAACTTGAAGAAAAAGACGGAAAATATTTTTATCACTACGGAAAAAAAGGGGAGAAACAAATACCGGTAAACTACGAAGGTAAAATTAATGTACCGATGTATTTTGGAGCACCTCACAACACAAGACTTCAAGACATTGATGTCAGAGTTTTTACCGCTGAATTATACAAGGATAAACCCAAACCGACAAAATATATTTTCTTTGAAATTCCTGAATACGGAAACGATGTAAACGGTCAGCCGACATCGTATAACCAGTTTTTTAATATAAAAGACAAAGACAAAAAAGCAACAAACAACAACACACCTTACGCAGATACAAAGTATTCCGATCCTGTATACAGGATGGTATTTTTCTCAAAATGTGCATATGAACTTATGAAAAGCATCAAAGAAGGAGACTTTGAAAACATAAAAGCACCGAATGTTGTTGTCCTAAACGACTGGCATGCCGGACCACTTGCGGCAATGATGCACTATACCGCCAATGCAGAGGCAGACACGGGTGTAATTTCTAAAGAAACAGGAAAATACTTTGATGAAATTCCGACAATCTACATTGTCCACAACTGCGAACATCAGGGAAACACAACCAGCGATTGGAACAGAACCAATATCTTTGGAACAATGTTCGGAGCATACGGACATGAAATTCTCCCGCTTGCAAAAAGCTGGGATGAAGCATTCAGTGAAGATAAAAATTCGCTGATGAGATACAGAGATTTTAACTGTGCCAAAACCGGTATAACTCTCGTCGACAGAGTCGTTCCCGTTTCGGAAAACTATGCTCAGGAACTGGTACAATCAAATGAAAAAGCGAACGGCTTTATGAATTTGATGAAAGCAAGATACTACGGAGCAGGACACACTCTCACGCCGATTACTAACGGCTATTCAAAAAATTTGATTGAACCTACGGAAAAAAACATGAAAAAGCTTTGCGAAGCTACAAAAAATGATTTGACTCTAAAAGACACGGATGCACCGAAAATTGATTTTTCAAACTTTGATTTAAAGGCATATGATGCAAATTCGCTGGATAAAAAGATTGAAAACAAAAATGCAATAATGGGAATATTCAAACAGCTCATAGAAAGAGAAAGACAACTCCCGTACAGCGAAGAACCTCCGACAAGACGCTACATGCTTTTTGAACCGGAAAGAACTGAAATCAAAGAAGATGATTTCTCAAATACGCCCGTTATTGCTTATTCCGGTCGTATTGACCCGCAAAAGGGTGTGGATTCAATCTTCAAAGAAGCTATGTGGAAATTTGCGGAGCATAACAAAAATACTCCGGAAGAAAAGCTACCTGTATTTATTATCGGCGGAGCAATCTCAAGACAGGATTCTTATAACAAGCTGAAAGAATTTAAACACTACATGACGGAATTCTATCCGAACGTCGGAAAAAGAATCATTTTGATAAACGGATTTTTAAACACGAATCTGGTCGCCGCAGCATCAGACCTGTTTATAGTGCCGTCAGTATTTGAACCCTGCGGTTTGACACAGCTTGAAGCGATGGCAAAAGGTTCTCTGCCCGTTGCCACTTCAACCGGCGGACTTGTAAACACAATCAAAGACAATATTGACGGATTTAGAACAAAAGCATTCTTTGATGAAACAGGAGACAGAAGACTTCTTTACGGAGGCGGATTCTCTGACAATAGTTCCGCATACTGCGAAGCACTCGAAAGAGCACTGGATGTATACTACAATAACCACGACAAATTTGAGCAGATGCAAAAAACAGCTATGCAGAATGATTTCAGCTGGACAAAAGAAGGCGGTGCACTGGACAAATATGTTAAATTGTTCAGAACAGGAAGAACAGAGTAAAAATAAACACGAAAAAAATAAAAAAACAGGATTTTTTCAATCCTGCTTTTTTTAATGACTTCTTTTGGTACTATAGATAAGCTGATGCATCTACAGCGGCTCTGTCTGCTTCCGTTGCTTCAAAATAGCTGTATCCCATTACATCTGTTGCAAGATTTGCAAACAATGAACCGGGGAAAATCTGGACAGTGTTTCTTACCTGCGTAAGTGCAGAATTATAAAATCTTCTCGCTGCCGCAATATGCTCTTCTACTTCATTGTATGTTCTCATTGCTTGAACCATTGTATCATTTGACTTGAGCTCAGGATAGTTTTCAACAGATATAAGAAGCTGGCTCATCAAATTGTCCAGTTTGCCTTCTGCCGTAAATTTTGCTTTTGAACCAGACGGAGCTTTCATTGCCTGTGTTCTCAGTTCAGTAACCTGTTCAAAAAGCTCGCTTTCGTGTTCCATAAACTTTTTGGCTATTGTCAAAATATTAGGTACAAGGTCATGTCGTTTTTTTAACTGAACATCAATACCGGACAATGCTTCCAGAACATTGTTTTTTGCCATTATAACATTTCTGTATACCATATACAGTCCGAGTAAAACAACTACCGCAGCGATAATAAGTATCATTTCCAAATTCATATAAAGACTCCTTTGTATTCAGTACAAAATTATTCTATCATATTGCAAATTTTGTCATATAGTCTGTTTATATTAAACTCTGTCAATTATCTCCAGATTATAACCGCCGGCAATTTCTTCTCTTGCGACAACTTTTACATTCGGAATATATTGAGAAAGTACAACACCCGTAACCTGTCTTATTTCCATCGGAACTATTACAACAATTTCCGAAGGATTTAGAGAAAATTTGTCTACAGCTTTGAATATGCTGTTTGCAACTGTTTTTATTTTTGTATTGTCTATTCTTATAACAGTACTTTTTCCAGAAACTTTTGAGGAAAGGTATTTTACGGTTTCTTCGGACAGTTCAAAAGCCTGTATGAGGTTGTTTTCGTTTGCAATACTTTTCGATATTTGTCTTGAAAGAGAATGCCTTACACGGCTCAGAAGGTCTTCTTTTGTTTCCTCATCCGCAAAGTCATTAATTTTTTCAAAAATGTATATGATATCTTTTATTGAAACACGCTCTTTTATAAGGCTGGTCAGAATATATTTTAATTCCGCAACAGACACAAAATCCGGAATAATGTTTTCAATAAGGTACAAATTGTCCTCGCTGACAATCTCTATGTATCTGTTAATGTCATTGTAATCAAAAATCTCTTCGACAAATTTGATACAAACATATTCAAGAATACGTGCTATATACTCAGCAGCATTGCACCCCTTTGCCCAAAAGTCTTTCGTTTTGCCTTCCGGAATCCACAAAACCTGTTTTCCCGTGATAGGGTCGAGATCTTTTATTGCATCCTTGGGCGTTTTGGCTATGTTCAAATCATCTTTAAAAAACATCAAATATCCGCAATATGCCACACCTTTTGCAGCACACACACCTCTGACATCAATTTCAAATTCGTTTGCCTGCAGGGATTCTTCGTTTTCAAATTTTATTTTCGGAATTATGTATCCGAGCCCTTCCGCCAAATTTTGTCTGACTTTTACTGTTTGAGCCACAAGATTTGCATCCAAATCCGGATTTACAAGCTCGATATTTTCTTCACTGAGCTTTATTTTGATTTTGTCTTCACCGATTTTGTCAACCATAATATCCGGTGATATAACACTTTGAAGCTGTCTTTTCAGCTCATTCAGCTCTTCTATATTTTTAGACATTTCATTGTTAAGAGTTTTTCTTTGAGACTCATTTGTTTCATCGATAAGCGATTTTATGCTGTTTATTTTTTTTCTTTTATCCTTTATTTTTCGCTGAATATCAACGCACAGCTCAAAAGGTTCATTCTGAGAAGAAATCATTTTTTGCATCTGTGATTGATAACCAAAAATTTCATCGACATCTTCACTTGTCTCTTCCTGTTCCGTACCGGCTTCTCTTACAAAAATGCAGTTATAATTGTATCCTTCATCAGACTCTACTTCATGCATTGTATAAAGCTCCCAGCCCAGAGAAGACATTTCGTTAAGCAATGATTCCATCTGAAAAGTGTCATCGCTCGGTACAGCTTTGATACAGTATTGCATTCTTGTCGATTTCATACTTCATACCCCTTAAAAAATAATAAAACGTGTCTATAAATTGCCGGTTGAGCTGTTTTTATCGTCTTCCAGCTGTTTTATGTCAACATTGTAGTCGGATTGTTCCTGATATACAGTGTTTACTGCCGTATCTTGAATATCTATCTCAATATTCACATCTCCGTCAACCATTTCGATATCATCTTTCTTGTAATTTTTGATTTTGCCGTCTTCTGTTTTTACGGAAATTTCATTGTTCAGAAAATGCAGTGAACAAACTCTGCCCAGACCATCCGGAGTCATTACGCCAGAACCTATAGGCGGCATATCTTTTGCTGCATCGATATAGTTTTTGTATTCATAATTCAGACAGCACAAAAGTCTTCCGCATGTGCCTGAAATTTTTCCGGGAGTAATGGGCATTCCCTGATCTTTTGCAAGCTTTATATTTATTGAATCAAATTTTCTTAAAAAAGTGCAGCAGCAAAAAGGTCGCCCGCAAAGCCCGTTGCCCGCAAGAAGCGAGGTTTCATCTCTGACACCGATGTGTCTCAAATCAATCCTGACTCTTTTAAAGACCTGTGTCAAATCCTTTAGCAATCCTCTAAAATCAACTCTTTCGGGTGCTGTGTAATAGAAGGTTATTTTCCTTTTGTCGAAGGTGTATTTTGTCTGCACAAGATTCATTGTTAAATTGTGCTCAGCGACCAGTCTTTTACAAGTTTTAAATGCTTCTTCTTCAGCAATTTTCAGCTCCTCAAGGGCTTCTTTGTCACGCTGACCGAGAACTCTAATCAGCGGGAGGGGTTCGGGCATGTTCTTTTCCCAGGCTTTTGCGATACAACTGTTTACAACAAAGACCTTTGCTACTTCCTCTCCTTTTTCCGTTCTGACCAGCACAAGCTGACCTTGTTCAACATGTGCCGTTTCCGGTACCTGCAGAGGGTGAAAAGTATTTTTTATCAAATTTACTGCGTATTTTATCATTTTTTATTCCGTTAGCTATCAAGGGTATTTTAGCATAAAATTGATTATATGTTTTGTTTATTATAAATTAGTAACGAGTATAATACACGAAGGAGAGAGAAACAAAATGACAACTTATCCGCACACATTTTCATCAATGAAAACACATTATAATGAAGATTTGACGATAGAGAATGTCAATAATAATGTTACTCTCGCAGGCTGGGTTTCTGCCGTACGTGACTTGGGCGGAATTATTTTTGTCGAACTCAGAGACAAAAGCGGATTCTTTCAGGTAGTAGCAGACCCGCAGATTAATCCTTCCGTGCACGATGTATTTTCAAAACTTAAAGATGAGTTTGTAATACAGGTAAGCGGCAAAATTACAAAAAGACCGCCCGAAACCTACAATCCTGACCTTGCGACCGGCGAAATTGAAATGTATCCTGACAGGGTGGAAATCCTTTCCGAGGCAAAACTTCTTCCTTTTGAGCTTGCTGCGGAAGATATAAAAGAAGATTTGAGATTAAAATACAGATATCTGGACATCAGACGTCCTCAGATGGCTCACAATTTGAAACTGAGACACAAAATTGTAAGCGCTATAAGAAACTATTTTGACAAATCCGGCTTTACAGAGGTAGAAACACCTATTCTCATCAACACTACACCTGAAGGAGCAAGAGACTATCTTGTTCCGAGCCGTGTTCAGGAAGGAAAGTTCTATGCGCTGCCTCAGTCTCCTCAAATATTTAAACAGCTATTGATGGTTGGAGGTCTTGAGAAATACTATCAAATAGCAAAATGTTTCAGAGACGAAGACCTTAGAGCAGACCGACAGCCTGAATTCACACAGGTGGATTTGGAAATGTCTTTTGCTACTCAAGACGATGTTATCGCTCTGACAGAAGGGCTTATCGCAGAAGCTTTTAAAGCTGCAGGTGTTGACGTAAAACCGCCTTTTGAAAGAATAACATGGCAGGAAGCAATGGACAGATTCGGTTCAGACAAACCGGATGCCCGTTTTGGACTGGAGTTGTTTGATATCTCAGATATTATGATGGAGTCAACTTTTGAACCGGTTAAAGAAACATTGAAAAACGGCGGTATTGCCAAAGCAATAAAAATTCCGGGTATTGCGGGATACTCCAGAAAAGAAATGGATGATGTGCGTTCAACTGCAATTTCATTCGGAGCAAAAGGTATTGCCTGGATTACATATATGGAAGACGGCACTGTCAAGTCTCCTATTTTGAAATTCCTCACAGAAGAGCAGATAGAGGCTCTGAAAGTAAGAGCAGGTGCAAATCCCGGCGATATCGTATTCTTTGTGGCAGATGAAAAGAAAACAACATACGATGTTATGGGCAGATTCAGATTGTTCTTTGGTGAAAAACTCGGATTGATTGACGAAAACAAACATGCGCTATTATGGGTAGTCGACTTCCCGATGTTTGAATACAGCAAAGAATTTGACAGAGTGATGGCAATGCACCATCCGTTCACATCTCCGAACCTTGAAGATGTAGACAAAATGAAAACTGACCCGCTGAATGTACGCTCGGTGGCATACGATATTGTATACAACGGCACGGAACTCGGCGGCGGCTCTGTCAGAATTCACTCTACAGAAGTTCAAAGAAAAGTGTTTGATGCGCTCGGACTTACCGAAGAAGAAGTTCAGCAAAAATTCGGCTTTATGCTCACTGCATTCCAGTACGGAACGCCCCCGCATGCAGGTCTTGCTATCGGACTGGACAGACTTGTTGCTCTGTTGACACACAATACTTCTATCAGAGAAGTCATTGCATTCCCGAAAAATTCCGCAGCAAAATGTCTTATGACAAATGCCCCCACATATGCATCGGAAGAACAGCTGATGGAACTGCATTTGAAATCAACAGTAAGACATGATTAAAAATATTCTTATTTGAACCCAATCCGGTATCGCACTAACCGCCGGCTCAGCACAGCAAGAATTGTAGGTTGGGGTTTCTACCCCAATATTATAGTTTTAGTTGGGCTGAAAGCCCAACCTACTCTACTACTCTGCTAGGTTTGAATTTATGCAATAAAACATACAACCCTCGCCGACCTTTGTAAAATGAATTACAGAAAGTTAATTAAACAACAATTAGTCTCATTTGTCCGAGCAGTTCGTAATTATTTTCAATATTTTAGTTATTCGTTTATGATTTTTCAAGACAATATGGACTGCGAGTTATGAGACTCGGGTTTAATTTACTTTCTGTATGAATGTAACAGCAGGTCGGGTTTTCTTGGGCTCCACCCGTTCTTTTTAAAAAGAATGGGTGGAAAATAAAACAAAAATCTTTATTTTTACACGATACTTTTTTCTCTTTGAGTTGCGTGTGCATATCGCAAGGGCATCCTGATTCGTACGGCTCGTACCTCGCCTACGAATCAAGCAAGAGAAAAAAGAATTGTAGGTTGGGGTTTCTACCCCAACATTATAATATCTGAAAACAATATAATCTTGATTGTATGATAAAATAATTTTATGGATAAATTTGAGGAAAAAACACTGTCGTCAAAAACCGTATACAACGGAAAGATTTTTGATATAACAGATGATGAAATAGTCCTTTCTGACGGACTAAAACGTCACAGAGAGATTATCAGACATCCCGGAGGAGTTGTCATTTGTGCACTTAAGGACAACGGAAACCTGCTGCTGGTAAAACAGTACCGGTATGCCGTAAAATCCACACAAACAGAGCTTCCTGCCGGCAGGCTGGAAAAAGGAGAAGAGCCTTTGTCCGCCGCAAAAAGAGAACTCCTTGAAGAAACAGGCTACAGCGCAAATAATTGGGAGTCTCTGGGTTATATCTTCACTACATTCGGAATCTGTGATGAAAAGTTATATCTTTTCAAAGCCTCCGACTTAGTATTCGACAAGCCTAATCCCGATGAAGGCGAAATTCTGGACTTTTTTGAACTTCCGTTAAGCGAGGTGTACAAACTTGTAAAAAATGGTACAATTAATGATGCAAAGACGATTTGTGCACTTATGAGAGCTTTCAAACTTAATGAACAAGATTAAAATGCTCGTTCTTGATATTGACGGAACGATATTCAAAAAAGATTATACCGCCACTGAGGGTGTTAAAAGCACTCTTAAAAACCTTGTGAAAGCCGGTATAAAAGTTGTGCTCTGTACAGGCAGAATGTATGCCGCAACAAAGGCAATTGCGCAGGAACTCGGACTTTGCACCCCTGTTATCTGTTATCAGGGCGGGCTTGTTAAAAACTTTTACGAAAATGAAGATACTCTCTGGGAAAAGAACATGAATCCAGTCATTGCAAGAGAAGTCATAAACGACTTAAAGCAGAGAAATATCTTTTTCAATTTTTATATCAATGACGTTTTAATGGTGGAGCATGACAGCTATCTTGTTCAGCAGTATGTCGATGCAAGAAACATTGAATACAAAATAGTCGGAAGCTGTGACAATATGGATTTAACGGGACTGAACAAAATTCTGGCAATTGATGATGACACAAAACTCATTGAAAACCTGCAAAAAGAACTGTCAGAAAAATATAAAGACAAATTGTATGTTATTCGTTCGACTCCGAGATTTTGTGAGTTTTCAAGTACAGAAGCAACAAAAGGGAACGCCGTTCGATTTCTTGCCGATAGGTGGGGAATAAAAAAAGAAGAAATAATGGCGTGCGGTGATCAGGACAATGACATAGAAATGCTGCTGGCTGCCGGTGTAAAGGTAGCAATGGGTAATGCGACGGAAGATTTGAAAAAAATAGCGGATTATATAACAGAAACGGTAGACAATGACGGGGTTCCCGCTGCCGTATCGAAATTTATAGGAGAAGAATATGGGTTATAGAATAGGTCAGGGATTTGATTTACATCAATTTGTTGATGACAGAGATTTTATTCTGGGAGGTGTAAAAATTGACCACAACAAAGGTCTTTTGGGACATTCAGATGCCGATGCATTATGCCATGCCATAATAGATGCTCTTTTGGGGGCATTGGCTCTTGGTGACATCGGGCAGCACTTTCCGGATAATGACCCTCAATATTACGGCTGCGACAGCACGGAGCTTTTGGCACAAACACTGTATCTCGTTTTAAAAGCCGGCTACAAAATCAATAATATTGATGCAACAATAAAAACACAATATCCGAGATTATCGCCTTTTATTCTTGATATCAGACAAAATCTGGCAGATGTATTAAATTTGAACTTAAACCAAGTTTCTGTCAAAGCAAAATCCATGGAGTGGATGGGACCTATCGGCGAAGGAAAATGCCTCGCCGTAGATGCTGTTGTGCTGCTTGAAGAAATAGAAATGTAATTAATTATTTAATCGATTTTTCAATCAGTTCTAGAAGAATTCTAATCTTATCTTTCGGGAAAAACAGTGATTTTGAAATCAAATTCATATATTCATAAACAGCCGGCATAAGATATTTGTCTCTGCTTCTGATTGTGTGTTCTTCCGTAATGTATTGTTTGTTGTTGATGACAACACAATCAAGTTTCTGCCTTTTCTCATTCAACTGCATCAGTGCGGTTGTTCCGTCTTTCAGCGGTGCTTTTACTATATGTGAATAATCTTTTATGTGTACAAAATCATTGATTTTCTTGAGACCAATCATCAGAAATAAACCTTTTGTTTTTTGTAATAACTACAAAAAACACGAAATATTATTTTTTTGACAGCTAAATAGTAATTTCTTTACAAAAAATTATGCATTTATCATAACCATCTTGTTTATAGCGTTTATCGCTTTGTTAGAAATTTCCTCATCAATATTGATTTCATATACATTATTTTCGAGGGTATTCAGAATATCTTCAAGATGAATAAGTTTCATTGTTTCGCAGACAGCTTTTTCATTAATCAGTACAAATTTTTTGTCAGGGCAGTCACGTTCCAGTCTTTCGACAACACCTTTTTCTGTAACAATTATAAACTCTTTGTCGCTGCTTTCCTTTACAGTTTTTATTATTCCGGTTGTCGAGCCGGTGTAATCAGCCATTTTGACCACTTCATCAGGACATTCCGGATGAACCATAACTTTTGCCTCTGGATAAAGAGTTTTCTTTTCAACAATATCGGACGGATTTATTTCATGGTGAACAGGGCAAAATCCCGAATACGTAATGACTTTTACCCCATCCAGTTGTGATTCAACATATGAGCCCAGATGTTGATCAGGAACAAACAGAACTTCTTTTTTGTTTAAAGATTTTACCACATTGACTGCATTGGCACTTGTGCAGCAAATATCAGATTCTGCCTTGACTGCGGCTGTTGAATTTACATAGCAAACAACCGGAATGTCAGGATGTTGGGCTTTAAAATTTCTCAACTGTTCCACATTAATTTTATCAGCCATTGCACATCCCGCATTTAGATTTGGCAAAAGAACCGTTTTTTTCGGAGAGAGAATCTTTGCCGTTTCCGCCATAAAATATACACCTGCAAACACAATAACATCAGCATCTGTTTTTGCCGCCTGCTGGCTAAGATACAGAGAATCTCCCGAAAAATCAGCAACTTCGTCTATTTCCACATTCTGATATGTATGCGCCAGAATAATTGCATTTTTTTCTTTTTTTAATTTATTTATTTTTTCAATTAATTCTCTTCTTTGCATTTTTTACCTTGCACTTTTTAATATTTCAATCAAACCAGTCATCAAAAATTCACACGACATTGCAGCAAGCAGGATACCGACTATTCTGTTTATTACGCTAACACCGGTTTTGCCTAAAAGCTGGCTCACTTTTGAAGCAAATTTCATAATTAACCAGCAAACAACAAGGTTCAATGCCAGTGCCGCAATAATCAAAGACCTGTCAATAGGATCGCCTGAAGCATTTTTCATACAAATAGTGAGCATTGTAATAGTTGCAGGTCCGGACAAAAGCGGTATTGCCAGAGGAAAAACGGAAATATCAGATCTTCTCATAGATTCTTTGCGTTCTTCTTTGTTTTCATTGTTCATTGCCGGTTCAGGGTTCCCCAGCACCAGATCAATTGCCATTATCAAAAGCAAAATACCGCCCGCAATTTTCAAAGCAGTAAGACTTATTCCAAGCAAGTCCAGTACCACCGAGCCGGTGTATGCAAAGAACAAAAGAATAAAAAAGGCTATTACGACTGATTTGTTCATCATAATATTGCGCCATTTTTGCTTTGCATGAGCAGTAAGCGCAATAAAAACCGGCGCAAGACCTATACCGTCCAGTGTTACGAACAGTTTTGAAAAATATCCGAAAAATGCATGCAAATGTTCCAGCATAATAGACCTTTCAATATAACATTGAGTGTTAACATTATACTAAAAACATGAGAATATTCTAATTTTTTTAATAATAAAATATAATGTTTTCTCAAACCTTGTACGTCGTACGGTTAAAAACAAAACAAAATAATCATTCGGAAATTCTGCGGTATTCTTTGTTCAATCGTTTTGTACTATACTAGTTTTCAGCACATATCGAAAGGCTGAGCGTTGGAAGAACAAAAAACAAAAAAACAATGCATAATCGATTTTGAGAATATATATGTAAACTACGGAATGACAACTGTTTTGAAAAACATAAATCTCAAAATAAATTCCGATGAAAACTGGGCAATACTGGGACCCAACGGCAGCGGAAAATCCACCCTTTTAAAGCTGTTTTCCCACGACATATATCCAAACACGGAATACGACTTTAAAAAAGAAATTTTCGGCAAAGACAGATGGGATATTTTTGAACTGAGAAAACAACTCGGAATAGTTACAAACGAACTGCACAACAGATTTTTGTACAACGCACCTGCCGCAACGACTTTACAGATAGTTTTGAGCGGTTATGAAGGCTCTGTCGGCGTTTTTTCTCATCACAAATTTTCTGAAGAGCAGTACAAAGAGGCAAAAGATGTGCTCGAGTATCTCGGAATTGCAGAGATAAAAGACAAAAAATCCGCACATATGAGCACGGGACAGCTGAGACGGTGCATAATAGGACGTTCTTTGATTCACAGTCCCAAAGCTTTTATTCTTGATGAGCCGACAACAGGACTCGATATAAAATCAAAACAAAGCTTTTTAAATCTAATTCAAAAAATTGCAAAAAAAATTCCGATTATATTAATTACTCATGACATAACGGAAATTTTTCCGGAAATTACACACGTAGCTCTGATGAGTAACGGCATGATATACAAACAGGGCAAAAAAGAAGACATTCTGACATCTGAAAATCTCTCCGATATTTTTGAAACAGAATTGAAACTTTATAAAGAAGACAAAAAGTATTATCTAAAGAATCTTTAAAAAACTATTTTGTCAGAGCTTTGAGAATTTTGTAAAAATCTTCAATTTTCTCAGGATTTTGGGAAAGAATTTTGTTTATTTCTTCCAGAAGATTTTTGTTTTCATTTTTGTGTTCAAAATCAAATGCTTCGGCAAAAGAATATTCCAGTACATTCAAAATATTCTCCAGATTGGAAAGCGAAGGATAGTTTTTTCCGTTTTCGATATTGCTAATTGTTGCCGGTTCAACAGATATAAGTTCTGCCAGTTTTTCCTGATTCAGCCCTTTTCTTTTTCTCAGTTCCCGAAGTCTTTGTCCCAGCTGTCTTTTCTTGTCCATTGAAAATCTCCTGTTTATATTTAATATTCAAATTCAGGAAATTTGAACAAAACCAAACTTAATAATCTGTTGAAAATTAAATATTATTTAATTAATATAAAATCATTCTTTATTTTCCAGCAATAATTAAGTAAGAATTAACGACTATGTCATTTAGGGACTTTAAAAAAATTTTTAGCAGAATATTCTCGGTAAATATAAAAAAAGACGGTATAAATAACACTGTCAACATTCCGCATTCTGTATATTTACGAAAAGTCAGAATAAAAATTTACGGTAATAACAATAAAATAATTTTCGGCGAGCATACATACCTGCACAATGTACATATAAGAGTCGGGTTTCCTGACTGTCCGATAAATAACACAATAATAAAAATAAGAGAAAGAACCAGTTTCAATTCTGCAGATATTCAACTCGGAGAAAGCGACAGCTCTTTGATTGTAGGAAAAAACTGCATGTTCTCTTTCAATGTTGAAATTGCCTGCAGCGACACTCACGCAATTATGGATCAAAACAGCAAATTGATTAACAAAGGTGAAAACATCACAATCGGTTCAAATGTATGGGTTTGCAAAAACGTATCTATTATGAAAAATACACAAATACCCGACAACTGCATAGTTGCTCAAAACAGTGTTGTAACAAAAAAATTTGATGAAAAAAATTCCGTTATAGCAGGAAACCCGGCAAGAACAGTAAAAAGAGACATAAACTGGAGCAGAAAAAGACCACAGGAGATATTGGACAGTGTTTAATAAAAATAATTTTTGTTATAGAATAGTCTTATCTGTTGTTAAGGGAATTAAAGGCTCTTTTGAGCCCCGGAGTGTTGTTTTGGAGAAACAACCAAAAGAAAAAATTGAATTTATTCTCATTGCGCTTTGTACCTGTAAAAGACCAAAGATGCTTTCTGTTGCTCTTGATGCGGTAAAAAATTTGAATATTCCAAACAATATAAAAACAGAGGTTCTTGTTATAGACAATGATGAGAAAGAAACAGGAAGGCAGACAGTTGAAGAATATAAAGACAAAATGCCTTTGCCTCTAAACTATTTTGTTGAACCGCAACGTGGTATTGCAAACGCCAGAAACAGGCTGTTAGAAGAAGCAATAAACCTTGGTGCAACACATATCGCAATGTTTGATGATGATGAAAGTCTTGATGAGAACTGGCTTTTAAAACATATTGAATTATGCGAAAAATACGAAAATGCAGTTATTAGTTCAGGTCCCACTTTAAATAGATTTATTGGAGACTATCCTGCATATATTACAAAAAATGCAGTTTTCAAAACAAGTACATCAAAACTGACAGGCAAAAAACGACATATGTGCGCCAGCGGAAACGTCTTTTTCCCGGTTTCTGTTGCAAGGGATAAGGGTATTTATTTTGACAACAAATATATATATATGGGCGGAGAAGACGGGGACTTTTTCAACCGTGCATATCTGGCAGGATACGACATAATCTGGAACAATGAAGCCGTAGGATATGAATTAATCGGGGATGAAAGAGCCAATCTGAAGTGGATATTGAACAGAAATTACTACAACGGTTATTCCGGTTCAAGAGTAAGATTTAAAAACCAAAATAAAAAACATAAAAAATTTATTTATTTTATAAATCTTATTTTTTCTTTCCTTTTTGATGCTGCAGCACTTTTGCCGTCATTGTTGTTTGGCAGAGTTTTGTTTTTTAATATGTTGGGGTATACTTTTAAAAATGCAGGTAAAATTGCCGGTCTTGTAAAAAAAGAACCGCTAAATTACTACAAAAATGTGTGCGGAGAGTGAAACTATCTTGTCTGAAATTGTAGAAACAAAAGAGAAAAACCCGTTGGTTTCGGTTGTTATGCCGGTATATAATTCGTCAAATTTTTTGGCGGAAGCTATGGATAGTCTTGTCAATCAGACACTGAAAGATATTGAAATTATTTGCGTATATGACAAATCCGATGATAATACTTTAGAAATTCTCAAAAGTTATGCACAAAAAGACAATAGAGTCAGAATAATTGAAAATGAAGAAAAAAGAGGTATCGGATTTGCTCTCAATCTCGGACTCGATGCGGCAAATGGAAAATATATAGCGAGAATGGATGCAGACGACATCTCCGTTTTATCCAGATTGCAAATTCAATATGAATATATGGAAAAGCATCCTGATATTGATATATGCGGATCTTTCATCAAAAAATTTGGCGTCTCAAGCCGTATTGTTCGTGTCCCTCAAAAACATAAACAAATCAAAACAAAAATGATGTTCAGCTGTTGTATTATGCATCCGACGGCAATATTCAGGAAAGCGGCTTTAGAAAAACATAATGTCAGATACAATGAGGAATATCGTATTTGTGAGGACTACGATTTGTGGGCAAGATGTATGGAATATTGCAAGTTCCATAATATCCCTAAAGTTCTTCTTTATTACAGAGTACACAACGAGAATACATCAAATACCCACAAAGACAGTGTTATGGAGCTTACCCTTGATATAACAAAAAGACAATTTGAAAAATATTTTGGCAGCAATATTTCTGTTGAGGATATTGAATCATTTTTGAATAATGAATCATGCGACACACAAAAAATTTATGCGCTATATACGTTTATGCTTGACAATTCTTCTGCGCAAAATCTTGACAGAACAATATTTAAAAGATTTTTGACAAAAAAAGTAATAAAAAAGCTAAGGAATTGTTTCAAAAAAGACAAAACCCTCTTTTCTTTACTGCAGATGTTCAGGTATAATTTTTTCAGTGCATTGTTTTTTACTTTGACACGTTTTTACAGGATTAAGAGGATAAAATGAATATACTTGTTACAGGCGGAGCAGGATTTATCGGCAGTCATCTTGTTGACAGACTGCTCTCGGAAGGCAATTTTGTAGTTGCATATGACAATTTGTCACTCGGCAGATTAGAGAATTTGGAGGAAGCATCAAAAAATACTAATTTCAAATTTGTTGAAGGCGACATTCTCGACAGAGAAAAATTTTGGAATGTATTCAAAACCAACAACTTTGATATAGTTTTTCATATGGCGGCAAACTCTGATATAGCAAAAAGCCACGCCAATCCGGATGTCGATTTTGACAATACTTTCAGAACAACATACGAAACACTTCTCGCAATGAAAGAATTCGGCATAAAAAAACTCGTCTTTGCATCTACTTCCGCTATATACGGAGATGCGGGAAAGAGTGTGGATGAGACATTCGGTCCTTTGTTCCCCGCTTCTCACTACGGCGCTTCAAAACTCGCAAGCGAAGGTTTTATTGCCAGCTTCTGTGAGAACTATGAAATACAAGCCTGGATAACAAGATTTCCGAATGTTGTCGGAGAACGTTCAACACACGGAGTCATAAGAGATTTTATTAAAAAACTCAAAAAAACACCCAACTGCCTTGAAGTGCTCGGAAACGGAATGCAGTATAAACCCTATGTATATGTAAAAGATCTTGTTGATGCGATTTTGTTTGTATGGAAAAACACTGACGATAAAATCAACTATTTCAACATAGGTGTTGAAACAAGAACCAGAGTCAAAGAAATTGCACAAATGGTTATAGAAGAAATGGGACTGAATGCAAAAATTGAATACACCGGCGGTGACAGAGGCTGGGTCGGCGATGTTCCCGAATTCAATTACAATCTCGACAAAATCCACAAACTCGGCTGGAAAGCTTCTTATACCTCTAACGAAGCAGTCAGAAAAGCTATTCAATATATTTTGGAGATGGACAAATGCAGCTTGTAATCATAGCAGGAGGAAAAGGCACCAGACTCGGGCTCAAAGATATACCCAAACCCATGGTTCAGATTGCGGGCAAGCCTCTTTTGGAACATCAAATTGAACTTGCAAAATCTTATGGAATAAAAGAAATTTTCATTCTTTCCGGACACCTTGCACATGTTATAGAAGATTATTTTGGCAGCGGCGAAAAGTGGGGAGTAAAAATCCATCATATTGTAGAACCTTATCCTCTGGGAACTGCAGGTGCGGTAAAACTTCTTGAAGGAAAGATAAAAGACAGATTTATGGTCTTTTACGGCGATGTAGTGATGGATTTTGATTTGGACAGTTTTATCGCTTTTGACAAAAAGTTTGAAGACTCTATCGGAACAACCCTTGTCCACCCGAATGACCACCCGTATGACAGCGATTTGCTCGAGATAAACAAAGACAAAGTTGTGACAAGAGTTATTCCGAAACCGCATGAAGACGGAGAATATTACCAGAATCTTGTAAATGCGGCTGTGTATATTTTTTCTCCCAAAATTTTTGACTATATAGAATCAGGGATTTCTCAAGATTTTGGAAAACATATCCTGAAAAAAGTTGTTGATGCCGGCGAGACTCTTGCCGGATACGAAACAGCCGAATATATCAAAGATATGGGTACTGCAGACAGGTTTGAGAAGGTAAAAAATGACTGGATATCCGGAAAAGTTGCACGTCTGAACAAAAAGAACAAACGCCCGTGTATTTTCCTTGACAGAGACGGGGTGATAAACCCGAATATGGATACAAAACCCTCGCTCAAAGATTTTGTGCTGCTAGACGATGTTGCTGAAGCGATAAAAAAAATCAACAAATCAGACTATCTGGCAGTTGTTGTTACAAACCAGCCGATGATAGCGAAGGGATTTATTTCTTTTGAAGAAGTTGAGATGACTCACAAGAAAATGGAAACTCTTCTCGGAGAAGAACATGCATTTTTAAACGGAATATATTTCTGTCCGCATCACCCCGAAAAAGGCTTTGAAGGCGAAGTGGAAGAGCTCAAAATTGACTGTGAATGCAGAAAGCCAAAGCCGGGAATGCTTTTGCAGGCTGCTGCGGATATGAATATTGACTTGAAAAACTCCTGGATGATAGGGGACAGTGAAAGAGACCTTGTTGCAGGAAAAAATGCAGGATGCAAAACGATTTTTATTTCGGAACAAGATTCTCAATATGCTGATTTCTGCGCAAAAAATCTGTACAATGCCGTTAATAAAATAATGGAAGAAAAAGATGCCGCTGTTTGTTAGAATATACAACTTTTTGATAAGAATT
>CALVAQ010000009.1 GCA_944325595.1 Candidatus Gastranaerophilales bacterium
GGTTTTGCTTTTTCAGCAGCCTCGGCTTCTGCTCTGGCTTTTGCCTCAGCCTCTGCTTTTGCCTTTGCTTCTGCTTCGGCTTTCGCTTTTGCTTCAGCCTCTGCTCTTTGCTGCATTACCGCATCGTATTCTTCTTGTGTCATATATTCAACAGTATTTGCTTTTTCATCATATTTAGCAGGAACAAGAGAAAGTTTTCCGCCTTCTTCATAAAGTTTGTAGTACATATCATTTTCTACATCATAATATGCCCCTTCATGTCCCTCTACCAGAGCCAAGCCCTGTTCTTTTGCATAATTATTTACGCTGTTCATTTTTATTGTATGGTTAACTTCATCATAATATTCGCCAACAAGCTGCTGAGAACTAACTTTTTCATCTTTTTTGGTAGCTTTTCTTATGACATTCATAAAATCTTTAAAATCTTTGGAAATGAAACTTTCGCCATACTCATTACGGAAAGATTCTGCCATTTTCAAAAATTCGTTATTTGATAATTTTGAGTTCCCGTCTTCATCAAACGTTTTAAATGTATCCATGGCAAGAGCAAGTTCCTGACTGCTCAAGTCACCGCTTTTATCAAGGTCAAAAGTTTTGAATATATTTGCCAAACGCAAATTTTTCTTTTTCGCTGCTTCTATTTCTTCTTTTGATATACCTTCTTTGGAAACCTGATTTACATCAAATCTTTGTCCGTCACCTATTCTTTTGTTTGTCATACGCACACCTTTCATTCCTGTTTAAATTTAAAATCACATATGTTTGAATAATCGACAAAAACAAGAATAACTTTAATCAAAAAAAGTCAAAGAAGTAATTTGCTATGCATAAAACACAAGCAGTAAGGCTATTTTCCCCGTTTGTAAAAATATGTAAACTAACATTAAATAGTCAACATAAATGTAATAAAAACGGAAAAGGCAGCAATAAAGCTGCCTTTTTTATTTAATATTTATTTAACAACATTTATTCAATTAAATTTCCGTTAACATCATATTTTTTGTTACCTATTACATATGAACCGTCGACATTGTATTGATTAACCTCAAGCATTCCGGAACCTATATTAGCTCTGTAATATCGTCCGTTATTTTCATATATAAGAGGGGCGTCAGTTCTATTGTATCCTATTGCTTTTGCCCAGTTATTTGCAAAGAATTGTTGATAGTATACATTATCTGATGCCTTTGTCGCATATCCGCCATATTCAGCATCACCTAATTCACCAAGACCTTTTCCATGGTATTCTTTAAGGTATTTGTCTAATTTTTCATAATATTCAACATTTTTTCCTGCATTCAATACAGCTTCAAACAAAACTTCGTTTGTGCCCAGTCCTTCACCGGCAGCAACTAATGCTTCCGCATTAAATGATATACTGTCACCTGCTGCGATTCTGTCAAGAAGTTCTTTGTCTCGGGAAACTATATTTTCTTTTCCTATGAGCATTAATCTTTGACCAAACTCAGTTTTTGTTTTTGCTTTTGGAGACATATCTCTTACTATTTGCGACAGGTTTCGTCCTGTTGCAGAGTACATATCACCGTCTTTTCTGTATGCACCATCTTTTAATACTAAGTCAGCATCAAATTTGACAAATTTCTGTTCATCATTATTCCAGCGATAATGTGTTTTTGTCTTTTCATCATAATATGTTTCTGCGTGACCGGTTTTTCTATATCCTTGTTTTTCTGCTTCCTGTGCAACGGCTTCCGGTTTGCCGGCTTTTAAATCAGCTTTGTGTTGCTCTGCAGCTTTTTTTGCTTCTTCTTCTGCTGCCCTTTCTTCCGGTAATTTCCATTTCAAATCAGGATGTTCTTCTGCCCATTGTGCTTCTGCTTCTTCTGCCGATTTTTCATATGCAACTTCGCCGTGGAGTTTGACTTCATCACCGGCAAGAAGGTACTCTACACCGTTTTTGGCTGTTTTAACAGCATCAGGGTTGTATTTTTTGAATTTTTCTTTTTCTTGAGCTATTTGCTCTTTCGTCGGATTTTCTACACCTTGAGCCTGAAGTGATTTTTTGATTACTTCAGTAAAGCTGTCACCGGATTGTACGACATATGTATGCTGGGGTTTTGCTTTTTCAGCAGCCTCGGCTTCTGCTCTGGCTTTTGCCTCAGCCTCTGCTTTTGCCTTTGCTTCTGCTTCCGCTTTTGCTTTTGCTTCAGCTTTAGCAAGTTCTGCATTTGCTCTTGCTTCAGACAAATATCTTTCTTTTATTTCATCCTTGCTCATATATTCGTAGCTTTGCGTTTCTTCATTATATTTCGCCTGAAGCAAAGCATATTTATTTTCTTCGTTTAAACCTACCTTATAATAATACCCTTTTTCTGTATTTTGATAGATACCTTCTTGTTCATCAATAATTTTCATTCCTGTTTTTTCGGCATTATCATTCATTACCCCGATAAATACAAGTTTTTCTGTTGATTCTTTAGCATCTTTTTTGGTAAATCTTCTTACAACATTCAAAAAGTTCTTAAAGTCTTTTGCCAAAACTTCGTTACCTAAATCACGATATTCAGAAGCCATTTGAACAAATTCTTTATTGGATAATTTTTGATTGCCGTCTTTGTCATATACGCCAAAAGTATCCATAGCATTTGCAAGCTCTTTAGCACTCAATGCACCATCGCCATCAGCATCAAAAGCTTTAAAGATATTAAGCAGTCTGTTATTTTTCTTTGCCGCTTTTTCTATTTCTTCTTTTGATATACCTTCTTTGGAAACCTGATTTACATCAAATCTTTGTCCGTCACCTATTCTTTTGTCCGTCATACGCACACCTTTCGTTCCTGTTAAAACATAAGACTACATATGTATCTTTAATCGGAAGAAAGAAAAACAACTTTAACAAAAAACAAAAATTTTTTCGTCTCATCCTCTCCTATACGCCAGTATAAAAGGATTACAGCGATTTGTAAAAAATTTTTAACATTTCTGTATTTGTAATAAAATTGAAAATAAAACTAAAGGAATTTTTTATGACAAGACCTATGACAATTGCAGAAAAAATACTGGCAAAACATGCAGGTTTGGCGGAAGTTAAACCTGGGCAGCTTATCAGTGCAAAACTTGATATTACTCTGGCGAATGATATTACAGGTCCTGTTGCGATAAAAGAATTCAAAAAAATAGGTGTAAACAAAGTTTTTGACAAAGACAGAGTGGTTTTTGTCCCCGATCATTTTGTACCTAACAAAGATATTAAATCTGCACAGCAAGCAAAGGAAGTCAGAGAATTTTCAAAAGAACAAAATCTGACAAATTATTTTGAAGTAGGCAGAATGGGTATAGAACACGCACTTTTGCCGGAAAAAGGTATAGTTACGGCAGGAGATTTGATTATAGGTGCCGATTCTCATACCTGCACATACGGAGCGCTGGGTGCTTTTGCTACAGGGGTAGGCTCTACTGATTTGGCTTGCGCTATGGCATCAGGAGAAACATGGTTCAAAGTTCCGTCCACAATAAAAGTCGAGTTTAACGGAAAGCTCAACAAATGGGTAAGCGCAAAAGATTTGATACTCCATCTTATAGGAGACATAGGCGTTGACGGTGCTTTATACAAAGTTCTTGAAATAGGCGGAAGCACTATTGAAGAAATGGAAATGGACGGACGCCTTACAATCTGCAATATGGCAATAGAAGCCGGAGCAAAGGCAGGAATAATTGTGCCGGATAAAATCACAAAAGAATATCTTGAAAGCAGAAGCATAAGACAGCCCGTGTTTTATGAAACTGACAAAGATGCACAGTATGAAAAAGTCATTACTTATGACGTCTCAAAAATTGAACCGACTGTTGCATTTCCTCATCTGCCCGAAAATACAAAGCCTATATCTCAAATCGGCAGCATCAAAATAAATCAGGCGATAATCGGAAGCTGCACTAACGGCAGACTATCTGACATAAAGGTTACGGCAGAAATTCTCAAAAACAGAACCGTTCATCCTGATGTAAGACTCATAGTATTCCCAGGAACACAGGATATTTATCTGGAAGCATTGAAATTGGGATATATAGAGACAATAATAAAAGCACAAGGTGCTGTCTCAACCCCGACATGCGGTCCGTGTCTTGGCGGATATGCAGGAATCCTTGCAGAAGGAGAACGCTGTATTTCAACTACAAACAGAAATTTTGTAGGCAGAATGGGGCACATAAAAAGTGAAGTATACCTGTCGTCACCGGCTGTTGCTGCTGCAAGCGCCGTTCTCGGCAGAATTGCGTCACCGGAAGAATTATAAAAAACGGAAACATTATGAAACTAAATATAAGAGAACAACTTGAAGAAAAAGAACTTAAAGATTTGAGCCAATTTGCAGCAAAAAGCTTGCATACAAAAGGAAGAGCCAAAGAAGAGCCATCCTGTCCTTTACGTACGGAATATCAAAGAGACAGAGACAGAATTATTCATTCAAAAGCCTTTAGAAGACTGAAACACAAAACTCAGGTGTTTTTCTCACCGACAGATGACCATTTCAGAACACGTATGACACATACCTTAGAGGTTTCTCAAATCGCCAGAACAATTGCCAGAAGCTTAAATCTCAATGAAGATTTAACCGAAGCTATATCACTGGGACACGATTTGGGACACACACCGTTCGGTCACAGCGGAGAAGCAGTATTGAATGAAATAATGGATTGCGGTTTCAAACATGCACAGCACAGTGTACGTGTTGCAACAGTTATTGAAGATTTGAATCTCACACAAGAAACCCTTGACGGGATTCTCAATCATTCCGGCTCTTTGAGAAAAGAAAGTGCAGCTTACACTCTTGAGGGAAAAATCGTAAAACTCTCTGACAAAATTGCCTACATAAACCACGATATTGATGATGCAATAAGAGCAAGGATTATAAAAGAAAGCGACCTGCCTTCCGACTGTACGGAATATTATTCAGTAAACAGAAGCGAACGAATTACAAAAATGATTACGGATATTATAGAAAACAGTATAGGAAAAAATCAGATTTGTATGTCAGAAGAAGCCTTTTATCATATAGACAGACTGAGAACATGGATGTTTAAAAATGTATACACAAATTCCGTTGCAAAAAAAGAAGAAAGCAAGGTAAAAGGTATAATATACGGTCTGTTTAATTATTACGAAGCTCTTTTAAAACACGAAATACCAAATTTGAATGAAGAAGAAATAAAACAAACCGTATGCGACTATATTGCAGGAATGACAGACAGGTATGCCATTCAAAAATACAAAGACATATACATACCGCAGTCTTTCCAGAGAAGCTCCGGTGATGAATTTTTGTTTACACTCGCAAAAATAAACAATCACAGTATACAGCAAACTTTGTTATAACATCCTGCACTTTCAATAAATACACAATATATGGGCATTCTGCATTGCTCTTGCTGTCCGTTGCCTTGATTTTACCTGCATTGCCCAATTTTGTATTATTTTAATTTATTGCCACAGGATATTTCTAACATTATAATTTATACCGTGGGGTGTAAATGGATAGAAAAAACTTATACAAAATCTTTACTATAACACTTGTGTTGATATTTTCGCTGTCTTTATGCGGATGTGCGGCTTTGAACTTTCGTCACGAATATGACAAAGGAATGAGATTTTATAACGAAAAGAAATATGATGAAGCAATAGTAAGTTTTAATAATGCTCTTAATTATAAACCGGATTCTTACAGTGCACTATGCCTTCTGGGCACGAGTTATGCCTACAAAAACGATGACAAAATGGCGGAAAAGACCTTTCAAGATGCAATAAATCTTTTTCCCGATGAGTGGAACGCATACGTTTTTCTGGGTGATTTGAAACGAAGCAGACATGACTATGACCTTGCCGTTGAGTATTATGAAACAGCAGTAAGCCTGCCATCTATGGGAGGTAAGGAAAAAACTTATTACAAACGATTGCTGAAAGAAATAAAGTCAGAACAAGCCGGCTATAACATGAGATACTCTGATGCAATAAAACAGGCACGTGCGGAAGGAAAGGAAGGTATTGTCAACACCTATACCGACAAAAATAAAGAGCCTGAACAACAAAAACAAACAGGTGAAATTCTTTTGAATATAGATACTTCAAAATGGACAAAATCACTTGAACAAAAAGATGACAAATCAAAACTGATTACATACGGACTCAAAGGAGAAGATGCCCAGAATTATAAATGGACAAAACTCATAACAATGCAGTATTTTGTTCTCTCTGACAATTACAAAACTACGCTGGACAACTACTTTAATACACACATCGGTGCAATTGATGCTATTGCAAAAAATTCCGGCAAAACCTTTGAAAAAAAGATAATAACCCAGAGAAAAAATGATATTTTGTATGAATGGAAGTTCGATAACGCAAAAGAATCCGAAATAGCAAGAATCGTCTACACCCAGCAGGGGATTTATCATGTACACTGCGCCAAAAAAGGTGCTTTTACAAATGAAGAAAAAGCAAAAGCAATTGATTTGCTGAAAACCGCAGTATTAAAATAAATTTTTCTCGGACATTTTTTTGCAAAAAAAAACCTGAGGAAAACTCAGGCAAAACTAGACTAATAGGAAAAACTCCATAAATCTCCAATATCAATACCGAAAATCAGGTATTAATTGTGATTAAATCCTTTTTATATGCATCATAGCTTGATTTGTTGTTGCTATGAACTGCATCGTTTTCCAGAAATCTTCCGGATCAAGTGTTGAACGGTTATCAAGGTTTACTGTAATTTTTTCTGCATAAAGTTTTGCAAGTTTTTTATCTATTGCGTTGTTAGGACTCAATGCCATATACTGTTTACCTCATCGTGTTCATTACTTACATATATATAAAGTATTTTGAAATGCCTCAATTTCAGTTTTGATTTTTTTCGTTACATTTGTTAATATATTATCTAAAATACAAATATAACGGTGGTTGCAGTGGTATTTGATTTAAACAACAAATTAGCAAATACGTTGTTATGCCTAGAAGACAATACAATGTCTCATGGCTTTTTTAACATCCTTGATATATCTGTAATTGTTGCTGCCGCAGCAGGCTGCAAAGTCATAAAAACAGTACCGGAAAACAGCGAAAAGTTTTTTGAACTTATGAAACTACCGCTGTATCAAATAACAGATGCTATTGAATCATATACCAAAACAGGTGTTTGTTTTGTCAAAAAAGCAGAAAATGCAGAAATATTAAAAATAGCACTATCATTCGGGATAGACTATTTGTTTTGCTCTTGCAACATGAAAGAAAAACTTGAAGAAACAACAAAACTGCTTCAAAACACCGGCTTCAAAACAGCCTGCCTTCTTCATTCAGCTTATACACAGACGGGCATTGCCAGTTCTATAGGCGAAACTCAAATCATTGAAATTCACAAACCAAGTTCAGAAAGTAATGCTGAAACAAAAAAATATCTGTTTTCTCCTCAAAAATACGGCATAAAAGAAGCACAGCAAGATTCTCTGACAGGAGCAACACCCCTGTATAATGCCAACCTCGCTGCGGAAATACTTTCAAGACAGCGAAAAGATGCAAAAACCGACACAATCACTATCAATGCGGGAATAATGATTTACACTTGCGGCAAAGCCAAAAATATAACTGAAGGAATTATGAAAGCATATAGTGCGCTGGACAAAGGCGAGGCAATGAATTTGCTTAAACGCTTTCAAGAATTGTATTAAATTTTGTAAATCATATAGATGATATTTCTAAAGTTTTGAAAAAATGTGCCGACTACTATATTGTTGGACCGAAAGGTCGAACAAACCTCCTCCCCAAGTCTAGTAGCCGGCCTCAAAGGACGGCTTTTTTTTATAATTTTAAATGTTTTGTATTGTCAACGGACAGTTAAATTGTCCGAGAAAAGTCCGTGATAAGATTCTGCCGAACAAAAGCAGCCGGCGGCAACTGCGACACTAGATTAAATGTTATCTGGTTAAAGCTTTCCTTTTACGAAGTTAGTCTTGACAAACAATCTGGCTTTTAGTAGAGTTAGTCTAAACTAACAAAAACGGATAACATGAATAAAATGGACATTAAAACATTAGGAAGGTTTGCGGATCAGCCGGTACTGCTTAACAAATTACACAAAAAAATACCTGCTCTTTTAATTGGTGCAGGAGGTGCATACGGAGTTTTTGATACTTATAAATCATCAAAAGGCAGAGACAAAAATTTCAAGAAAAAAAAGATAATAAAAAACACTATCATTATTTCTGCTACTGCAGCTGCATCATTGATGGGTGCAAACGGACTGAGCATTAAAGGGAAGAAAATTCTGCCGGGGTTAATTTCGAATGAAAAAATAACAGATATTCTTAGAAAACAAAATATTGCAGCGGATTGTTTTTTGCATTCTCAAAAGGGAAGAGTTGATGATGATATTCAAAAGGTTTTGCATTCGGCAAGAAAAGGGGCGCTTTCTTTAAAAGAAACAGAGATTCTTTTGAAAAAAATACCCGATACTGATGCTAAAAGGAAACTTTTGAATGTTCTTTTGCCCGAGCCGGAAAATCTAAATTCAAAAGGTATTTTTTCTGAAATAGGCCGATTGTCACTCTTGGGTGCGATACCTGTGATCGGTGGTGTTTTGGGAGGGATTGCCGCTGACAGGATTACAAAAACTTCTGACAAAAATTCTACTGCCAATAAAATAAAAGAAGGTTTTTATCAATATTTTGCAAACATTTTTCTTTGTAATGTCGGTGCATGTACAGCTCTTTTTATTGCGGAAGGATTCCAAAAAGCGGGAAAAATAAAGCCGCTTTCTCCGTTAAAAAAGATGGCTGTTATTCTTACGGGTATTACGGCTACCGGAATTGTCGGAGGAAGCTGGATTGCAAATAAGTTGAGCCAGAACTTTATTGATCCTTTATTTGATAAAGGCAAGAAACGTAAACACAAAAGTGTTTACGATGAAAGGAAGCCGGAGCTTGCTGATATTGCACTTCATGTTGATGATATAGCAACAGCAGGTGTGTTATCGGGTTTCAAATGGATTGAACCGGCTTTGCCTCTTATGTATTTTGTTTCAGGATACAGAGCAGGAATAGGCTATAGAAATAACAAGTCATTATAGGTAAATATTTTGGAAATTCAGAAATTTTTGGATAAAAAATTAATGATAAAATTTGTTAAAAATTACTCAAAACATTTAGATTTATTAATGTTTGTATTTATTAATTGACAAAATTCAGTAAAATTTACTATTATAACAATAGTAAAACGAGGATATTTAAATGGAGAACACTAATGGTCACTAAAACATACACAGATGAAGAGTTTGAATCTTTGATGTCTCAGTATGATTACAAATTTCAGAAAGGAGATCTTGTTAAAGGCATTGTTTGCGGATACGATTCCGAAGGTGTAATAGTAGATATAGGAGCAAAAACATCAGCCAGCGTTCCTGAAAGAGAAGCAAGAGTTGACATGTCTAAGTCTATTGAAGAAACACTTCAAAAAGGCTCTGTGTATGAATTTTTGATTATAAGAGAAGAGGATGAAGACGGAAAATTTCTCCTTTCATACAAAAAAGTTGCTATGGCATATGCCTGGAAAGAACTCGAAGAACTCAAAGAGCAGGATGCAACTGTTGAGGGTACTGTTGTTTCCGTTGTCAAAGGCGGTGTTCTTGCAGAGGTCAAAGGTGTCAGAGGATTTATTCCTTCTAGCCATCTCAGAGCAAAAGATACGGATAATATTGTAGGAGAAAAAATCGAACTCAAAATTTTGTCTTTGGATCCGGCTCAAAACAACTTTATCCTTTCAAACAAAAAAGTATACTCGGATGCGCAGGATGAAACAAAAGAGAATACATTCTCCAGTCTCGAAGTCGGGCAGGTTGTTAAAGGCGAAGTCGTACGTATCACAGACTTTGGTGCATTTATTGACATCGGCGGTTTGGACGGACTTTTGCCGCTTTCTCAAATGTCATGGAGATGGGTTGACCATCCGTCAGATATTCTGAAAATCTCTGATGTTATTGATGTTGAAGTTATAGGAATTGACCACGACAAACAAAGAGTCAGCCTGAGCCTAAAAAATCTCGAACCGGATCCGTGGATTGAAGCTAAAAAACAACTCAAAGAAGGTGATACCGTTGAAGGTACTGTCACAAGAATTAAACATTTTGGTGCATTTGTCGAAGTTTTTGCCGGTGTTGAAGCACTTTTGCCAAACAACGAAGTTGTTGAATACCAGAACAAAAACAACTGCATCTTGAATGTCGGTGACAAAATTAAAACAACCGTCATAAAATTCAATCCGGATGACAGAAGAATCAGCCTGAGCATAAACGCTGACTAACAAAACTTTACAATTCAAAAAACGGGTTTGTTCTTGCAGCAGCCCGTTTTTTAGTGTTTGTTTTACAACAAATGTTGATTCAAACTTTACAATTTATCCTTCCAAAAGGCAAATTTTTCTATCAAAAACTTTTTATATAAAAGTAAGGTATGTTCAGTTAGGTTACTGTTATGAATTTTTCTATAAACCCGATAAGCTCAAATAATATTTTGTCATCTGTTATTTATTCTTATAAACAGGCGGAAAATATAGCCTCAGAAGTTTCTTCTGTTGTATATGATTCACTTGTTTATCTGACAGAGTCACAAAACGGAATAAATCTGCAATCTCTTAAAGATTTAAAACAGACTCTTGAAAACGAGAATCTCACCGGATACAGCGCATACAAACTTGTAAACACAATAATAAACAGGTTCGATGCACTTTCGTCTGACGGAAAAACAATTACCGAAAATGATTTCACGGGTGCTGTAAAATTTTCCGTAGCACAAGACTTTGCTTCAAATTCTGCTGTTGGCAAAATTCTTCAAAAATCAGGAATTAGTGTTTCTGATGCAATAAAAGAGATGTTTGGCACGGCAAATTCACAAACACAGGCATTTATACAGCTTGTTGACAGCCTGTCAGAAGAAAGTCTGTCAAAAATACTCCAAAGCATAGACCGGGCTCAAGCAAAAGATGAAAATAAAGAAACCGTATCTTATGCATCCAATCCGATAAAATTAAGCAAAGCACCGAAACCCGCTTTTTTGTCTAATTTTGTCGATGTGAGGGTTTAGAAGGCTTGTGCAGTCCGTTTAAGCCTTTGTAGTTTAAAAGTAAAGCATCCGTGCTGATAATACCCGTGTCAAACAGCATCTGTGCCTGCGCTTTATTATATTCGATTATTGAAGTAATAAGCTGCTGTCGTGCTCTGGTTTTTTCGGTTTGTGAAGTCAATACGTCGATAAAAGTGTTTTGACCTACATCAAAACCTATCAAAGAGAATTTGAGCCCTTCGTCTGCCGCTGCTACCTGCTTTTTGTTCGCTTCCACTTTTTCAAGAGCTGTTTGCGAATTGTAAAAAGAAGAAATTATGCTTTCTTTTATCTGTCTTTCAAGATTAGTAAGCTCATAGCGTGCTGTTTTTAGTCTGGCGAGGTCCGCATTTTTCTGCGTAAGTGTTCCGACACCCAGCTTTTTGCCCAGAGGAATTTCTGCATTCAAGCTCCAGGTATGATTTGAACTCAGACTCTGGTTTCCCGTTACACCGACTCTTGCAAACTCGTACGACAGGGTAACTTTTGGAGCAAAGTCAGTATAGTTTCTGTTTTTTATGTTTGTTAAAGAGCGTATCTGCGCCCTTTTGGCTTTGATATCTTCTCTTTCTTTGAGAGCAACGTTGTACAGACACTGTATGGAGTTTTTCTTTTGCACCAGCTCTCTCGGAAATGAAGCATGTTCAAAGGGGTAAAGAGTCAGTGTGACCTCTATACCCATAATATTGGCAAGCTGTGCCTGCTTTTCTCTCAAATCATACAAAGCTGTCAAAAGCTCCTGTTTTGCATCGGCATATTGGGCTTCTGCCCTATAGATATCATATTTTGAACCGATTCCTATATGATACCTTGCCTGCATAAGTTTTAGCTGTTCGGCTCTGTCTCTAAGATTGGAGAGCAGTACTTCGATATTTAGCTTTGCAAGCAGCAAATCGTAATAATAAAGGGTGGTATTGAGCAAAAGCTCATTTTTTGTATATTGAAAATTATGTTTTTGCGATTTATACAGATTGTTTGCACTTGCAATATCAAACAAAACACTGCCGTTTCCGATAATAGGATAGTTTATTGTAATACCGCTGTATATCGGGTTTTGTCTGATAACTCTGGGCAAAATGTCACCGACAAGAAATTCCCCTCTGACGGATTGTATTTGATATCTGTAATAAAAATCCGGCAGCAGCTGAGCCAGTGAGTTCATATACAGCCATTTGTATTCTTCTTTTTGTGTTCCGGCTATTTTTACATTGTAGTTGTTTTCTTCGGCTATTTTCAAACAGCATTCAAGATCGACGGGCACAAGGTTTATGTTCAGCCGCTCTCTTATCTGTCTGTCCAAATCCCGCTGTGTAGCTTTGTCATAAAAACCTTTCCCGCTTTTCAAAGATTCCAGAAATCTGTCACTTTGATAATCCCATATTAGACCGTCATCAACAGAATCTGCAGAAAATCCGGGAAGAATCTGTGAAAAAAATATGAAAAAGAAAAATATCAGCCCTTTTTTCACAAACTCCTCCGATTTTTATACACAATTGAAAGCATATTTAAAATCTTCAAAAATTCTTATACCCTGTCAGCTAAAAAAAGGAATAAAAATGCTTGACAAAATGTTAGGCAAGACTTACAATATATTTGTTAGTTTCAACTAACACTAAACCGATTAAAATACTGTGAGAGGGACAACCATCTAACGGGCTCACGGTATAGTTATTTAGACCAATACCATAATTCACCTTTGGTGAGGGCTGCCGCACTTTCTCAAGCAGCCTTTATTTTTTGCAGCAAAAAATAAACGGATGACAAATCAAAACGGCAGCAGAAACACGGGATTAGATTATTTCCCTAACAGATATCCACCATAGGTTGCAGCCAAACCAAGCACAACACTTGCAGATAAATAAAAAATAGCGTTTAGAATTTTTCCGTCTTTTAAAAAGCCAAAAGCTTCCATACTGAATGTGCTGAAAGTAGTCAGCCCGCCAAGAAAACCGGCTGTCAAAAACAGTTTTACGGCAGGCGGCATAGATGCAGCTTTTTGCATTGTCAAAGCAAATATATAGCCTATCAAAAAACAACCCAGTATGTTAACGGACAGCGTCCCCCATATACAAGAACCTATGTATTTTGCGGACAATTTTGTGGCAAGGTATCTGCAGATTGCGCCCGTTCCCCCGCCGGTAAACACGGCAAGTATATTTAGCATCGTTTTTTCCTTTTCTTTGTTCTTATTTTAAGTGAAAAATATGTTTTATTGAAATTTTGTAATACAATTTTTAAACAGGCAAAAAAATTTTATCACGGGATTTGAATATATATACATTAGGGAGAACATATTTTGAAAATTGCCGCAATCAACAATTTTTATGCAAAAAAAATGCCGCCGGTAGTGTCAAACAAAAACAACGCCACTGACAACACAGTTTCTTGCAATAAAAGCCTCTTGTCGTCACTGGATTTTCTGGCAGCATATAACAGTTCAAAAATAAGTTTCAAATCATCTAACAATTTTCAAGAGCCGTTTGAGCTGAACTACTCTCTTGAAGAACTCAAAAAAAGAACATCAAAAGAAGCTTTTACCGAATTCCGAATGCTTGAAGCCGCAGCTTTGGAATTCAAACAGTTAAAAGATTGCGACAAACAGGCACTTATTCATCTCATAAAAGCGGCAAAAGCGCTGGATTCCGTTTATATCAGACAGCAGAACATTCACAGCATACCCTTTAATAACTATCTTGAAAAAGAAATTGAAAATGGCAGCCAAAGCGCTCTTTTGACAAAAAGACTCTACGATGCACAAAAATGTATAATAGGAAAAACCGTTGACGGAAAGCCCGTTCTGCTCGCAAAAGGAATTGAAGCAAAACCGGGCAAAGGTTTTTATCCTGAGGACTTAACAGAAAAAGAGTTCCACAAAATTCTTGAAAAAATGCTAAAAGACGGAGAAGCGGAAGAGGTAAGGAAAATACTGAACCAAAGGTCTATGGTTTTTCGCTCCGGAGATAAGCTCAAAGCGGTTGATTTTACCGACTATTTCAAAAAAGAATTCACAAAAGCCGCCTATGAACTTGAAATGGCAGCATCACTCTCCTCCGATAAAAATTTCAACAACTATCTGATGCTTCAGGCAAAAGCATTGCTGCACAACAATCCTGAATATGACTCACTTGCTGACAAAGCGTGGGCAAAACTGCAATATACGCCTTTAGAGTTTACTATAGGCAGAGAATGCTATGATGACAAACTTACACCGACAGTCACAAAAAACAAAAAGCTGGAAAAAATGCTAAAAAAATACGACATTACTCCATATGCAAAAGACTCAATAGGAGTAAGAGTCGGAATTGTTAACAAAGAAGGCACTGATTATATTTTGAAAATAAAAGAATTCCTCCCCATGTTTGCGCAAAAAATGCCTTATTCAGACAAATATGAACAGACGATATCAAAAACAACAGATACAAAACAAACAATGGTTGATGCGGATATTGTATTAATGACAGGCGAATTTGGAAGATATACGGGTTCTGTTTCTATTGCTTCAAATCTTCCAAACAATGACAAATTATCCGTCCAAACAGGCGGCGGCAAAAGAAATGTCTATCACAGGCAAATCAGACAATCAAAAAGCAATGATACTATGAGCAATACATTGGACGTTACTCTGGACAAGTCACAACAAAAATATTGCGACGAAAACTCATTGCATGATTACACCATTCTGCACGAAAATGTTCATTCTCTGGGACCCAAAAAGGAACTGCAGTCATTAGGTTTGAGCAGGAATATAATCGAGGAACACAAAGCGGATATGGGCGCAATGGTTATGCTAGATGAACTTGTAAAAACAGGATTTTATACGAAAGAAAGAGAAAAACAGATTATCACTTCTTATATAATTTCTTACCTGCCAAAAGAACATGACATCAGCGATGCTCACAGAACAAGAAACCTGATGCAGTATAACTATTTTATTTCTCACGGAGCAATAAAGGTCTCCGATGAGGGAAGAATGAAAATTGATTACAAAAAGATTATAGAATGTTCTCATCAAATGCTCGAAAAAGCTGTACAACTCCAGTTGAGCGGAGATGCAGCAGCAGCCGAAAAATACATAAAAGAGTATACCGGCTGGACGGATGAAATGGAAAAAATTGCCAAAAACTTGAGAACAGTCAAAAAGAAGATGAATTCCTACCTGACTTATCCTCTGGCTGACAAACTTGTGAGCGGACAAATTTAATATTATCTTAATAATAAACCCTTAAATTTAACAATAATTTGCGCTATACTAAGTTGTCTAAAAAAATAAATAGAGGATTTTAAAATGCTTTTGGGTGTAAATATTGATCACATAGCTACATTGAGAAATGCAAGAGGAGGACTTGAACCGAACCTTATACAGGCTGCTTTGATATGTGAAAAAGCCGGTGCGGACGGAATCACGGTTCACCTGAGAGAAGACCGCCGGCACACAAAAGATAACGATGTCAGAGAGCTAAAATCAATGTTGAAAACCCGTCTAAATCTGGAAATGGCATTGACAGACGAAATGCAAAAAATCGCACTTGATGTTTTGCCGCAAAATGTTTGTCTTGTACCGGAAAAAAGAGAAGAGGTTACAACGGAAGGCGGTCTTGAGGTTGCATCAAGAGTTGAGTATGTAAAAGACTTTGTAAACCCCCTTGTTGATGCGGGTATAGTTGTCAGCCTTTTTATTGACCCTGACAAAAGCCAGGTAGAAGCTGCGGCACAAACAGGAGCACAGTTTATCGAACTCCATACGGGCAGATATTCCGAAGCTTTTGGTACACAGGAAGAAGAAATGGAATTTCAAAACCTGAAAAATGCTGCCGCACTAGCACAAAAGCTCGGTTTAAAGGTAAATGCGGGACATGGTCTTACTTATTCAAACGTTCACAGAATGCATGATATTCCGCAGCTTATTGAACTGAATATAGGACACAATATTATTGCCCGTGCCGTTTTTGACGGACTTGAAAAAGCCGTAAAAGATATGATTTCATTGATAAAATAATATTAGTCTTTCGGGGAATTTTTTGTACGGAACAAATCTTTTATATTGACTCCGTGTTGATACGGGAGATTTGTGTATGACAAAAATTGTATATTTTGATGTCGAACAAGACGAATATTCTTACCTAAAAAGCGAAAATGAAGGAAAATATGACTATTTTCTGACAGACCAATCTTTGAACAGCATGGATAATATTCCTCAGGAATACAAAAATGCAAAGATTATCTCCTGTTTTACAACATCAAGAGTAGGAAAGGAAGTGCTTGAAAATTTTACGGAGCTAAAACTCATTGCACTTCGCTCTGTCGGATTCAACCATATTGATATTAATTACTGCAATGAGCATGATATAACCGTTGTAAATTCTCCGAATTACGGAAACAAAAGTGTTGCGGAGTTTGCTTTCGGACTGATGCTTGATGTGTGCAGAAAAATTACACTCTCATATCTGGATTACAAAGATTTGAAAACAAATGCACAAAAATATACCGGACGGGAACTCGGAGGAAAAACTGTCGGGATTGTGGGACTTGGTGCAATAGGTGCAGAATTTGCAAGGCTTGCGCACGGCTTTGATATGAACATTCTCGGTTTTGATATAAAAGAGAATGAAACACTCAAAGAACAGTACATGGTTGAATACACTGATTTTGATACACTGCTTGAAAAAGCTGATTTTATCTCGCTTCATTCTCCTCTGACAGAAAGCAACCGGCACCTCTTTAATGAAACGAGCTTCAAAAAAATGAAAAATTCGGCAATTTTGATAAACACAGCAAGGGGCGAAATTGTAGAAACACAGGCATTGTATAACGCATTGATTAACAAAGAAATAGCCGGAGCAGGTCTGGATGTTCTTGAAAGCGAAGAAACAATTTCCGATACGGACTATCTTTCCGATATCAGCCGTTTGAATAATTCCACACTTAAAGAGACCATCCTAAACAGCAGGCTCCAGCAGCTCGATAATGTAATCATAACACCACATATTGCTTACAATACCGCTGAAGCAATTTACAGAATTCTTGAAACGACAATGCGCAACATAAACGCCTTTGAAAAAGGAATTATTCAAAACAAAGTAAATTAAACTTTCCTTTTTGCTTAACCGGCAGGCTTTAGTCAAAAGGAATTTCTCCCGAGACATCTCTTGTTGCAATAGGTCTGCCTTTTTCGTTGTATGCGGTATTTCCTACCCAGTGAGCTTTTAGTTTGCCGTTTTTTGTATAAACATACTGCTCTTCATCAGACACATAAAAACCGATAGACACAAGATTACCTGTTGCGGCACTGTATTTTCCTATCTTGTACGGGAAAGTATTTTTGTCCTGTATTTTGTCAATATCTATGGCAATCAAATATCCGCCGTTGGTGTAATAAAAAACATATTCCGGTTTGTCGTCATAAACTATTGCATACCCTTTTACAAACCCTCTTGCCATAACAAACGACATAACCATTCTGCCTTCGGGCTGTTTCTTTTTGTCTATATAATCTCTGTTTTCTTTGTTATTTTCATCTATTGCATAAGGCTCTATGAATTTTTTATCCAGTTTTAAATCCAGCCCGTCAAATGCCATTTTTCTGGCGGTTTCAACCGTGTAGTTTACACTGCCTCTGAGCACTATATCTTGCGCCGGCACGGAAGAGCATAAACAGTAAAATATCGAAATAAAAATGAAAACAAAAAGTCTTTTCATAAAATTACTCCACATATCGTTTTGTATATTTGTTGGTAAACCAGAATATTAAATAGTATAAAAATAACAGCACTGACATCTGAATTCCGGCATGAAGCGTTGTTCCTCTTATAATCAGCCATACAAGAATTGACGGAATCAGACAGACAAGAATATGAACAAGCCGTCTGCAGGGTATTCTCCATTCAAAACCGGGAACAGTAATAGCAACAGTCATAACAAAATAGAATATGTTTGAAATTAGCGTAGCTATTCCTACTCCTACAAGCCCCAGTTTTTTAATCAAAATTATGTTCAAAACAAGTCCGGCTATCCCTGCCCAGACTTTCAGCGTTGTAAGAATATAAGTTTTTTTTGAAAGATGATACTGCATTGTGGTATAGTCCGTAAGACTCATAAACAACACTGAAAAAGCCAGATAAGGAACCAGTACGGAGGCATTTTGATATTTTGCATTTGCAAAAATTGAAATAATATCCGGTGCATAAGCGCTCATAACGAGAATTAGAGGTATCGCAATCAAAAAGTAATATCCCGACATTCTCGAAATAACCGGTCTGACATCGATTTTGTCTTCATAAAGATTTATTATTCTGGGATAAGCGGCTATTGTGATTATCGCAAAAAGTGTCATCAAAACAGGAAAAGTCATATTGTATGCTACACCGACAAGACCGGCTTCTTTCAACCCGTAAAAATGCGAGGTGATAAACTTGTTGCTCTGATTTATAAACCACAAACTCAATGCGGCTATTGCAATGGGTAAACCATACAAAAACAAGGACTTGAGCATATTGAATTTGGGAATTTCAAATTTCAGATATTTCAAAATATCGCTTTGAAAAACAAGCAAAATATCTATTATTGATATGGATAAAGCCATACCTATCAAAATTGATAATGCCCCGAGTTTAAAGATTTTTATAATCAAAACCGAAAAAGCAATTGTCAAAATCTGGTTTATTATGGTCGAAATTGTAAAAGCTCCGGGCTTAATCTGCGCCCTCAAGACCTGAAACAAAAGTGCTCTTATTGCGACGGGAATAATCAATACAAGGATAAACAAAAATATCTTTGGCGATACCGAAAAGTAGGTATAAAAATGCTTTCGAAACAGAAAAGCAAGTACGTACATCACACACAGGTTTGAACCCAAAATAAATAAAAGCGTGGACAGATAATCCTGTATTTTATCCGATATCTGATGCTGTCTGAAAAATCTCAGCCCCGAAAGCCCTATCCAGTCAGAAAAAATTATGCACAAAAAACTCAAAACAGCCAGAGCAACGGCATATGTTCCATACTGAGACGGGGTCAAAAGGTTTGTGTATACGGGAACGATAATTATGTTACCCAAAAGCCCGAACAATTTTGAAGGAGCATATTTTATCATGTCCTTAAAAATTTCCCGAACAGGTATCTCAACTTCTTTTATCTGTTTTCTTACTTCCTCTGTCATTTCCGCAGCTTGAATTCTAATCCTCGTATATTGGATTATAACACATTTTAGTCTCAAAATTGGTTGACTTTCCACAACTAATAGGATAGAAGAATGATTTACTTTGAACAAAATTTAATTAAAATCGTTATAAGCTATAGAGGCTAAAATTGAAGCAATCAGATTATAAAAATTTTATAAAAAAAACATTCAGTACAGTTCTTGTTGCGGTATTTTTTGCGACAAGCAGCTCTGTGTGCAGTGCAAAAGGCTTTTCTATTTTCCTGAAAAAAGATAAAAAGAAAGACAAACAACAGCAGCAAACTGTAATTCCTCAGCCCAAAACACTCAACGGTGAAGCGGTTTATTCGATTGAAGACTGTATAGATATTGCGCTGAAAAACGATCCGAACATAAAAATCGGACAAACACAAAAAGATATTGCAAATTCTGATGTCGGTCTTGCAAAATCCGAATATTTCCCAAATATTACAGCAAGCACCGGTTTTACATCCCAGCACAACAAAAACACAGGAAAAGGCGGAGGATTTTACAATCAGGGCGGCAGCACCTCTTCTGACAATAACTATTATCAACTGAACCTTGGTGTAAACCAGCTCATCTGGAATTTCGGCAAAACTACCGCACGAATAAATATGCAAAAATATAACAGGGAATCTGTCGGATACGACCTTGAAAATACCATTTTGAATACAGTTTATAATGTAAAAATGGCATACTTTGAAGCCCTTGCCGCTCAGGCAAATCAAGATGTCTACGAGCGTTCCGTTGCAATAAACAAACTCAACTATGAACGCACAAATGCGCTTTTTCAGGAAGGTTTGAAATCAAAAATTGACGTTGTAAACGCACAGGTATACTTAACCGATGCGGAGATTTCTCTTGTAAATGCGCAGGGACAATACCAGAACGCAATAATAAACCTCAACAACGCAATGTATTACCCCGAAGCTCCCGAATATAAACTCAAAAATACCGAAAGTTTTAATTTTCAGCAGAACAAAAAAGTAAAAAATGAGGTAAAAGTCAATTATATCCCCAAAAACGGAAGCGATGAACTCGAGCAAACCGCTATATTAACTTCCGGTATCGAAAAGCAGGATATATTTCAGGGTTATAAATTTAAACCGCTTGTTATGCCTGTAGATGAAGCTATTCAAAAAGCATACGAAAACAGACCTGACTTAAAATCTCTTTTGATGGTCGAAAGAGCACAGCAAGAATCCCTAAAAGCAATAAAGCGTTCCTACATGCCTGAACTTTCGGCAAGTGCCGGATACAATTACAGAAAAAACAGTGATGTTTCAAACACAGGTTTCAACATAGGCGCCATGCTGAATTTGCCGGTTATCAATGCTATGGACATAAAATACAGCGTTGAACAGGGTAATTCTTATCTTGAAATGGCAACGGAAAATATTGATTTAGCAAAGAAAAATATATTTTTTGAAGTAAAACAAAACTATGTAAATATGGTTGTGCTTCAAAAACAAATTCCTTTGATGGCACAGAAAGTACAACAAACACTAGAAAACTTTGAACTCGCCGACGGCAGATATACCGTTGGACTGGGCAACTTTATCGAACTTCAGCAGGCACAGACAAACTACAACAATGCCCAGCTTGAACTTGTCCAGGCCGTTTTCGATTATAATGTAGCAAAAGAACAATTCCAAAAATCCATGGGGGTAAGATGAAGAAAAAACTGACAATAGTTATATCATCATTGATTGCCGTTTTTATATTGTGCGGTGCAGCCTTTTTGTTTAACAAAAACAAAGCATCAGACTATGTGACTGTACCGATAAAAAGGACTACTATTATCGAGGCAGTAGAGGCATCCGGCACTGTTAACCCTGTCAACACCGTTGATATCGGTTCTCAGGTGTCAGGAATGATTAAGGAAATCTATGTCGACTACAACTCGAAAGTTACCAAAGGTCAGCTTCTTGCACAGATTGACCCGTCTTTGTTTCAGGCACAGGTAGAAAAAGCAAGAGGAGATTTGGAATCCGCAAAATACAATAAAGCCAAAGTAGAGGCAATGCTTGCTTATGACAAAAAGAATTACGAAAGATACAAAAAACTGTATACAAAAAATTATGTAGCAAAAAGCGAGGTAGACCTCGCAGAAGCCACATACAAATCCGACCTTGCACAAATTGCAGCAGCTCAGGGCACAATAAATCAAGCTCAGGCAACACTGAACAACAATCTCACAAATCTGCGATACACAAGAATAATTTCTCCCGTTGACGGAATAGTTGTCTCAAGGGCGGTTGACGTAGGTCAGACAGTAGCAGCAAGCTTTCAAACTCCGACCTTGTTTCAGGTTGCACAGGATTTGACCAACATGCAAATAGAAGTCAATGTCTCTGAGGCTGATATCGGCAAAATCCAAAAAGGTCAGGAGGTTGAATACACCCTTGACGGTTATGCCGATGCCGTTTTTCACGGGCAGGTTTCGGAAGTCAGAATTGCACCAACAACAGTTTCCAACGTAGTTACTTATACTGTAATTGTACTTGTTGACAACAAAGAGCAAAAAATGATACCTGGTATGACAGCAAACGTTTCTATAATTACAAACAAAAGTGAAAATGTTTTGTGCGTGCCTAATGATGCATTGAAATTCACTCCTACCGAAATTACGGGCGGTAAAAAATACAAAGAACAGGGTATCTGGATTTTGCGTGACAATAAACCGCAGAGAATAAATATCAAACTCGGCGCAAAAAATACAGAAAAAACCGAAGTTATCTCAAACCAGATAAAAGAAAAAGACAGAGTAATCCTCCGTAAAAAAAGTGACAGCGACAAAACAGCCGCAAATGTCAGAAAGCCGAGAATGAGACTCTTTTAGGAAAACGTTATGGCGCTTATAGAAATAAAACATTTCATAAAAACTTATTCAACCGGAGATTCTTCGTTCAATGCTCTTGACGATGTTTCTCTGACGGTTGAAAGCGGAGAGTTTGTTGCTATCATGGGCGCATCCGGTTCGGGGAAATCCACATTCATGAATATGCTCGGCTGTCTTGATAAACCGACATCCGGTTCTTATTTTCTCGATGGAATAGATGTATCAAAAATGTCTATGGATGAGCTTTCGGAAATCAGAAATCTGAAACTCGGATTTGTTTTTCAGGGATTTAATCTCATCTCAAGAACCTCTGCCATAGAAAATGTTGAGATGCCTATGATATACAAAGGTGTAGCGCCGGAACAAAGACTGCAAAGAGCAAAAGCCGCTTTAAAAATAGTCGGGCTGGAAAAAAGAGAACATCATCTTCCAAACCAGATGTCCGGCGGTCAGCAGCAAAGGGTGGCTATCGCCAGAGCAATAGTCAACGATGCACCGATTATACTGGCAGATGAGCCGACAGGTAATCTTGATACAAAAACATCTATAGAGGTAATGGAATTTTTTGTAAAACTCAATGTTGCCGCAAAAAAGACAATTATCCTTGTAACCCACGAACCCGATATTGCTGAATACTGTAAAAGGATTGTTCGTTTCAAGGACGGAAAAATTATCTCCGATGAATTAAACACAAACCAGAAGGGTCTGGACTCGCTGGATAAAACACACTATGAGGGTATATTATGATTGATTTTGAATCTACATTTAAAATATCTCTCAGGTCATTAAAAGTAAACAAAATGCGCTCAATTTTGACCAGTCTCGGCATTATTATCGGTGTAAGTGCCGTTATTATAATGCTTTCAATCGGTGAAGGCGCAAAGCAGAGAATTAACAAAGATATTGCATCAATGGGCTCAAACCTTTTGATGGTAATGTCAGGTTCTACAACCTCAAGCGGTGTCAGAATGGGAAGCGGCACCCAACCGACCTTAACAATAAAAGATGCGGAGGCAATGCTTATTCGCTGCCCGTCCGTGGCGGAAGTAGCCCCTACAGTCAGTCAGGTTCAACAGCTTGTTTATTCCAACCAGAACTGGTCAACTACAGTAAACGGCATCACAACCGGATTTATGCCGATAAGACTCTGGGAAATTGAGTCAGGAAGAGCAATCTCGGAAGACGATTTAAAAAACACAACAAAAGTAGCTATTCTCGGCTCTACGGTAACACAGAATTTGTTTGGAGATATGGATCCGATTAACAAAACAATAAGAATAGGCGGACTGCCATTTAAAGTTGTAGGTATTCTTAAATCAAAAGGTCAAAACGGAATGGGACAAGATCAGGACGACACTGTTTTGATTCCTATCACCACTGCGCAAAAAAAGCTTTTCGGAACGGATTTTCCGGGTATGGTTAAACATATAAGTGTTCAGGCAAAAGACGAAAACAGTCTTGAATCGGCTCAGGAAGAAATTACAGAGCTGTTAAGAGAACGCCATAATCTGGGCAAAAATAAAGAAGACGACTTTACCATAAGGAACTTTACACAAATGCTTGAGACTGCAAAACAGGCATCGAACACTATGGCAATCTTGTTAGGTTCAATCGCCTCTGTTTCTCTTCTTGTCGGCGGTATCGGTATTATGAATATTATGCTTGTATCAGTTACCGAAAGAACAAAAGAAATAGGCATACGTATGGCAATCGGTGCAAAAGCTATGGATATAAGAGTTCAGTTTCTTGTCGAAGCTTTGCTTTTGTCTCTGGCAGGCGGTCTGCTCGGCGTTGTAATAGGGATACTGGGCGCCAAAATAGTCGGATTATTCTCGGATATGACTGTTGTTATCTCTGCCGTACCAGTGCTGATATCTTTTGGTTTTTCAGGTATTGTCGGAATTTTGTTTGGATATTATCCCGCATACAAAGCATCCTTGCTCAATCCTATTGATGCTTTAAGATATGAATAAAAGTTCTTAAACTACAAAATACCCTTCACCCTGTTCAGTCAGTGTATATTCCGTAAACTCGCTTGTCTCTGTGAGGTCGGGAACAATTCTGACATACCCCTGTTCAATTGCTTCTTGCATAACTGCATGGTCAACAGGTTTCCCGCTGAGAGGCACGACTTTTGAATTTATCTGTTTGATAGTAAAACGTTCCTGATTTTCTATATTCAATATGTATAATCCTGCCACAATCAAATAGTCAACAGGCGTTTGGGGATTGTATTCTTTTGCAAAATCTTCAAACTCTGAAATTGTATCAACTTTTTCCACAACTTCGGTTTTCGGGTTTTCTATAGACTCATTCAAGGCTTCTTCAAAGCTGATATTTTCGTTGGAAACAGGCTCCTTGCTTTCTTGAAAATCAAAATCCGGCGTTTGTATTTCGTTTATAGAAGACAGATTTTTTACATCAATAAAACCGCTTCTTTGAGGTTTTTCTTCGTTGTTGTCAGAAAAATTGTCCTGCTCTTCAGTCTGTGATACGTTTTTTTCATCGGCAGGAGCAGCAAGCGGCTTGCCCTGAACAATTCCGTTTATCCAGTCAGAAAGCTGCTGTTCAAAAGTCGTTTTATCTGTTGTTGAACATTCAAATTCTATGTCACCTTTTCGTATTTTAAAATAATATTCGTACATAATTACCCTTCCGGTTTGTACCTCAAATCAAGATGCCTTGCAGCATTAGTCTCATCAACCCTTTTAACTGGTGTATTGTGCGGAGCCTCAAGAACTGACTGCGGATCTGACTCAGCTTCTTTTGCAATTTTTATCATCGCCTCGGCAAATTCATCAAGGCGTTGTTTGTTTTCTGATTCCGTCGGCTCAATCATCAAAGCCTCTGGAACAATCAACGGGAAATATACTGTCGGCGGGTGAAATTTGTAGTCCATCAATCTTTTTGCAATCTCAAGAGTATGGACACCTTTTTCTTTTTGACGGTTTCCTGAAAGGACAAATTCGTGCATACATGTACAGTCATACGGCAAATCAAAATAGTGTTTTAATATTTCTTTCAGGTAGTTTGCGTTCAATACGGCATCTTCTGATACATTTTTGAGCGATTTTCCCTTCATAAGGATATAGCAGTATGCTTTCACAAGAACACCAAAATTACCCTGAAACTCTTTTATTTTGCCTATTGTATTTTTCAGGTCATATTTTCTGAAATATTTTGTACCGTCAAAATCCACAACCGGCACCGGCAAATAGTCTTTCAATTTTTCAACGACACCGACAGGTCCTGCACCGGGTCCGCCTCCGCCATGGGGCGTTGCAAATGTTTTGTGCAAATTCAAATGCACTATGTCAAACCCCATGATTTTCGGATTTGTAATACCCATTATCGCATTAAGATTTGCTCCGTCATAATACAACAGAGAACCGTTCTTGTGAGCGATTTTTGAAATCTCCGATACACTTTCTTCAAAAATACCGAGTGTATTCGGATTTGTCATCATTATAGCGGCTATTTCATCCTTGTATTGTTCAAAAAGCTCTTTGAGATGAGTCAGGTCAACCTGTCCTTTTTCGTTGCTGTTTACTTTGACAATTTCAAAACCGCACATGCCTGCTGATGCGGGATTTGTTCCGTGTGCGGAATCAGGAATGATAACTTTTTTGCGCTGCGGTTCATTGTTAACTTTAAAATAGTGTTTTACAATCATCATTCCGCAAAGTTCACCATGAGCACCGGCAGAACCCTGCAATGTGACTGCAGACATCCCCGTGATTTCTTTCAAAGCTTCTTGAAGCTTGTACATCAACTCCAGTGCTCCTTGAACATCTTCATCCTGCTGCAAGGGATGCAGTTGTGTAAAACCATCCAGAGAAGCGAGATATTCATTAACTTTTGGATTGTATTTCATAGTGCAGGAACCCAGCGGATAAAAACCGGATTCAACACAAAAATTCATATCGGAAAGCTCTTTGAAATGTCTCATTGCCTCAAGTTCACTAACCTGCGGCAAAACAGGCTTTTCTTTTCTCAAAAATTTCGGATTAAACCCGTAATTTTCAACGGACAAGTTTTCATCTTTTACAGAAACACCTGTCATACCATCAATAGACTTTTCAAAAATCAGCTTTGTCATGTTGTTAAAAATCCCCGCATTCGTTATTATAATAATATATTATTCAGGAGATTTATGTCAAAAAATGGCAAGATTTATTAACAGAATTATAAACTACATACTGGAGAGACGAAAAAAACGTCTCGAAAAAGCAATGGATGCACTAAAACCCAAACGCTCCCGTGCCTCTTCGACAAAAACACATGTGGACGTATCCGAAACAATGGTTTTGTCATCTGAAACAGAAAAGATTTTGGAGACAATGGATGCTGAGGTAAAAAACATAGTCAAAGCCTGTTTGACAAATCCTCAAAAACTTCTGGAATATATTCAGGAGCACGGAACCGCCGTATACAAAATTCCGCATGCAGACAAAATACTTGCAAAAATAAAAGAGGAAGAGGGTTTTATTGTTCCGCTCAAAGGGTGGAAAGCTTTTTATCTAAACTTTTTTGTTAATCTGTTATCACACAAAAAACCGGTTTTTTCGACAAAATCAGACGAAATGTTTGTTCTTCGGGATATGGAGATAAATGTGTATTATATGCTCCATCAGTTCCACAAATGGTATGGTTTTAAAAAGAACCTGCCCGGATACGACGAGATGGCGCAGGAGCTTTTCAAAGAAAATCTGGAACATATGTCAGATACAAAAGAAATGTCTATTGATGAAATTCTGGCACTGAAAGATGCAATTGCCAGAGATGCGCAGGCTGCTGATTTTGTGATTAATCTGGCAAAAGAAAGTGCAGGCGCAAAAAAAGCACTCGACAAAATGAAAAACGACGGCGGAGCAGAGATTTAAATAGTATTGGTAATATTGTTTACCAATACATTCTTAGATTTTCATTATAGGAATAAAAACATAAAAACTAAAAAAAGCCCGCTTGAAATACAAGCAGGCACATAAGCTATATTTATCATATGGAGTTCATATGATACTTTTTTTAAGTTCTACCATTCAATAATAACGTATCCCGGGGCACCATTGCCGCCTGTACCGCTTGTAGAACCGCTGACTCCGGCACCGCCATGACCATTATTATCCCTTCCTGTACAAGGACTCCATCTTCCTTGTCCGGCTCCGCCGCCATGCGCAACAATAAGATCTTTTTCCTTTTCGTTTGTATAAATAACCCAAATACGCGAATCTCCGCCAGCGCTTCCATGATAACTATCGCCGGAATTGATAGGACCTTTGGAGCCTGCTTTCATTCTGATTTCTTTAACATCATCGCCTATTTCAAATTCAGCATAACCAAGTCCGCCGGCACCTCCGGTACCGGCATTTTTATTGCCAATAGCAGTACAATTTCATCTGCCGCCGCCGCCAACCGCAGTAAGCGAGAAGTTACGCACATTGAGAGGAGAATCGAATACACAACAGTCGTTTACAGCTTGCCCGTTTATTTCGCACGTTGTATTGCATTTTGTCCATTTGTCAGGGTTATCTTTGTTCCCCATTCCTTTTTTCCAATATACAGCCTCTCCGTTGCTGTTGCGTGTAGCCATCCATATACCTTTGTTTGGATTGCTGTCTTTTTTCACAATTTTTTTTGCAACAGGCACACTCAAAAGAGTCAAAATTCCGATTATCAAAATAGTAATCATCGCTTCCGCAAGTGAAAAACCACACTTTCTATTTTTATGCATATTCTCTCCATATTTGTACACACTATAATGGAGAATAAAATCCCCATTATTCCTATAATACAAGTATTTTCAATGCATTAAAACAAAATCGCAAAGACACAATCCAGCTTTTCTTATAGAAAAGCTTGTCTCGTCTGGCTTTTGGGGTCAAGAGCCTATCTTAACATTTCTTAACATTTTGTGTTTATTAAGTTTTGAAAAATTAACTATTGTAAATAAAAAAAACAAATTTTTATTTTTAAAAAATTCAAATTTTTTCTTGTGTACTATTTTTGGGCAGTTTTATTTTGAAAATATCATAGTTGGAATCAGAAAAATCTTTTTCGATTTCTATAACATCTTTTCTGTTAAACAGTCTAAGCAGTTTATTAAAATTGTAATCATCCATTTTTGTATATTTTTTGGAAATTACTTCCTGGCTCTGAATATTCTTTGTTTCATCATATTTTGTTTTATCTGCTTTATACAATGTGTCGGAACAACATTTACCTTTTTCGAGAATTACTTCTCTGTACGGGACGTTGTTTTCATAATAGTAAGTTTTTATTGTATTAAAGTTTGGATAAAATCTTTCAGTAACAATTTGTCCGTTCCTGTAAATCAAAGCATGATGATTTTTGTATGTTCGGTCGAGGTAAAAAGTCTTTTCGCCGGTATTTGGATTATATTTTGCACCACTGATAAGCTCATTGTCCATTGCCTTAAAAGTTTTGTCTCTGAGCAGATTTCCGGATTCGCCATATTCGTACACAGTATATGTATCTGTTCCTACGCCTTTTGCTTTTGGATTCTGGTACTTTGTAAAATAGTGGATATCGGATCTGACAATTTTTTCATTTTCTGCATCATACAAGTCCGTTTTTTGAAAATCTGTTTCCGTGTAGATGGTTTTTGTCAATCTGTTTTTTTCGTCGTAAAAAAACTTGGTTACATTTTTAAAACCATTGCCTTGTTCGGTAATTTCTACAGGCTTTTGCCTTTCGCTGTAAAGTGTTGTTATTGTTTCCACAGAAGCAGGAAAATCAGATGATTTTTTTGTTTCAATTTTTTTAACCAGAACGCCTTTGCGGTTATAGTTTTCTTCAACGGGTAAATCCTGCGAATTATACTTAATTCGTTTTAACAATATTTTTTCATCGTCAGAAGCATATTCATTCGTTATTTTTATTGTTTTTCCGTCATTTTCAAAAACTGTTTCTTTAACATTAGCATCTTGAGGATATTCTTTCATTCTTATGATTTTGTCAGAACTATCAAGGTAAATTTCTTTTACCACCCGTCCGCTGCCATCTTTTTGTGCCAGTTTTTTTATGTTTGTTTTCGGGTCAACAGAAAAAACCGTATTAAAATAAATCGACGCAAAATCAGATGCATCTGTTCTTGATTCTCTTTTTTTGAAAGAAATATTTCTGTCATAGGGTTTGGAAAATTGTTTATTTATATAAAACTTAGCGGGAGAAATTTGTACAATAGCCATTTACTTACCTTCAAAATTTATTACAACTATTTTATTTTTATATCAGCCAGCCTTTTCACTGCAGCGATGAATGCATTTTCAACTCTTTGCAAAGAACCTTTTATTTTTCTTGTTTCAACCGTTCTCCAGCCGCCCTGAGCAGTTTTGTGCTGAAATGCGGAAGTAAACATATCATCAGATATCGTCAGACAAGTTCTGGATACGGGAGACATATCGATTGTGTAATTCGAAGTTTGAGAAGGAACGAATTTTTTTGTAATTCTCATATCCATATCTTTCAATACTCTATTTGTTATTTCACGTGCTTTTTTCGGGTTCCTTACTATACGGGAAATCCTATCTGACATCTTATCCTTCTCCTTTTCTGTGATTAGACCTCGAATGAGTTTTAAATATTTTTAAATGTATAATTCCCGTAAAAATATTTTTTGCTAGTTTGTAAACAAAAATTAAAAAAGGAAATAAAAAAAACCGCTTTAAAAAGCGGTTTTTTATACTGCCTGACTTTCGTGTTTTACCTTGTTCATCGGGTTCCATTCGTCTTTCAGATTGTTTTCTATAAGATTTTGATAGAATTTTTCTTTGTAATCAAGCATATCAAGCTGTTTTTTTAGCTCTCTCATCTGTTGTTTTGCTTTTTGCTTGGTCTCTTGAATAATTTTGTATCTCTCGAGGATAGTAGAGTCGCCCATTATACATAAATCTATATATTTTTTTATTGCCTTATTCTCTGTTCCTACAGAACGCAGACATTTCACAATTTTTACCCATGCAATATCGTCCTCCGAAAACAGTCTGATATTGTTTTGATTTCTTTTCAAGAAAGGGAAAAATCCGCTTTTTGCCCAGAATCTGAGTGTGTGCTCCGAAACATCTGTCTTTTGTGCAACTTCTTTTATTGTATACATACAGCCTCCTGAAAATATTTTATCATGAAAAGTTTGCCTGATAGTAACTCTCAAAATTTTCAGAATATTAAAGAGCCGATGCTGTATACAATATATGCAACAAGCCATGCAATTGAGCACTGTGTCAGGACAACCAGCAGCGCATATCGTTTGCCGAGTTCTCTTTTTACGGTGGCTATTGCGGCAACGCAGGGTGTGTACAAAAGAGAAAAAACGAGAAAAACAAACGCACTCAAAGGTGTAAATAACAGCGGCAGTTTGTCTGTTTCTCCGTCAAGAAGCACGCTCAATGTACTTACGACACTTTCTTTTGCCATAAATCCCGTAATAAAAGCAGTGGACACCCTCCAATCAACTATCCCGAGAGGTTTAAACACAGGAACAAGGAAATTTCCCAGCAGGGCAAGAAGGCTGTCAGCGGAATTTGCAACAAGGTTCAGTCTGGTATCAAAGGTTTCCAAAAACCAGATGGCTATTGTTGCCCAGAAAATTATAGTAAAAGCACGTGTTACAAAGTCTTTTGCTTTTGTATAAATCAATCTGTAAACATTAACGGCACTCGGCATTCTGTAGTTTGGCAGCTCCATTACAAAAGGAACAGGTTCACCTTTGAATACAAAAAATTTCATAAAGTAAGCAAAAATAATCCCGACCAATATCCCTATCAGATACATACTGATTACAACAAGCACCTGATATTTTGCAAAGAAAGCTGCCGTAAAAAGTGCATATATAGGGAGTTTTGCCGAACAACTCATAAACGGGGTCAGAAAAATAGTCATCTTTCTGTCACGCTCTGAGGGCAGTGTTCTGGTTGCCATAATCGCAGGAACAGAACAGCCGAAACCGATTAGCATAGGTACAAAACTTCTTCCGGAAAGACCAATCTTCCTCAACAGTTTGTCCATAACAAATGCAACTCTTGCCATATAGCCCGTATCTTCCAGAATAGACAGGAAGAAAAATAAAACGACAATTACCGGCAGAAAACTCAAAACACTTCCGACACCTGCAAAAATGCCGTCTATTATCAAAGAGTGAACAACGGGATTTAGCCCGTATGCCGTCAATAAGCTGTCTATATAGTTTGTAAAAATTTCAATACCATTTTCCGTAAGGTCAGAAAGGAAAATTCCTACAGGACCGAAGGTTATGTAGAAAATAAAAGCCATAATGCACAAGAAAGCAAGAATGGCAGTATATTTTCCTGTCAAAATTTTATCTATGCCTGCAGAAAATTTGTATGCGGCAGTTTCCGACGGACGGTAAACAAAATCATCAGCAAGCTTTTCTATGAAAGTAAATCTCATATCGGCAAGAGCGGCTTCTTTGTCCAGCCCCCGTTCCTCTTCCATTGTTTTTATAATCTGTTTGCAGTTTTCTGTTTCCTGTTCGTCCAGATTGAGGGCTTTTATAATAAGTTCATCACCCTCTGTGATTTTTGTTGCGGCAAATCTGACCGGAATTTCGGCAGCTTTTGCATGGTCTTCTATAAGGTATATGATTGAGTGTATGCATCTGTGCACGGCACCTTCTTTTCCGTCATCGGCAGCACAAAAATCCAATCTGCCGGGGTGCTCTTCGTATTTTGCAACATTAAGGGCATGTTCAACAAGCTCTTCTATACCCTGATTTTTAGATGCTGAAATAGGTATAACAGGAACGCCCAGTGCAGCTTCAAGTCCGTTTACATCAATACTGCCGCCGCTTTCGTTCACTTCATCCATCATGTTCAGTGCTATAACCATAGGAACATCGAGTTCTATGAGCTGCATTGTTAAAAGCATATTGCGTTCTATATTTGTTGCATCGATGATGTTGATAATACCGTCCGGTTTTTCATTGAGTATGAAATTTCTTGTAACAATCTCTTCATTGCTGTATGGTGACAGAGAATAAATCCCCGGAAGGTCGGTTATTGTCACATCTTTGTACCCTTTTAGAATTCCGTCAGTTCTGTCAACAGTAACTCCGGGGAAGTTTCCGACATGCTGGTTTGAGCCTGTAAGTTTGTTAAAAAGGGTTGTTTTTCCACAGTTTTGATTTCCTGCAAGAGCAAAAAGAAGTTTTGTTTTAAGCTTTGTTTTTCCGCTTTTTCTTGTTCTGTAAAGGTGTGTTTCGCCTTTTCGGGTGTGTTCAATATCCTGAAAGCCTTTTGTTTTCTCAGGGCAATCGTGAGCATTGTGGATATCTTTTATTACAATTTTTGATGCATCCGCTTTTCTTAGAGTCAGTTCATACCCTCTTACCCGAATTTCCAGAGGATCTCCCATCGGCGCTGATTTTATCAGAGTAACTTCCACACCCGGCGTAAGCCCCATATCAAGAATATGATGCCGGAGCGCTCTATCCTCGCAGTTGATTTCTTCTATTATCGCATCTTTGCCTTTTGCAAGTGTATCAAGAGTTGTTTTTTTTATAGTTTTTTCCATGGAATTATTCCTTGCTAATGGATATTATATCTCCATCAGCAGGAATCATACTGCATCAGACGGTCTATTTTTATCCACAAACAAAAGCCTTTGCACATATTTTTGCAAAGGCATTATAAATTAGGAATTTATTTTGTGTTGATAAAAATTATGAACTAATCAGCTGCAAGACCTCCTGCAGAAGTTGTTTGTTCGTCTGGATAAGTTTGTTTGCGACATCCATCTGCATTTTTGCTTCCTGATAGTATGTGATGTTTGTTTTGAAATCACAGTTGGACATTTCCAAAAGCCCGCCTCTGACTTCGCCGCGACCGATTACGGGTCTGCCGGATTCTTCTGTTTCAATGAATTCACCCTGTTTGATTTCGTACAAGCCTTCAGGATTGTGGAAGTTCATGATAGCGAGTTTGTACAAAGGTACGACATTTCTTCCGCCGTCAGATTTTCCGTAAAGAATTCCGTCGCCTTTGAATTCAAATTCATCGTATTTTCCCAGATATTTACCGTTGTTCGGGTCAATCCAAAGTTTTATGTTTGTTGTCGGAATATTCACCGCACCGCCTCTGATACCTGTTTCTGCATAAATATCGGCATCAATCGGTTTTGTACCCTGCATTATTTCACCTTTGTCGTTCAAGATATAGCCCTGAACGGTCATGCCTGACGGGTTTCTGTATACACCTTCTTTGTCGAAAGTGAATTCACCAAGTCTTGAATATACAATTTGTCCGTCGTCTCTTCTGAGGGTAAAGTAGCCTTCACCTTCAAGAAAAACGTTTTCATTTGAAGTACCCGGTGTTGATTTACCCTGACCGACATTTTTGTTAAATCCGTCAATAATGGCGGAGTTCAAAAATGTTTTGAAGGAAGCTTTTGTTTCTCTATAACCCGGAGTGTATATGTTTGCAAGGTTTTCGGAGATTGCATCCATCCAGTCGTTTGTAGCTTTTTGAGTATTTAGAGCGTTTACAAATGAATCATTCATTCTTACTCTCCTTTATTTTGTTGTTGATTTTGTCTGCGTTCACGGTTGTTCTGGTTTGACTGCCTGTACATCAAATCGTTGTAAGGCAGGTTTTGTTCATCAAACTTTTGTCTCAATGAAGCAATATTGTTTCGAAGATATGCTTCTACCGCTTTATCAGCAGGGATAAAGTCTGCTGAGATTTTTCCTTTTGAATCTATTTTCAAAATTACGGAACATTTGTTGTCAAAGTCCAGTCTGACGGGCTGTCCGTCTTTGTATGCTTTTGCTATCAAATCTGTCAGAACTTTTGATGTCTGCTGGGTTTTGTAGGTTGGACCTATTTCGTCTGCAAATTTTATGAGGTTAAGATTTTCTCCGTTTTGCTGGAGTGCATACTGTTTGTTTTCAACAAGGTCTATAAAGAATTTTGCATCATCTTTTGACATCTTCAGCGTTGAAAAGTTATAAATATTTTTAAAATTTTTGCCGTTTGAAATCACATCAAAACCAAACTTGTTTACATAATCCTCATTTACACTCATATTTTGATTCTGGTTTTGAAGATTTTGCTGCTCAAGACTAACCTTGTCCGTATTTTTAGGTTCTTCAAGGTATTTTTTAAATTCGTTTGTTTTCTCAGAGGTTTTGTCGTCTTTTGCTTCTTCAGCTTTTTTTGTCGTATCAATCTTTTCGGAGTTTGAAGAAGCGGCCGGTTTTTCAACCGTCTGTGTTTGAGTTTGTGTTTCTGTTGATGCTGTTGTGCTACTTGCTGAGATATTCATTTGAATTTGTTCCTTCATTCAAATCTTCGTTGTATAGAGGGTTTTTCATCAATTCTTGAAGTTCTTCTTGTTCTTCTTCTTTTTTTTCTTGGGATTTTGCAAAGTACTTTTGGATTGCAACCTCAGAAAGAAGTTTGAGTTCTGCCTTTTTTTCTTCTTCTATGTATGTTTCTCTGGCATGTTCTTTGTGTTTTTCAAGTACTTTGACAGCTTTTTCGAGTTCTCGCAGCTTGTCTTTTTCTTTGTCGAGTTCTTCTTGTGCCTTTTGTCTGTCAGCTTCGAGATTTTCACCTTTCACATACAAATGCTTCAGGTAATTGTCATAGGCTTCATACATTGTAAAATCAGCCTGTCTCATATTGGTTCTGGTAGAAGCAATTTCCTGATTGTTTCTTTCAATCAAACCTTCTATTTTGAGTACCAGTGCCTGAGCATTTCTTACAACCTGAAGTTGTTCTTCTTTTTTTCTGATTCTGAAATCCAGAATTTTTTGAAGTCGATAACGAAAAGGCATGGGGATGTGTATTTTACTGCTACTCTACCTAATTATTAAGGATTAGACGTGTGATTACTACATCTGTTTGTATGATTATGTTTTAATAATTTTTGAAGATAAGTCAAAGGATGATATTATTACAAAATGTAAAAAACAATTTTTGTATTAAAAACCTGTGGTAGACTAGATTGTAGGGATTTGTTCAAAATTTTTTAAATTTGGCTAGCAAAAAATTTTTTGATGAACCTTTAATAAATAGGAATTACATGCAATTCAAGGGATAAGATGGTTACTGTGTCTAGTATTAAAAACAATTATGCAGATAGATCCGTGTCCTCCGGAGTATCGGGAAATGTCAGTTTTCGTGCAGATGAACTGCCTGCTGTAAATACAAAACCAAAAGAAGACACTCTTTTGAAAAACGATGTGTTCAGCAAAATAAGAGTTAATCTGGACAAAGCTGTAGATATTCCTCTTATTCATATACCGAGAGGCATGGGCGGCGCACCTGATTATACTTTTTTTGAGTTTTTACAGACAGCAAAAGTACCATATTATCTGGGAGGTCCTATTCTCGCTGCATTGTTCAATGCCGGCGTAAAAATGGACAGTATAAAATCCGGCAATGCAGCAAAAATGGTGGCAAAACATATGGCGCTCGGTGTCGGTTTTTATTATCTCGGCGCAATTGCCGCCAAAGCTGTTATTGACAACACAGTGAAAGCGGCAAGGGGTTTGGATTTGAACCACCCATACGCAAAAGTTATTCCCACCTCAACAAAAGATACGGGCATGTTCAAAAAAGATGTGGAATTGCACAAAGCTACGGAAAGTATTGATTTCACAAGATGGGATTTGATGTATAACAAAAAAGGACAAACTCCGGAAGAAATCAATGAAAGATATGCAAAACTTGCAAAAAAATACGGACTTAACGGAGATGCAAATGATATAGATGCATCTGTAAAACCCTTGATTAAAAAGACAATTATTATGGCAAGAGCCTGGCAATATGCTTTGACGGCATTCTTTGTCACACTCGGAATAGGGCTTGCCAACCAGCCGGTCTGGGAAAAAGTATCCCATGAAGGATTTAAAAGCACAGTAAAAAATGGTATTTTCGGAAAAAATCTGGAGTTTAAATCAAGACTGAATGCAGCCAAAATAGCTGTTTATGACTATATGTTAAAACCGTTTGGCAAAAGTTTTGCCGAGCTTTGGAAAGGACACAGCAAAGCTTCTTCAATCGCAGGTAAATCCATTATTGCTTCTACGGCTGCAGCCACATTGCTTGCTATTTCGCTGATTGTCGGAAAGACTTCGGCGAGAAGCCACAAAATAGAAAATTCAGGAACCAACAAAGTGGGCGGAGGTAGACAGTAGATGCCGAGTTTGCTCAACACCATACCTGTTTATAAACCGCAAAGCCCTGCAAACACGCAGGCTCCATCCGGATTACAGTCTTTGCCTACCGCATCAGTCAGCAATCCTTTTCCGGGAGTGCAGACATATTCTTATGTTCCGGCAAGACCTCTCAGCCCGGCAAGAACCACACCCAAGGGAGTCCGTCCTCAAAAGGTCAGCGGCAGCCTTGTCAAAGAAAATATTTTTCAAGCCGCCGGCAGCACGGTAAAATCTTATGCTGATTATGCAAAATATTTTTATGATGCTGGTTTTAAAGGCGAAGGTACGGATTATTCCGTCGGAAAGATTAATGACCTCGGCATAAGAGCAGGTTCGCTTGGTATTGCTGCGGCACTGGCTGCTTCAAAACAGTTCCCGCTTGCAAAAGGTATGGAATTTGTCGGTCTGGCTACATGGTTTGCTTCAATGGCTATATGGCCTCATATTCTCGGTGCTCCGATTAAAGCCAAAACTGGTGTTGACATAAATCAACAGTACATTGATTCATACGGCAGAAGAAAATATGTATACGAAGACAACCAGTACCGCCCTATGGATTTGTACAGGCATGTTGATGTAGACGGAACACCGCTTTCCGAAGACGAATACTACAAAAAATATAAAGACGACTTTGCATACCTTGATGCAATAGGAGATAAACTCGGTATCCCCAAAGATATCAAAAACAGACACGAAGCCATTATGAACAAAATGGGGCAGATTGCAGTACAGGGCAAAACTTTGTGGATGCTTACAGCCGGTATTATGACCCCTGTTCTGTCATCAATTGTTGCAGATGCCGCACAAAATCCTTTGAGAAATGCAATTGAAAAACACAGATTCAACAAAGCATCCAAAGTATTTGACGGATTTGAAAAATCGCTTGATAAGCTTGTCGATATAAATGCACCGTTTGACAGCCGAAAAATCCAAACAAATCTGGATGAAATAATGAAAGAACTCGGTATTACCGTATCTGAGCAGTCACAGCAGACACTCAAATCCCTGTTACTCAGAGATTGTGATTTGAGTCAGGCAGATTTTGATGTTCTAAAAAATCTCGCCGAAGGAAGATTTGCAGGAACAGATTTCGGACAAAAACTCAGAGCTGCACTTGATGCTGCGGTAAAAGACGGCGAAAATCTGCGCCTTCCGAAAGACAAAATGGCTGATGTTTTGAGTGCACTTGAATCTGAAGCAATGAGAAATATTGACGGAAATACCAAAGGTCAGCTTGAATATTTACTAAATCGTTCAAAACATTTGACACAGAGCGAATTTGATAAATTACAAAAATTCTTTGACAACGAACTTTACGGCTCCGGTGTCAAAGATGTGTTTGACAATATAGTCAAAAATGAAGTGAAATTTACGGAACCCAATGTTACTTTGAGTGATTCTTTAAAAGAAGGAATTAAAAAAGCATCAATTGACGGAGTTCGGGATGCTGTTGCAAAAATGAACAAAGACTTTGCTTCTACACTTCCTGATGAAATTAAAAACTTTGCCGGACTTACTGACAGCGAATGGCAATCTATAATTTCAAAATCAAGAAACAACAACAAACAAGAACTCGATATAATTTCAACAAACTCTTTGAAAAATGTTGTAAAAAGAGAGTTTTTGACAAAACTTAAAGGTGTAAAAAACCTTGATGAAGATGCTGTAGAAATGATTTCAAAATACATAGATTCTCATATTGACAAATATATGGAATCTCAAAGACACTATATAATTCCTCACGAAAGAGTAATGGAATTGTTCAAATTTGCAGAAGTCAACAAATCTTTAATGGCAAAAGTTGCCGACTACGAAAAAGCTTCTGTCATGAATATTGCGGAATCTATCACGGCAAACAATTGGAACAGACTTCCGCAAAAATATTTGAAAGCTTTGAATTTTACAAAAGAAGAAATAGCGCAGCTCGGTGCATTGGATACTTCTTTCTCAAAACAGGTTCTGGCTAAAAAGTTTGAAGAAATTGCCGCAAATCCTCATGAATATGAAAAAGTTCTGCAGCAAATGTCAGCACTGGCAAAAGAAGCAATCGAAAAAGAAGAAAAAGCCATACTGCGGTTAACCGGCACTGTAGATACACCCGGCGTGCTATCAAAAATCAAAGACCTTATGCAATCTGTCGGCGGAGCTGTCTTTAAAGACAGCGATGGTGCTGCAACCATGTACAAAGTCAGAATTTTTGATGCGCAAAACAAATACAGAAACACAGTAGATTCGTTTGTCAGACCGATAAAAATTCTTGACACTTTCAAAAATCTTGACGGATATGTAAGAAACATTCTGGGCGGCAGTGAAGAAGCTTTCAATAACCTCGTTAAAAACAACTCCGCAGATTATCACATGTTTGAAGGTTTGAAATACGAAGATGCCGTAAAATCTCTCAAAGAATACATAAAAGACATTGCTCTGGACAAAAATGACATCAATGACTGGACAACAAAATTTGAACACAATGTACCCGGCTCCAAAAGAGGTATGAAATACTCTCTTAATATGGTTAGAAACATTGCAAATATTGTAAACGGCGAGTTTGGCAAAGATACTGCCGAAATTATAAGAAAAGCAGCAGATGAAGCTTTTATTAACAAATGCAACGCAAACAACACAATTATGCGTTATAGATATCTCGCTCTTGACTATAAACTGGCAAGAGATTTCTTTAATAACAAATGCTATATGAGAGATTACAAACCCGCAGAAGCACTTGTTGAAGAAATTTGTAATGGCAATTATAAAAATTTACATGTTTTAGAAGCATTGATAGATGAAAGAAAAGCGGAATTGTCTCTCTCTGAAATTGCTGAACTCAAAAACCTCAGAGAAACTGCAAAACTTGGATACAAATATGAAATTCCGGACAAAGAAGACTTTATAAGAAGAATTCTGACCCCGCTTGATTTCCACACTTCAAACAAATCAGTTGCCGAAATGTCAGGCAAAAGTGTTTCTGAATTCTTTAAAGATGCAGCACAGAGCGTACGTTCTCGCAGCAAATGGACAAAACTTGTATACGGACTGCTTGTCGGCACGGTAGCCTTCTCGACAATAGTTATCGCCACAATGGGAAGAAAGAACTACTTTAACAAAGACATCTATGAAAAGAAAGATGCATAAGGGGAAACAAAATGATAATCAGCTTTAATACAACCAACTACTCATCTCCTTTGAAACCCGGTTTCAAAGCATCTTTGCTTACACAGTTGTCTCAAAAATATACCCAGCAGCCGCAGCAGGCATCTTCGCCGATAAAAGAAACTTTGCCATCGAACGCAGCACAGATTCCGGTCTCTACTCCGATTGCAGAAAAATATAATAACCAATACGGAACAAACAGCCTTTTGTCTGTTTTGATGAACAAAACACAGCCTATGACTCCCGCTGCTTCAACAACACCTGTTCAAACAGCAAATACAGAACCTTTGGCGGGATACAAAAACAATTTGCGCTCAATGTTTCAAAACAATCAGGCTGTTATTTATGCAATGGTTCCAAGAACCTTTAATGCAAAAGATACAGACGGAAACGGTTTGATTGAAGGAAATGAAGAACCCGGATATTTCACCAACATGGTAGAAAGATTGGATGAGCTGAAATCATACGGCGTAAACACATTGCACTGGCTGCCGATTAATCCTCCCGGAAAATATGCGGCAAAAGGCAGTGCAGGTTCGGTTTACGCTCCTTTAGATTATCTCTCCATTGACCCGAAACTCGATGACCCGAGAAATCCAAAATCTGTCTACGAAGAAGCTAAAGATGCAATCAAAGAATGCCACAAGAGAAACATAAAAGTTATGGTTGATTTGCCGAGCTGTATGTCTGTTGATTTGTACGAAAGCAGACCGGACTTGAGAGCGACGGATGCCGAAGGCAAACCCAAAACACCGGAAGGATGGGAAGACATCAGAATGTTCAACCCGTGGCAGGATGCAGACAAAAGAATTTTGAACCCTGCGCTTGTTGACTATCACAAAAAATTTGTTGATATGTGCATAGACCTGGGCATTGACGGTATCAGAGCAGATGTCGGCAGAGCCAAACCGCCGGAATTTTGGGATATTATTACATCATATGCCAGAAGCAAAGACCCTGAATTCGGATTTTTGGCAGAATGCTATACTTATGAAGATGCTTCTCCAATGAAAAACATGCCTGCAGACAGACCGGAAGAAGCTCTTGAAGCAGGATTTGATACATACTACGGTCAATACCATATCTTCCACAGCTGGAAAGCAAAAGATTTTCACAAATTTGTAGAAGACAACCTTGAAATGTCAAAAAGACACGAAAAAGGCAAATCACTCATAGGTTCTTTTGCTACACACGATGACAAGAGTCCGATGTCAAACGGAGGACCGGACTACTGCATGATGACTTCTGTATTGCAGGCTACTCTGCCTATGACAAATCCGTATGTAATTTCAGGTTTTGAGTCAGGCGACAGATACATTTATCCTTATGACAAAAAATATGTAAACAAAACTTTCAACCAGCTTCTTGAAAACCCGATATACAAAGAAGCCGTTGATATGTGGCTGCAAAGCAGTCAGTTTGAATACAAAGATGCATTGAAAAAACTTATGTCAGGTACCGATGCAAACAGAAAAGTAGCAGACCTTGCCGAAGATCCGCAATACAAAGATATTATTCACAGCTTTGAATCTCTTGATACGACAAAAGACAATATCAGACACTATGTTCATACGGAATTTTTGGATATCTTCAATGAATCAAGAAGACCCGGCGGTGAACATCCCGAAATCGGAAAGCATATGGGATATCTTATGAATGTAGTCAGACCGAAATACGGTGAATTGATTACTAAAGGTCAGTATATTGAGCTTAAGGTCGACAACAACAGTCGTGATGAAGTTATTGCTTATGCAAGATGCAAAGACGGAAAAACACTTGTTGTAATAGCAAACCATGATGTAAACTCAAGACAAAAAGTAAAAGTAAAAGTTCCCGGAATGAAAGAAACACAGGTTCTCAAAGACCTGTCGCCCCAATACGGAACAGGCAGTGTATGGCAGGCAAAGAAAGGTGAAATTGATATAGACCTCGGACCCGCACAGGCTCATATCTTTGAAATTGATGACCCTGAACTGCCAAAACTGGTTAAACCCGAAGATGTATATCAGCAGAATTTGTAATTTTGCACTATAAAAAAATTATTATCGATTTACACAAATCATAAATAAAAAAAAGGGAAACTCTTAATGAATTTCCCGTCGAATCTTGTTTGATTCCTCGTGTGTAAGTAAAGTAAGTAAGTGTGTAGGTTAGTGTGGTAGGTCAGTGTGTGTATTATGAATAAAAAACTTTTTCTCTCTTAATTTATCTCTCGTATATATATAAAGTATTTATTGTTTAAATAATTGCTTTTTTGAACAAAGTTTGATTAACATTTGTTAACAAACAGATTACTTGCTTATGCAGCAAGGTTTTTGGACTTTTGAAAAATTTTCAAATTTGTGATAACTTTTGTAGTATGAAAAAGAACTTTATAAACAAAATTATTTTTTCTGTATTATTTTTTCTTTTTGCAATAATGCCGGTATCTGCCGACGTAATGCCGTATTATACCGGCTCTCTAAACAATGAAACCATAGGCTTTTTGCAGGTTCCAAAAAATTTTGTACTCTATCTTTACCCGAGAAATGACTCGCAGGTAGTTGATATAGTTAACTGGAGCGATTACGAAGTCAAACTGCAAAAAACGACAATGGAGCCGTCCTCAATGTTTGCAGCCCTTGTGCCGTCAAGAGGTTATGCTTTTTGTATGGTTACAGACGAACAAGACGACTGGTACAAAATAATTTATGACAAAACGCATAACAAATCAGCCTGGATAAAGCCGGAAAAATCCGATGATTTTTGGAGCCTGAGAGAGTTTTATGCTTACTACGGAAAAAAACACGGGCTTTATTATATGAAAAATATCGATTACCGCCAAAGAGGCATCTACAGCGGTGCATATGAAGGCTCCCAAAAGCTGGGCGGTTTTACACTCATAAAAAATATTCGATTGAACAAAGTCAGCGGCAACTGGGCGCTTGTAACGGTTGTTGATATAGGAAACGAGCCCAAAATCGGCTACATACGCTGGAGAGAAGATGACGGAACTATAATCGTTTTCCCGAAACTGCTAAGCAAATAAATTATTTATAGAAAACCCTGCAATTCCCTGCCTGAACAGCTTCTCTTGCCATTTTTCTGTTAATCATACATGCCTGATATGCCTGTTCATAGAGTGGTTTTAATTTTTTGCAGGTTTTTGTATCAGAAACACAGCTATACATTTTTCTGCAATCCGATTCTGTGCCCTCGACTATTTTTGCACTCCAAACGTATGTTGTTGTCTTTCCGTTTTGTATATTGTTTGCAGGGACAGAGTGTGTGCATTTGTAATATTTTTCAGCACAAACACCATTTGCCTGTACAAAAATACAGATGAAGGATAACAAAATAATAATATGCAAACACTTTTTCATATTTTATTTCTTTTTAAAGCACATCGGCAGGCATATCGCAGCACAGATAAAGGCTGACAATCCCCAGAAAGCAAGTGCACCGTTCCAGCCGAATTTGTCAACGACAAAACCTGTACCCAATCCGGAAAGCATTGCCCCGACATAGCCGAAAGTACCGGTAAATCCTGTTACGGCAGAAGCAACTTTTTTGGAGCTGGATTCTATTGCGCAAACACCGCCTATTAGCATTTGAGGACCGTATGTAAAAAATCCTGAAAATCCGATTAAAAGAATATCAATAACACCCGAGCCGTTTATTTTTAATACATCAACAAGATTTTTTCCCGTAAGGGCAAAAAATGCGCTATCGATAAAGTTTGTACCCGTGCCGTTAAAATACAATCCTGTCATACAGACAATTACACCGGCAAGGAAAATTACATTAATAGGAGCTCTGGCACCTTTAAAAATTTTGTCGGAAATAATACCGGCGGAAATAGTGCCGAAAAAGCCGAACAATGGCAGGCAGGCAAGTTTCATTGAAGCAAGCTCAAGAGAGTTGTCTTTTGCTTCTACCAGATACTTAATAATCCAGTCTTCCGTGCCGAATCTGATTACATAAACAAAAACATATGCCATGGCAAGAGCCCAGATAGCTTTATTTGTCAAAACATTTTTTACGAGAATTTGAACATAAGACATTCCGTCCTCTTCGTCATCAGTTTTTGCTGTTACTTGCTGACGTTCAGGCTCTCTGTACTCTTCTACGTCAGGAAGTCCTATTGTCTGAGGCTTATCTCTGAGACGGTTGAACAGCCACAGAGCAACAAGAATAGCCAGAATACCGGGAATAACAAAGGCAGCCTGCCAGCCGAATTTTGCTATCAAAAAACCTGACAGTATTACAGCAAGAAAAGTACCTGTCTGGTGTGATGTTGACCACATTGCCCATTTTGTGGCTCTTTCAGAATTTGAAAACCAGTATGTCAGGCTCTTTGCTACAGGAGGAAATCCCATAGACTGAAACCATCCGTTACATCCCCAGAAAAAGGCAAGAACCCACAACAGGATTGTTGCGCTCGGAAGTCCAAAGAAAGTGAATTTTCCGGGAGTAAAAACAAAAAAGCTCAATGCAAAGCAGATATTTGCAAGACCTGCAAGAATTAAGCCTGTCGGCAGAAATTTTCTGACATCAGAGCGGTCTGCAATCATACCGTTTACGAATTTTCCTATTGCATATGTCAGATACAAAGAGCTGCCTATTACACCGAGTTCAAGGTTTGAATATCCGAGTTCTTTGCTCATTGAAGGCAAAGCTGCAGCAATATTCTTTTTGCAAAGATAAAACATTGCATATCCGATAAAGCATGAATAAAACATTCTCCATCTGAAATGAGAATATGTTTTTTTGACTTTTTCTTCGTCTTGAATAGGTTCTGCAAAAGCAGGCTCTTTAAAAAATTCCAATAGTCCCATACATCCGCTCTCTAAATCTGATACACTTCCGTATGAAGATTATCTCAAAAACATATGCGTATTACAAATGTTGTGAGAAAATTTTTGGTTATGTTAAAATCTTTTTTGAATGTAATTTTATTCGGGGAGTTTAGATGGAAACTATATCAGCTTTTATACATGAAAATGCACTCATTATATCTTCAGCTATTTTGATTGTTGCATATATATTTATCGCCTGGGAAAAGATATCAAAGGTGACTGTAGCTATGCTAGGAGCGGCGCTGACTCTCATACTCGGACTGCTGGCTCAATCAAAAGGACATGAGTCAGTAATTGACCCGCATTATTTTATAAATTTTGTTGATTTCAATGTAATTTTTCTTTTAATCAGCATGATGATAATTGTAAGTATTGCGAGCAAAAGCGGTATTTTTACATGGATAGCAAACGGGCTTTTGAAAAAGACAAAAGGGCACCCGGTCAAAATTCTGGTTGCGCTCGGGCTGTTTACAGCAATTGCATCAGCATTTCTGGACAATGTTACAACAGTTATCCTAGTCGTGCCTGTTACTTTTCTTGTTGCCAAAAAGCTTGATATAAACCCTGTTCCGTATTTGATTACGGAAATACTTGCTTCAAACATAGGCGGAACAGCCACACTAATCGGAGACCCGCCGAATATTATTATCGGAAGCAAAGCAGGTTTTACTTTTATGACATTTTTGCTGGAGCTGACAGACATTGTTGCTTTGATAATGATTGTTACGTTGTTTATACTCTGGCTGTGTTTCAGAAAAGACCTTGTGGCATCAAAAGAAAAAATGGATGCCGTTGCTGATTTGGATAATTCTCAAACAATTACGGATAAAAGACTTGCCTTACGCTCATCAATTGTCCTTTTGCTTGTTATACTGGGTTTTGTATTGCATGATGTTATTCATCTTGAGTCGTATGTTATCGCTCTCGCCGGAGCGAGCTTTTTGATGATTTTTGAAAGTCCCAAAAGGGTTCTTAACGGCATAGAATGGAATACAATATTTTTCTTTATCGGTTTATTTATTATAATCGGCGGATTTGAAGCCGCAGGCGGTATATCCATTATGGCAAAGTGGATTCTTGATGTAACAAACGGAAATGAGTCGGCAATGGCAATGCTCATTTTGTGGGCATCCGGTATCTTATCCGGTTTTGTTGACAATATTCCTTACACAGCAACTATGGCGCCTATGATTTATCAGATACAACTCGTTGAAGGCGCTGCTTATGCTCACCCTCTCTGGTGGTGTTTGTCTTTGGGAGCATGTCTCGGCGGAAACATGACAATAATCGGAGCTGCAGCAAACGTCATAGTATCAGAAACCGCAGCCGCCCACGGAAAGCCGATTTCGTTTATGAAATATCTGAAATACGGTGTTCTCATTACATTTATATCTCTTGTAATGAGTTCGATTTACATATACTTCAGATTCTTAATTCATGCAGGACACTAGGCTTTTCGGCCAAATTGGCAGTAACAATATTATACCGCCGGGCAAAAAGCTGTCCCGATAAAATTTAGATATACTGTTCCAAAACAGAGTACATCTCTTTTCTTTCGTCTTCGTCTAATTCGACAAGCGGACGGCGTACAAAGTTTTCTGCAATGCCCATCCTTTTCAAACATTCTTTGACAGGAACAGGATTTGGTGCCATAAAAATCTTTTTAAACAGCGGATACAGTTTCAAATGAAGCTGTGTTGCTTTTTGAACATTTCCGTTTTTGAATGCAGAAAGCATTTCTTTCATTTGTTTTCCTATAATATGAGAAGCAACGGAAATTACACCGTGAGCACCTACTGATACCATCGGCAAAGTCAAACTGTCATCACCGGAATAAATAACAAAATCATCAGGACAGAGTCTTCTGGTTTCCGTAATAACATCCATATCCGGCAGACTTTGTTTTACGGCAAAAATATTTTTATGATCTTTTGCCAGTTGTGCAATAGTCTCAGGTTTCATCGTTATACCTGTTCTGCCCGGAATATTATACAAAAGCACCGGCAAGTCGGTAGAATCCGCAATTGTGCCAAAATGTTCAATCAAACCTTTTTGAGACGGTTTGTTATAATAAGGAACAACTGACAAAATAGCATCAGCATTGCACTCTTTTGCGTTACTTGTTGCCATAACAGCTGTTTTTGTACAGTTTGAACCGGCACCCATAATCAATTTACATCTGTTTTTTGCAACTTCTTTTACAAATTTGAAAATCTCGACCTCTTCATCGTGCGTGAGTGTCGGAGACTCTCCTGTAGTACCGGCGACAAGAATTGCATCAGAGCCTGTTTCTATAAGGTGATTGACGAGTTTTTCAAGGGATTGGTAATCAACATTTCTGTCTTTATCCATCGGCGTAACCATAGCCGTAATAATCTCACCCGCATCAAATCGCATAGCCATAAAAACTCTCCTTGAAAAACTGTTTTTTACAAATAAAAGTATAAATTATTGAACGACATTATTCAATAGGACGGCAAAAACCTTTTTCAACAAGAAGTTTGTTTACGCTCTTATTCCCGACAAACAGCTCTCCGACAATTGAAAAAGTATACCCCCTGCCTTGCTGCTGCAGGTACAAATTGTTCTCATTTGCTTCTAAAAGCTTTTTTAGATAATCCTCCGCTTTGTTATATTGTCCCGGATAGAGATAGTAGCTGCCATCGCCGGATTTTTTGTAATTTTTATTCTGCACGGAATATTTTTGTCCTGCCGTGCTTTCAAAAATATCATATTTATTATTATGTTCATTACAAATTACTCCGGAAAGTCTGGCAGTAAAAAGAGTTTTGCCGGCTTTCAAAGAAACCGTCTGTCCGTCAAAAACTTTTCGAAATTCTACTTTGTAAGGAACTTTTGAAGTTACCAGATATTCATCCGTAACTTTTAAGGCAAAAGCGGGAAAAGATATAAAAAAGCATACAATAATTGATAATATATAATTTTTCATCATAAAAAACTCCTGATATAAACGTTAAGCCAACTCGCCTCGCAAATGCCATGTGCTGGCAGATGTGATTTTTACATCAACGAATTGTCCGACAAGATTTTTGTCACCTCTGAAATGAACAATTTTGTTGTTTTCAGCCCGTCCTGCAAGAACGATATCTCCGTTTTTTTCTTCAAAAGACTCAACAAGAATTTCAAATACTCTGCCGACACATTTTTCGTTGGATTTGAGACAGGCTTGTCTGTTCTTTTCGTTTAATATTGCAAGTCTTTTGGATTTTGTATCTTCATCGATAAATTTGTCCGTCCATTTTGCCGCTTTTGTTTTCACTCTCGGAGAGTAAGCAGCTGTATTTGAATAATCCAGTTCAAACTCTTCAATTGCACTCAGAGTATCTTTGAACTGTTCTTCTGTCTCTCCAGGAAACCCTGCAATGAAATCCGATGTGATTGCCACATTTTTGAATGCAGTTCTGATTTTTTTGACAATCTGTCCGTATTCTTCTCTTGTATATCTTCTGTTCATTGCTTTTAAAACATCTGTATTCCCTGACTGCATGGGAATATGGAAGAACTCACATACTTTATCACATTCTTTTACCGCTTCAATTAAATCATCGGTTATGTCTGTAGGATATGATGTAACAAACCTGATTCTAAACTTGCCTTCTATTTTGTTTAAATCTCTTAAAAGATTTGCAAGAGTGACATCTCTGCCGTCATAATCTTTGTCTTTATCAAGTTTTTTTCCATAGCTGTCAACATTTTGTCCGAGCAGAGTTATTTCTTTAAAGCCTTCTTTTATTGCTTTTTTGGCTTCTTCTATTATATCCGCAGGTTTTCTGCTCCGTTCTCTGCCTCGTGTAAAAGGAACAATACAGTATGTACAAAAATTGTCACAGCCCTCCATAATCGGAATCCAAGCATTCAGGCTTTTTGCTCTTTTTACATCATATTTTGCTTCTTCTTCCCCGTCTGTAAATTTTTTGGGCGTTTCATTCGTTGCACAAACTCTCTCGCCTTCGTTTATGCGTTTGATTAACTCGGGAAGTTCATAAACATTGTTTGTTCCAAAAACCAAATCAATAAAAGGAAATCTTTTGAGGAGTTTTTCTTTATCCTGCTGCGCGACACATCCGCAAAAAGCGATTTTTATGTTTCTAAAAGGTTTTTGTGCCAGTTCTTTTTTCTTTTCTTCTTCTTTCCATTTACCCCAGACACCGACGGCGCTGTATGCCTTGTCGGCAGAAAGCTGTCTTATAGAGCATGTGTTTATCATCAACAAATCCGCTTCTTTGGGTTCCGCAGTTTCTTCATATCCGAAATGAGAAAGCATTCCAAGAATTCTTTCCGTATCAGATTTGTTCATCTGACAGCCCATTGTTTCGACATAAACCTTTTTTGTACAATTTTTTGTTTCCATACGGTAATTATAATTAAAAGAAAAAACACGTTGTGTAACAATTCTTTAACTTAACGAACAAATCATGCAATTTTTAAACTTGAGACTACTTAGCAAAAATAAAATAACAAGTGTGAAAGGAAAACCACATGTTCAAAGTAACAAGAGTTGTCGGCAGTCTTACAAATATTGGTCGAAAGGCAGTAAAACAAACAACACAGGCAAATATCAACCTTGCACAGGCAGGCGATGAATTTGCAAAAGTCAAAGATTTTATCAAAAGCAAAGCACCTTATTCAAAAAATGTATTTACAAGGGTGTGGAATTGGGTTAAGGAATTCGTTGGAAACTTTAAAGAAGTCATCACAGCAATAAAAACAAATGTTGCTGAAGCAAAAAAATCCCTCGGCGACAAATTTTCCAAAAAGAACATCAAGGAAGCTATTGAAAAAGTAGTAGAAGAAAAGAAAGCATTTGTTGCTGATATAAAAGAAAAACTTCAGGAACTTGTAAAAAAAGAACCTGTATAAAAATTTTATTTTAGATTTATTAAAAACAAAAGGAAATAAAAACGTGTTCAGAATAACAAAACTGGCTGTTTCTATGACAAAACTGGAAAGAAATACTGTTAACAGACTTTCAAAAATAGATCCCCAAGCATGTGATGTACTCATAGATTCATTTAAAACTGCTGCTTCAGGAAGAACAGATATAAAGAAAGAAATCCTGCCGTATTCAAAGAATATCTTTAAACGAGCTATAAACTGGGTTAAAGCATTTATTGCAAACTACAAAATATTTAATGAAGGATTTAAAACCAAAATTTCATCGATAAAAGAAAATTATGGAAAACTTTTTACAAAAAAACGCCAAAAATATGTAAAAAATCGATTGACAGCTAGCATTAAAAACGGAATAAAAGAATTTAAAGAATATATAAATAATGAATTAAATGCTGTTAATAAATAATAGCCGGATAACAACAAAAAAGAGACCCGAAATCGGGTCTCTTTTTTGTTTAATTTTAAAAACCAAGAATTAACGTTTTTCGATTTTTTCTTTAATTCTTGTAGCTTTGCCGGAACGTTCTCTGAGGTAGTAGAGTTTTGCTCTTCTGACATCGCCGCGTCTGACTACCTGAATTTTTTCGAGACGGGGAGAGTATACAGGGAATACTCTTTCAACACCAACGCCCTGGAATGTTTTTCTTACTGTAATTGTTTTGCCAACGCCTGAACCGCGTTTTTTGATAATAATACCTTCGAAAGCCTGTGTTCTTTCTTTGTTGCCTTCGATAATTCTAACGAAAACTTTAACTGTATCTCCGGGATTAAGTTCAGGAAGATTGTTGTTTTCGATGTGTTTTTTTCCTAATGCTTCAACTATCGGATTCATCTTTTTATTCCTTACTTTCAATAATTTTAACGATAATAAATAAATCTTAATAAAAACATAGTTTGTTATCAAGTATTTCCGCTTTTTTTCTCTTAATGATTAGCAACATTTGACTTTTTGAATAATTTCTATTGATTTATCAATATTTTCCATGCTTACTCTTCCAGACAAAACAGCCTGTTCCAGCTCATCAAAAAGCCTTAATGTTAGTTCATCGGAATTTCTGAAAATAAACATATTTACTCCAGCATTAATTGCTCTAATGCATGCATCAAGAGAAGAAAATCCTTTTATCCCGCCCATAACCATATCATCAGATACCACAAGTCCTCTAAAATCCAGTTTTGAACGCAAATAGTTTTGAATTACATTTTTTGAAACAGATGCCGGCAGTTTCTCTTTGTCAAAAGCGGAATAATGCACATGTGCCACCATCACAGCCGGCAGTATTTTTGCCAGATTTTTAAACGGTTTTATATGTATATTTTCCAATTCGGACAAAGGTAAAGTTTCTTCGGGCATTTCTTTGTGTGAATCAACAGAGGTGTTTCCATGTCCGGGGAAATGCTTGCCTACCGGAATAATTCCGTTTTTTAAATACGTTTCTGCCGCAATTTTGCCGAATTTTAAAACGATATCAGTTTTGTCAGAAAACGATCTTTCGGCGATGACCGGATTGTCGGGATTTGTATTTACATCCAAAACAGGAGCAAAGTTCATGTTCAAACCAAAATCTTTCAATTCTTCAGCAATTGCCTGTGTCTGACTTTTTGTAAAATCTTCTCCTTTTATTGCACACTCTTTTGCGCTCAAATAACGGCTCCCGTTGTATAAATTGAGTGTCCGCTCTACCCTGCCGCCTTCCTGATCTATACTCAAAAAGGGCATTATCATAGCTTCTTTTTTAATAATCTCTACGGATTTTTTAAAAGAACTTCTGTCCGTGATATTTTGTGTAAAAAATATCACCCCGCCCAAACCTTGATTTAAAGCAGACAAAAAACCTTTATTTTGAATGGATTGTGGACTATCCCCTTCGTATCCGAGGATAAACATTTGTTTTATCTTTTGTTTTAGAGTTAAGTTTTCCAAAATTTTTCTCCCGAAAAAATTATACCAGCGATTTACTTTTTTCTAAACCATATGGTCTAGTGCAAAATATAATATGTTGTTATAAGATATTGTCAGGGGAGTATATTACCGTTATGAAAAAGACTTTAGTACTTTTATTGATAGGATTTATAATTTTTTCCATGGCTTCAATGGATTCTCTTGCTGCAAAAAAATCAAAAAAATCAGCAGGGGCAATTTCACAGGAAGACATGACCACGATGTCTGAAAACCTTGACAGACTCACAAAAAAAGTTTATTCAAACTCTCTTTTCTCCCCGCAGGACAATGCATCAATGATTGAAATAAAAATAAGACTGGACAATCAAATGCTGATTGCACCTGATGCCGGACTTGCTCCATTGTACTACAAAGCGGCAAATCTCTACCGTACAAGAGATTATAAAAAAGAGGCAATAGATTGTTACCAAACAATACTGGAAAACTTCCCCGATACTGCTCTTGCGCCAAAAGCAAGACAGGCACTGAAAGATATGGGTGTTGAAATCGTTGAACCTGCAGCAGAAAGCGAAGAAGGTACAGATGCAGAAGACGGAACAACAACAGGACAGGCAGCACCGGTTGAAACGACAGAACCGGACAGCGCTGATACATCATCTATCTAACAAATTTCAACTTTTACTGCAATAAACAATTTGATACAAGCTAGCCTTTTTGTGTAATCAATTCCTTGTTTTATAAGGCTAAAATATTTCCGTAACGATAAAAACAGATACGGAGATATACAATGCCTCAATTCTCAAATTCATACAACGTTAAACACTGCGAAAAAAAACTTACCAAAGAAGAGCTGATAAGGAGCATCCGATTCAATATTGCCGCAGAGTATGAAGCGATTCAGCTATATCAGCAAGTCATTGAAGCAACTGACAATCAGCTTGTCAAAGATGTTTTGTCAGATATAGCAAACGAAGAAAAAGAACACGCAGGAGAACTACTGAAAGTTTTGGTAGAAATAGCGCCTGAAGAAGCAAAATACTATGCTCAGGGAGCCAAAGAAGTTGAAGAAATATCGGAAAAGGCAAAAAATAATTAATTAAAGGAGAAATACAATGTCACAGGTTGAAAAAACAAAAGAAAATTTAGAAATGTGCAACTGTCTGAAATGCCCGTCTTATACAACATCTTGCAAAATAAAAGAGATGCCTCACAATATGATTGATATGTTCAAAGGTATAGAAAACATTGACGGACTGGAAAATCTGTTTTGTGCATATACAAAAAGCAGATGTATTGATGAAGACAAAGGCTGTCTGTGTAATGTCTGCAGGGTTCATGACAAATATGACCTCGAAGACGGACACTACTGTATTGTTGAAGGCGGGTTTTAAGTTTTTTACATAAAACGATATCTGTCGGGGTTTGAGCTAAAAACTACTCCTTTTATTGTGTTGCAAGGGCATAAAAAAAACTATATAATTAATGCCAAACACAAAAGGAGACATCTTAATGGCTACAATGAGTTTATGGCAAATCTGGTGCATTGCCGGAATAGTATTGTGTATTACGGAAATTTTCACACCGGCAATGTTTTTGCTAAATTTAGGATTTGCATGTTTTGTTGCTGCAATATCTGCGGCACTGGGTGTTTCTTCCCTTATACAGGTAATTGTTTTTGCGGTTTTTTCTGCAGTATTTATCATGTGGCTCAGACCGCTGCTTATCAAAAAGAAAGTTTCCGATACTCCGGAAACTGTTGAAATGTATATCGGAAAAACAGCAAAAGTTATTGAAAAAGTTTCCAAAAACGAAGGCAGAATTGCCGTTTTCGGTGAAGAATGGCAGGCAAAATCAATTAATGATGAAGAATTTCTACCCGGAGATGACGTCAAAATAGTAAAAAACGACAGCATCGTCATGTATGTTGAAAAAGCGTAATTGTACAGGATAAATACAGCAGAGTGAAAGGAAAAAACAAATGTTATTTATTATTATTGCAGCACTGGTTATTATTTATTTCCTTGCAGGTATAAAAATTATCCAGCAGGAAGAAGCCATGATTATTGAAAGACTCGGTGCTTTTGAAAAAGTCTTGTATGCCGGTTTTCATCTGATTATTCCGTTTTTTGAATATCCGAGAAAAATACAATGGAAATATTCCCAAAAAGGCATAGACGGTCAGACATATTCGTATTACAGCGAAAGGAAACTCATTGACCTTCGTGAATCAGTTATGGATATCCCGAGACAAAATGTAATTACAAAAGACAACGTATCTATTTCAATCAATGCACTTATATATTTCCAGATAATGGATGCAAAAAGCGCTGTTTACAGAATTCAAAACCTGCCCGAAGCAATCGAAAAACTTACACTCACTACAATGAGAAACGTAATCGGTGATATGGTTTTGGATGAAACACTCTCTTCAAGAGATGTTATCAACGCAAAACTCAGAGAGACTCTGGACGAAGCATCGAACAAATGGGGTGTAAAAGTAAACAGAATTGAACTTCAAGAAATCACTCCGCCGGCAGATGTTCAAGCATCTATGGAAAAACAGGTTAAAGCGGAAAGAGAGAAAAGAGCTGCAATCTATGAAGCAGAAGGTTTGAAACAAGCTGCAATCCTCAAAGCGGAAGGTGAAAAAACAGCCGCAATAAACAAAGCTGAAGGTCAAAAACAGTCCGCAATCCTTGAAGCAGAAGGTGAAAAAGAAGCCGCAAGACTTGTTGCGGAAGGTCAGGCAGCAGCAAGAATAAAACAGGCGGAAGCAGAAGCCGTAGCTATCGGCAAAACAATAGAAGCTATCCAAAATCACGGACAGCCGGACAAATATCTGATAGCTATGAAATATTTGGAAACACTGAAAACAATGGTTGACGGAGAAAACAACAAAGTTGTTTACATGCCTTATGAAGCAACAGGTATATTGAGTTCAGTTGACGGAATAAAACAAATGCTGGATGGCGTAACACCAACACCCAAAGCATAACTCGAATATTAACCAAAAAGCCCCTGTTTTTCAGGGGCTTTTTATTATTGCTTTAGAAAATTACTACTACTCCTTTGGACCTTGATACCATTGAAGAATCTCGGGAACAATACAATTGTTTTCCAACCTGCCGAAAATTTCCGCAAGTTTTGCTTTCGGTTTGTTCTGTAACACCTGCAGGTACTGTTCCTGACGAATCAAAACAGCTATTTCTTTTTCCGTTTCTATTGTTACCGGCTCTTCTTGTTCCAAAAAATCAATCCTTTGTGCTATTTCAATCCTGCATTGCTTTATTGCATCGAGTATTTCATCGATATCTTTTAATTCTTTGTCTTTTAGATTTTCAATCAATCTGAGCTTGATTTCGTTATTTTCAAAAGAAAACGCTGAACCCATTAAAACACACCTATTTACTAAAATTACTTACTAATATATAAAAAATATTTTTATATATTATATTCATAAAAACTATATATTGTTACATACTTTTACATTAATGTGAAAAAATTTTTTCTGACAGGATGCAACAAATTTTACAATTAGCTTGATTAATAAATATGCTTGTGTTTTCATAGAGTCAGGTAATAGAAGACTTCACGGTAAATCCTCTTGAGAAAGTGTCTTGGGCTGAAGACCACCGAGGAAGCAACAAACACAGGAGATAAAACCGTATGGTTAAAATAAGATTGAAAAGACTCGGATACAAAAAAAATCCAACTTATAGAATCGTTGTAATCAATGATGCACAAAAAAGAGAAGGCAGACCAATCTGCGAATTGGGTCACTACAACCCGAAAACAAAAGAAATGCAGCTTGACAAGGCTACTGCTCTTGAATGGATTTCAAAAGGTGCAAAACCTTCTGAAACTGTTCAATACCTCATCAACAACTGTGATGATGAAGGCAAATTGATTTACAAACAAAAAACAGAGAAAAAATTATCCAAAAAAGCTCTGGCAAAACTGGAAGCTGAAAAAGAAGCACAGGCTCAAGCAGCAGCAGAAGCTGCTGAAGCAGAAAAAGCAGAAGCTGAAGCCCCTGCAGCCGAAGAAGCTGCTCCTGCTGAAGAAGCCAGTGCAGAATAAAACTTTTAACAGGGGAAAAGAACACTTATTAAGCCGCTTTGAAAAAAGCGGTTTTTTTTATGTGGAATGTTTCATATTGGTTGACAAGTTTACAAGATATAAATTTTATAAAACAGTTTTCGTAAAGCATCGAATAACAAATTTTATTTTATGTTACTCTCTTTCTTGCTTGAGTCGCAGGCGAGATACGAGCCGTACATCTCAGGATGCTCTGTGGGTATGGGTTACTTTCTTTCTCTTTGCACTCGCAACTCAAAGAGAAAAAAGTAACATGTAAAAATAAAGAATTAGATTTTAAAAACGATGATTTTTGCTTGATCTTTCACACATCAGGAAATCCGCCTCTTGGATTTCCTTCACGCTCGAACAGTTTCGCCTTTTGTGCTTTGCACAAGCCGGCTCAATGTTCTCGCTCCCCGGGTTTCACCCGTCCGGAAATCCGCCTCTTTACTGTAAAGAATGTGTGGAAGATAAAACAAAATCTTTTCAAAACACAACTGTTTCTAATCAAGGTTACAACAGGGGTACACCCCCTGTAACCCCCGCTGGTTTTCTAGATGCAGAACGTAGGTCGGATTTACTAATCCGACAAAATTATACTCTGCAGGAGCAGGAGAGTTATAAGACAAGCTGTCATTCTGAAGCATTAAAAAACATCACTGCAATGATATAGCTGTGTTCAGAATCTTGCCAGTTTGATGTGTAATCACTTATTCTGTAAGATCCTGAGCTCGCTCGCTATGCTCACTCCTCAGGATGACAGTAATAATAGCGTTCGAAACAAAGCTATATTAATTTCAAACGGGGTTCGGGGCGGAGCCCTGATGTGGCTTTAGTTAGAGATTTTTAAATGAAGGAATAAAAATTTACCGTACCAAATTTGTCATTTTGTGAATGGACGAAAATTTTTGTTTCTGAATTTTAAAATCTCTTTTGAGAGCGTATGTTTCTCTTTTTTGTGATACTTTTTTCTCTTGCTTGAGTCGTAGGCGAGGTACGAGCCGTACGAATCAGGATGCCCTTGTGGTATGCACACGCAACTCAAAGAGAAAAAAGTATCGTGTAAAAATAAATATTTTTGTCTATATGTTCATTTTTTCTTTTTGTTTGCGAGACAAAAAGAAAAAACGAACCAAAAAAGAAAAACACGCTTGTTCGAAAGAGCTTTTAAAGCCTTTGTTCGAAAATTTCTCAGCACAAGACTGAGTAAATTTTCTCCAAATGCTAAAAAGCTCTAATACACAAGCTTCGCCCAACAGGGGGTATCCCCCTGTAACCCCCTGTTAATATATTGGTGATTCCAATACAGCATGGAATTTTTGTATAACGGGTTTCAGGGCGGAGCCCTTCATAGTGGCACTGGGTTCGGTATTACCTCACACGGCGTGCCCGCTCTTTCACTATTTACAAATTGATTAGACAATTAAAAACTATTGGTAATTCCGTGAAGCCATTTTCTTTAGCTCGCCTCAGCTCGCTAAGAAAAGAAGGCAAATCCGCCTCTTGGATTTCCTTCTCGCTCGGTATTGCCGTTCGCTTCGCTTTTGCTGGTGCTCACTTCATACCTCGCTCCCCGGGTTTCACCCGTCCGGAAATCCGCAAAAAAAAGCTCTAATTTTTCATTAGAGCAATACTTTTAATAGGAAGGGAAGGTTAGGAAGTTAGGTAGGTTAGTTAGTGTGAAAGTGTCTCGTCTATTTTTATGTTTGATTTTTTCTCGTTTTGTTTATTTAATGCTTACATATATATAAAGTATATACAAACTCCAAAATTTCACTCATGAGTATATACTGTTACATTTCTTTACAAAACATCGGGTTAATGCAAAAAATAATCTTTAGAGGTTTAATAATATTTACGCCGATATTTTTACCTCAAGAGAATTAATATATGAAACTTAGCGGAGTACACAAACATATATCGAACATCCTGTCAAATCCGAGAGTGCTCGGACCGGCGGTATTTGTTGCAATCGGCGCCTCAAAAACCGTCAAAGACTACAAAAAAGCAGAGCCTGAATACAAAACAAATGTTTTACTCAGAGACTCCTCTATCCTTGCCGGTTCCCTTGCTGCTTTTACTGTTGTTAATCCTTTGACGAGAATGTTTTGCAATACAGAATTTATCGGCTCGATGGTCAAATGGCTGCAGCGTATTGTCTCAAAGCACAACAAAAATTTAGCTGACAACAATGCTCTAAAAGCAACAAAAAATATAATGCAAAAAACAGAACGTGTCTGCAAAGAAGCAATATCAGGAACTATAAACACATTTGCCGGTATTGCGGGAGCAGTCGTATCAAATGAGCTTATGGACAAATTTGTTTTTTCCAGACCTCCTTTTTTAGTAGAGCAAAAGGAGACAAAATACACACTTCCTTCTGAAATTCCTGGTTTTATTCAGCCGGTAAATCAAATTTTTGAAAAGTTTAATGTTCCTCCATATCCTTATGCACAGGATGCAGCGAATAGGGTATTCTCTTCCGTTGTCGGGCTTGCCGATATAAAAGCCCTCGAAAAACCTATGATAGCTCTGACAGGTTTTTCTGTTGCTGACACAAAAGGTTATCACAACAAACTTAAAAAGACGACTTATGAACTTCTTGCCAATGTTCTGATTCCGACAATTTTTGTCTCTGCGACCGGACTTTTTGTTCATGACAAAAAATCACTCGTAAAATATCCCGCTCTGTTTTTAGCCCTTGTCGGCGGCTCTTATGCAGGCGAGTTTGTTGCAAGAAGTTTTAAAGACAAAATATACAAAACTATTGACGGTATGAATTTTAATTTTGATAATGTAAAAAAATGTTAAAAAATTGGCATGGTCTATAATTCTGTTATGATAAATATGTTGAGGGAGTTAAGGCGTTAGTTTTACCTTCGCCGAAATCTTGGGAAGAAATTAATAATGCAAAAAATATATATTAGTTCGTGGCTGAACGAACAAGGTTCTGCCATACAATTTGTGCCGAATTTGGGAGATGTTTTGGAGCTGGATTTTTCCAATGTTGATGAATTATCCATGAAAGATATAGAAACAATTCTTGCTCTGCAAAAACTGGCAGTGTTTAACGAAGTGAAATTGCATGTGGAAAATATGAAGCCGGCTATTTCAAGAATTTTTGAGCAGACCGGTCTTTACAAAATGCTTGGTGTCTTTGATAATAATTCTATATTCAAGATTAAAAAAAGACAGGGTCTGGCTTTTGATTAATTCAAACAAAGAAAAAGATGTTCAGTTATATGTTGTTGCTACCCCGATAGGCAACAGAGCGGATATGTCTTTTCGTGCCGTTGAAATCTTAAAAAGTGTTGATTTAATTGCCTGCGAGGATTGCAGAACAAGCAGCCCGCTTTTGGAAAGCTACGGGATTTCAACAAAACTTGTTTCTTATCACAAGTTCAACGAAAAACAAAGAACCTCGGAATTTTTAAACGTCATTAAAGAAGGTAAAAAAATAGCACTCATTTCCGATGCAGGAACACCATGTATATCTGACCCGGGACGGATTCTTGTTCAAGAGTTATTGGATTGCGGTGTAAAAGTGTCAGCTGTCCCCGGCGCCTGTGCTGTTTCAACCTTTTTATCAATGATTCCCAGAGAAAGAGAAGAATTTTCTTTTGTAGGCTTTTTACCCAGAGTTAAATCTCAACAGCAAAAGCTTTTTGAAAAATACAAAAATTTTGATACAGTCTTTTACGAGTCTGCAAACAGACTGGCGGAAACGCTCGAGAATATTGCTGAATTCCGGGGCAAAGATGCCGGAATAACTGTCGGCAGAGAGCTTACAAAAAGATATGAAGAAATTTGCTTCGGTTCTGTTGAAGAAATAATTGAATATTTTAAAAATAATACGCTCAGGGGTGAAATTGTCTGCATTTTGTATGCGGCTATTGCAAACAATGACAACGACAGCAATATTGTGGAACAAATAAAAAAACTAAAAAACCTAAATTATTCAGACAAAGACATTTCTGCTATTTTGTCCGCTCTTTTTGATGTAAATAAGAATAAAATTTATAAACTTTCATTAAATATGAAACAGTAAACCGTCAAAAAATATTTTTTTCGTGGTTTGCAAAAGTATGAAAATTCTTCCCTCATATTATTCAAATTTTAATACAACAAACAGCCATCAACGTCCTGCTTTTGGTTCTGCTGCAGATATTACATTCCAATATATTCAAAAAAACAGATTTTATCTTTTGCCTGAAAGAATGCAAAAAGCTGTTTTAAAAATTATCTCAAGCTGCGAAAAAGAACCCACTTTAAGAGATTTGCACCTAAAAACATATGCTCCGCTTTTGGAATGCAAAACGCTTGCAGAAGCACAAAATCTTTTTCCCGAGTTTCGTGAAGTGTTGCAGGCAAATGCTGTAATACAACGTTCAAATAAAAACTTCCGGCAGATAGAAAAGACTGTTTCTTTAAACGACCTCTCTTTATTCCTTTTAAAAGAAAGATGGGGAAATTTGAAAACTGTTGAAGAAATAGCAAAACAACTCGGTCTAAAAGGCAGAAGTTCTCTCGGATGGATTTTTGATAAAATAAGACTTCCGGAACTCGGCAAAAACTATCAAAATTTGCTCAAAGCTTCTGATGAAGCAATGAACACACAAATTTCTCAAAAAGTAAAAACATACAATGCCGCAAACAGAGAAAAAATTATCGAGCACAACAGAAAGATTGCTTCAAACAAAAGATGCATCGACCTGAATAGAGAACTCACCTCACAAATGTGGGATAATATGCCGTATGTGAAAAAAGCAATGGGTGATTTCAGAAGAGAACACCCAAAACTGAAAGAAGGTTTTTATCAGGCATTTTGGGATTCTCACCCCGAGTTAAAGCAGGAAGTCAGCAGAGTCAGAAGAGAACTCGGTGAACAAAGGCGCTCGAACAAAAAATAAATGTTCATCAATATGTAAAGTAATTATAAACTTTACCCAATGTGATATAGAAAATATAACTTTTTGATGTATAATGATATGTGTTGCTAGTAAAATTAGACTATTAAATCATCAAAGGAGAAAAAATGGCAAGAATTTTAGTATCAATGCCCGATGAATTTTTAAGCAAAATTGATGCAGTTGCAGGCAATGAGCAAAGAACAAGAAGCGAACTTGTCAGAGAAGCGCTGCGCAGTTATATAAAACGTACAAAATTGCCAAGCCCTCAAAAAGCTTTGAACAACGCAAAAATCCTTGAAGAAATCCTTGACTAGTTTTTTGCAAACAAATTTTTGATGTTTATTTAACAGAGACTGCAATATGGAAATATTGGCGATAATTCCTGTCCGTGGAGGTTCAAAAGGTATCCCCGGAAAGAATATTAAGCTGCTTGCGGGAAAACCGCTACTTTTTTATACAATTGAGGCTGCTCAAAATTCAAAATATATTACTAGGACGGTTGTTTCTACGGAAAATTCCGAGATAAAAAAAACAGCGCAGTCTTTTGATGCGGAAGTAATTGACCGGCCTGCCGAACTGGCTCAGGATGAAACAAAAACAGCACCTGTTTTGTTACACGTGGTTGAAGAATTGGAAAAACAAAACTACAAACCCGATGTTGTTGTGCTGCTTCAGGCTACATGTCCTTTGCGTAACTCAAAAGAACTGGATGAGGCTATAGAACTGTTTTTGTCAAAGCAAAAAGACGGCGTGGATTCTGTTTTTGCAGCAAAAGAACTCGGTGTTACCCATTCAAAATGGCGCAGAACACCGAATTGTGCCAAAGAAAAAGCATATGAGTGTCTTTATGATTACAGAAACAGACCGAGACGGCAGGATACGGACAAACATTACCCCATGTATACAGAAACAGGCGCCACATATATAATCAAAACCGATGTAATGAAGAGTGTAAAAGATTTTATCGGTGAAAAACCGGAATTGTATCTAAACGGCTCTTCTGGCGACATAGATGCTATTGAAGATTTTAAAAAAGCAGAAAAAATAATCCTTCAAAGACAACAAGAGGGCAGGGAATGAAAAAAGTTTTGTATTCCGAAATGAACTCTCTTGGCAGCCTTGTAGACAGTTTTATGCAAAATTCTGCTATATCCCGAGGACTAAAAAAAGCAACGATTTTTAAATTCTGGGGACAGGTTGTCGGAAAAAAATTTGAAAAAGCGAGCGAGGCTGTGGAACTTGCAGAAAAAAGCGGGAAAATTGTTTTGACAGCAGCCTGTGCAAATGCGGCTGTTACTTCCGAATTAATAATGTTCAAGTCTGATATTTTGAAAAAGATAAATGATTATTCAAAACCCCTCGGAATAGAGATTGATGATATTGTGTTCTCTCATAAAATATGGAAAAACCCAAAACAGTATGCAAAAACCGATGAAAATATACAGCTTGAAAATCCTTATAAAGAAGACCTGACGGGCTTCAATCCCGAGGAAATAACATTGAGCGAAGAAGAAATATCGCAAATAAAAGAAAACATCATGAACAACAAAGCCCTCTCACAAAATCAGCAAGAAAGGCTTTTGAATTCTATAATTTATGATTTGAAAGTCAGCAAATTTAAGAACCTGAAACAATAATCGTAAAATCGCTGTGAACACAGTACATTCTGACAGGGTCATAAACAAATTGAGAACTTTTCACTTCCGGTATTTGTTTTTTGAGCCAGCCTACAAAATCACTGGTTACAGCAGCATTGTGACCGATAATCTGTGAATGAGGCAGGTGTGCTCTGCCGACACAATTTACTTCATATCCGGAACTTTCAAGTTCATCTTTTATTCTCATTGCCTCATCTTCTTTGTCAAAAGCGTACATAATACCGGCAACTAGTTTTTTGTCAGTTGCGGAGGGTTTGTCTCTGTACACCATTCTGTCTATTACTTCCTGCGTTTTCTCAGGGTCAAGAATCCAGTAGCTTATATAGCCTTTTTTTGAAGGAGCACCGGGAAGCGTAGCAAACTCAACATCGCTCATATCAATGTTTCTGAGTGTTGCTGCAAGATGAGACATCTCATACAAAGAAAGGTTTGTTTTTACATAGCTTGATGCAATATTCAAAACCTCCGGTATTTTTGAAATTACGGAAGGCGATTGAAGTTTTTCAAGAACAGCTTTTACAAACCACTGCTGTCTTGATGTTCTGCCTATATCACCAAGCCCGTCTTTTCTGAAACGGAGATATCCTTCTACCTGATCACCGTTGAGCACATGAAGACCTTTTGTCAGGTTAATATGAAGTCCCGCTGTATTGTCGTTGTAGTACATGTTCTTTTCAATATAAACAGGTACACCGCCTAATGCATCAACGAGTTTTTTAACACCTTCGTTGTTTACGAGTATATATTTATCAATTTTTACACCCAGAGTGTCTTCAACTGTTTTTATCGTTAAATCGATACCGCCGAGTGCATGTGCAGCATTGATTTTTTGCACGCCAAAATCACCTGCCAGATAAACTTTGCTGTCTCTCGGTATTGAGATGGCGTTTATTGAATGTCTGCCGGGGTCAATGTTCACAAGAATCATTGTATCAGAGCGTGTACCTTTGAATTTATCTGCATTTTGTCCGTTTGAATCAACACCGACGATTAGAATATTTTGTTTGTGCTGCAATACGGGAATGCTAAATCCTTTTTGTGTTTTGGGATTAAGGTCTTTTAAATAGCTCATAATGATTTTTGAATATTTGCTGTCTGAGCCGATTGTTGCAATGTACGCAATACCTGCAATACAAACAATCAACGCAGTCAAAATAAGACCGATTATTGTTTTTCCAAAACCGCCTTTTGAATGTGATTTTTTATGTTTGTACAAAAGCTCGTTATACTGTTCGTCTTTATCTCTCAATTCATTCATTATCTTCTATCCTGATTCTTGTTCCGGAACAAAAAATACCTTTTGGTTTACCAATATATTACTTCAAAAAAATTTTTTTTAATACATTGTTTATTTTAATTTCTTCATTTTTTTTTTATAATCTCGTTATGCGAAAAGATGTGAAAGAAAAGATAATAAACGCAAAAAGAATTGTCTTCAAATTCGGTACAAATGTTTTGCGAAACGATGACAAAGAAATTTCTCTGTCACGTATTTACAACTTTATTGAAGACATTGCGTATTTGAAAAAGCAGGGCAAAGAACCGATAATTGTAACCTCAGGCGCTGTCGGACTGGGAGCAAAACGTTTGGGTGCTGATTCTTCCGAGAGTATGTCCGTAAAACAGGCTTGTGCCGCTGTCGGGCAGTCCAGATTGATGAGCATTTATGAAGACGGTTTTGACAAATACGGTATTATAACAGCACAAATTCTGCTTACGGAAGAAGATTTCACGCACAGAAGAAAATACCTGAGTCTGCACGATACACTAAATACGCTTATTACTCTCGGAACAATTCCCGTAATAAATCAAAATGATACGGTTTCAACCGAGGAATTAGATTTTTATCAAGATGCGTTTGAAGTTTCTTTCTCCGACAATGACAAATTGTCGGCTCTTGTTGCGAGCGAACTGGATGCAGATATGCTCGTAGTGCTTTCTGATATTGACGGGCTATATGATGACAATCCAAAGCTCAATCCGGAAGCAAAAAAGATTGATATTGTTGAACAGGTTACAGACGAATTTCAGGATTTTGTTAAAAACGCACTCAGCCCCGTGAGCGGAGGCAGAGGAGGAATGAAAACAAAACTCGAAGCAATGAAAGTTGTTACCCGTTCGGGAGGAATGGCTGTAATTGCCAACGGAAAAACTCCTCATATCATCAAACAAATTTTTGATGACTCAGAAAAAGAATTACCCGGCACGGTGTTTCTTCCGACAGAAAATCTGGCAAACAAAAAACGCTGGATTGCTTATGCCACAAATATTCAGGCGAGATTTACCGTAAACGACGGAGCAAAAGAAGCACTTACAAAAGAATTTAAAAGCTTGCTTCCGATAGGTGTTTTGAATATAGAAGGCGACTGCCAGAAAGGTGATATTGTCAGCCTGCTGGACACTCAGGGCAACGAATTTGCAAGAGGCATGGTGAACTACAACTGTTCTGACTGCAAAAGGATAATGGGACATCATTCCGACGATATTTTGAAAATACTCGGCTACAAAAACTATGATGCACTCATTACCAGAGACAACATAGCTTTATTGTAATTAAAAATAAATATTCTGCTTTTAGAAAAGAGGATAAAATCGTGACGAATTTGGAACAAATGGCGCAAAGCGCAAAGCTTGCATCTTATACACTTTCTTCTCTGGATACTTTGACAAAAGACAGAGTTCTTTTAGCTGTTGCCGACAAATTAGAACAAAACAAAGAACAAATCCTTCAGGAAAACAAAAGAGACCTTGAAGAAGCACAAAAGATGCTCGATGAAGGAACCATTTCTCAAAGCGTTTTTAACAGACTAAAACTCGACGAAAACAAAATGCGTGACATGATTCAGGGAATAAGGGATGTAAAAAGACTTGAAGACCCTGTAAATAAAAAGCTTTGGGCTATGGGGATTGATACGGGTCTGGATTTGTACAGGGTGAGCTGCCCTATAGGCGTTATCGGCGTTATTTTTGAAGCCAGACCGGATGTTATCCCGCAGATTTGTTCTCTTGCAATAAAATCCGGCAATGCTGTTTTGCTAAAAGGCGGAAAAGAAGCATATTATACAAATGTAATTTTGACAAAACTCATAAAAGATACGCTTGATGAATTCGAACAGTTTCCAAAAAATGCAGTCAATCTGCTATTTACAAGGGATGATGTCGCTCAAATGCTGAAACTGGACAAGTATATTGATTTGATTATCCCGAGAGGAGGAAATGCGCTAGTCCAATACGTAAAAGAAAACACAAAAATCCCTGTAATGGGACACTCTGACGGAATTTGTCATATTTATATTGACGAAACGGCTGACTTGAGAACAGCCGCAGAAATATGTGTTGATGCAAAAACACAATATCCGAGCGCCTGCAATGCGGTTGAGACAATCCTTGTCCATGAAAGCCTGCTGGAAAACTACCTTCCGCAGCTTGTACTGGAGCTGGAAAAAGCAAAAGTCAGAGTAAAAGGCTGTGAAAAGTGCAAGGAGTTTGTTCCTCATCTTGAACTTGCAACAAAAGAAGACTGGGCAACCGAATACGGAGACAAGATTGTTTCGATAAAAGCCGTCAAAGATATTTTTGATGCAATTGCCCATATAAATGTTTACGGTTCCGGACATACTGATTGCATTCTTTCTCAAAATCAGCAGAGCATTGACACATTTATGAATCTTGTAGACTCAGCCGGAGTTTTTGCGAATGCATCAACCAGATTTGCCGACGGGTTCAGATACGGACTCGGTGCTGAAGTCGGCATTTCAACCGCAAAAACTCATGCGAGAGGTCCAGTCGGTCTTGAGGGATTAGTTATATACAAATACAAACTATACGGTTCAGGGCAGACTGTTGCTCCTTATGCCGACGGCAAAAAGACTTTTATTCATCAGAGAATAATATAATGACCCAAAGTGCATATATACATATTCCTTTTTGTAAAAGCAAATGCAAATACTGCTCGTTTGTTTCATATGCCGGCTGCAATGAAGCAGAGAAAAAAAGATATGTTGAAACTTTATTGAAAGAAATATCTTTCTTTTATAAAAAAGAACCGCTAAAAACACTGTATATAGGAGGCGGAACGCCTACACTGCTTGAGAGTTCGGATATAAAAAGGATTTTGGATTGTTTTGAGTTTTTGCCCGATGCAGAAATTACCGTTGAAACAAACCCCGAAACAATTGATTATGATTATCTATGCAGCCTAAAAAAATCCGGAGTGAACAGATTGTCAATAGGGGTGCAAAGCTTTGACGACAGAATTCTAAAAACAATCGGACGAATTCATTCTTCAAAAAAAGCAATTGAAACTGTTGATACAGCAAAAGCTGCCGGTTTTTCGAATATAAGTTTGGACTTTATATATGGTCTTCCTTTTCAAAGCATAGACGGTTTTGCTGATGATTTGGCAAAAGCTGTTGAACTCGGGGTTTCTCATATTTCTTTATACGGATTAAAAATTGAAAAAGGATGTGCTTTTTATACAAATCCACCAAAAAACATTGCGGATGAGGATTTGCAGGCGGATATGTATCTTGCGGCAATAGATGTCCTTTCAAAAGCGGGATTTTTGCATTATGAAATAAGCAACTTCTGCAAAGACGGAAAGATTTCATATCACAATACAAATTACTGGAAAGCTCAAGAATACTACGGCTTTGGAGCTGCCGCTCACGGTTATACAGAAGGAGTCAGATACTCAAATTTTGGTTCACTTGAAGAATATTTAAAAAAATACAAACAAAAAGAACAATCACGGAAATTGACAGAAAAAGAGAAATTGGAAGAAAAAATATTTTTGGGATTCCGCCTAAAAAAAGGAATAAACGTTTCTCAGCTTAACAAAGATTTTTGCATAGACTTTGAAACAAAGTACGAAAAAATTCTCAAAAAATATCAAAATACGGGTCATATTGTTAAGACAGAAAACGGATATGCACTCACAGATACGGGCTTTTTGCTCTCAAACATAGTGCTTTCAGACTTTTTATAAATTGTTAAGTTTGCTTTACAATAGTTGATATTTTAGACTTAATCATTAAAGTTTTTATAGAAAATTCCGACATGTATACTGTTAGACTAAACAGGAATTTTTTGAAGGAAGACACAATGAGTTCTACTGCAAATTTTTTCTCAAACAAAGATCCAAATCTGCCAAATTTGAACTTGAAACACCTGCCAAGAATTAAATCCTCTTTGCCGAATATTCAAATGCAGGGTGAGTCTGATTTTCTTTTTGACATTAACGGTGAAAGTGTTGCACTATCAGAAGTTGCGGATAGAATGGGTAAAATTTTCTTTAATTCATAAAGCTATTAAAGAAAAAAAACTAAGCCAATGCTTTTTCTTTACCCTGAATAGCAAAGTATTCACTGTCGTTTATTTCATCAATTGTATTTGTTTTTTCTGTTTCATTCATTCTGGCAATGCTTGAAGCAGCAATTTCGTTGAGTTTTTCTTTATTTTGTTTTACCTTTTCAGCTTTCTCTTTTTTGTCCGGGAAGAAAAGTTCACCGAGTTTGTAACCCAGAGTGCTGCCTCCGATTGAACCCAGTACAAACAAAATACCTTCTGCAACTTTTGCTGCAGCATGTACTTTCTGATTTGGAATTTTATTTAAAAAAGATTGATATACATTTGATTTGAAAAATTGTTTCATTACTGCTTCTGTTCCGAACATAGAAGTCATACCAAAGACTTCTCTTTTCAAAGCAGTTTCTTTATCATCGGAAACAAGAACTCTGTACCCTGCAGCACCGATAAGAAGAGGGTTTACGTTTTTGCTTGCCCAGCTTGCACCTTTTTTGGCATAACCGAGAAATTTGTTGTTTTGAGAAACTTTACTCATCGCATCCAAAGCTGCCTGAGCACCTTTACCAACAACATTGTCAAGTTCTGCTGCAGCTTTTGCTGCGTTTGTAAACTGTCCGATATCAGCAAAAATTCTGCCTTTATCATCAGTATTGACTACCTTGTCGGCATTTCTGAAACCAAAAATTGTTGATTTTACGAGAGTATCGTACATTCAGTAACCACTTTCTTACCAATAACTTCACTTATATATATAAACACCATGACAATTGTAAAATTGCCTTTGAAATTATTATTCTTTACAATTGTTACAATTGTGCTAAAATACAATCAGGGGCTGCGTTTAATGATTAAGAAGTTCTTCGTTTTTTTAATAAATTTTTATCAAAAATTATCAAAATTAAAACCGCCTGTTTGCAGATTTTATCCCACATGCTCACAGTACATGAAAGAAGCAATAATAAAATACGGTGTCATAAAAGGCGGCTGGCTTGGAATAAAAAGAATTTGCCGCTGTCATCCGTTTAACCCCGGCGGATACGATCCTGTACCTTAAAAATTAAACGTAATTTTTTACCGTAGAAAGAAATTCATTTATTTTTATCGGCTTTGTAATGTAATCACTGCAGCCGAGTTCTTTTGTTTTTTTAATTTCTTCTTCCATTGCACAGGCAGAAACTACGACGATAGGTGTCTGTTTTTTGTATAAAGCCAAAAAATCATATCCTGAAACCACCGGCATCTGAATATCAAGAAGAATCAAGCTGTAATCGTTTGCATTTGCTTTATCGAGACCGTCCTGACCGTCTTGTGCCGTATCTACACTGTATCCCTGTGCTTCGAGAATATCTTTCATCAATTTGAGATTGAGGTCATTATCTTCTATTATCAAAATTTGAGTCATGTCTTTTAAATTTCTCTTGGTTTTCTGTGTCTTAAAGGCAGTCTCACAAAGAAAGTTGTTCCGTCTCCCACAATACTTTCAAACCAAATCTTTCCTCCGTGGAGTTCGACAAGTTCTTTTGTAATTGTGAGGCCGAGTCCGGTTGAGCTTTCTTTTTTAGAATATACATTGTTCAACTGAACAAATTTTCCGAAAATCTTTCCTTTATATTTCATATCAATACCAATACCATTGTCTTTGACGTAAAGTGTTACATACTTTTTGTCGTAGGTATAGCCGATATTGATTTCACCATTTTCTTTTGTAAATTTGATGGCATTACTCAAAAGATTGTACAAAATCTGCTGGATTTTCTGATAATCCGCATCTATTTCGCAAAAATCTTTTGTATCTTTTTCCAGTTTTATTTTTTTCTTGTTAGCCAGCGGTCTAACAATGTTTACAACTTCGTTTAGAGAGGTTTGAAGATTAAATCTTGACAATGCCAGTTTCACCGCTTTTGCTTCAATTTTTGAAAGTTCCAATATCTCGTTAATCATTCCGAGAAGATGAATACCGGAAGCGTTTATGTCCGTGACATATTCTTCCTGTTTTTCTGTCAGAGGACCAAACATCTTCATAGAAAGGGCTTCTGAAAAGCCGATAATGGCATTCAACGGTGTCCTTAGTTCGTGTGAAATATTTGCCAGAAATTCATTTTTCAGTTTGTCTGCCGCAAGAATTTTTTCGTTCTGTTTTTTTATTGTTGCATATGCATTTGCTTTATCAGTAATACTGTCTTGCAGCGCTCTTAGTTGAAGTTTGAATACGCTTGAAAGTTCGGAATCTTTGATAGAATAAGAAATTAAAGCGGCATAAGCCTGTGCAATCTCCAAATCCTCCGCAGAAAAAGGCTGATTTTTGGGTCTGGAAATAAGCATAAAGCCAAAAACGGTGTTTTTTATTCCGAGTTTTATTAAAAGAAAAGTTGAATTTGTAATTTTCAAATTCAATGCGTTGAAAAAGCCGGAATTTTCATCAAAAGCTATTGCTTCCTGCGTATCATATAATTTGTTTTTTAATATTTCAGGAAAGTTTACAACTGTATCTTTATCGGATATCGGCTCCGGTGATGCAAACTTTTTTCTGTACTGGATATTGGCGCATCCCGCATTCAAATAGCAGATATAAACATTGTCAAAATCTATAGTGCTTTTGAGTTCTATAATTATTTTTTCAAAATTCTCATTTATGTCATCGGAAGAAGACAAAAGTTCCGGAATTCTTTTTAGTACTGTTTTATATTTATTGTCCATAGCTATTTATTATATTGATAAAGAAGTTTTAGTACAAGTTTTTAAAATATATTTATAGAAAAAGACCATTCAATAAAAATATGAATGGTCTTTATTTGTGTCTTGAGGTATTGTCGTTCCCTTTGCTTTCGCAAATGCTCACTTCATACCTTGCTCACATGGCTGTTAGCTCACTTCGTTCGACTCCACAGCCCCGCTCTATTCACTATTTACGGCTTAAATAAGAACAAGCAAGATTAAAGATTACTTCGTGAAGCCATTTTGCACGTTTCGCCACAGCTCAACGGCAAAAGAAGGCAAATCCGCTAGTCGTCAGCGTGACCTGCTGTGCCCAATACATCTCTCATTTTATGCATAACCATTTCTTTAACGGCTGTTCTGCCCGGTCCCATGTATTCACGAGGATCGAATTTTTCAGGATGTTCAACAAAGAACTCTCTGATAGTAGAAGTCATAGCCAATCTCAAGTCTGTATCGATATTGATTTTAGCTACACCGTTTTTGGAAGCATATGCGAGCATTTCTTCAGGAACACCTTGAGCATCCGGCAGGTTGCCGCCAAATTTGTTGCATTTTTCAACAAATGCTTTCGGTACAGAAGAAGAACCGTGAAGTACGATAGGATAATCGTAGCCGACTACGTCATAGATAGCTTTTTTGCATTCAGCCAATCTTTCAAAGTCGAGTTTTGCTTCGCCTTTGAATTTGTAAGCGCCGTGAGAAGTACCGATAGCGATTGCCAGAGAATCACAGCCTGTTTCTTTAACAAATCTTGCTGCTTCTTCAGGGTCTGTATAAGTTGCGTGATGAGCAGCAACCTTAACATCATCTTCTACACCTGCCAGTTTACCGAGTTCTGCTTCTACAGAAACGCCTCTTTCGTGAGCGTAGTCTACAACCTGTTTTGTTAATGCAATGTTTTCTTCAAGCGGGAATCTTGAACCGTCAATCATAACTGAAGAAAAACCGCCATCGATACAAGCTTTACAAATTTCAAAGTCTGCACCGTGGTCAAGGTGAAGAGCGATAGGTACAGTAGTTGTAGCCAGAGCAGCTTCTACCAATTTGATAAGGTAAGTTTGATTAGCATATTTTCTTGCACCTGCAGATACCTGAAGAATGATAGGTGATCTTGTTTCTTCTGCAGCTTCCGCAATACCTTGCAAGATTTCCATGTTGTTAACGTTGTAAGCACCGATAGCATATTTGCCGGCGAGTGCTTTTTTGAACATTTCGCCTGTTCCTACTAATTTTCTTTCTGCCATGAGTTTTTCTCCTCTTTTTTTACTCGAATATTCATGACAAAAGTACAGCAAAAAAGCATGGATTACAAGTGTTTGTTTGGATTATGGTCAGCTAAACCATTGTTTGTTTTTCGTTTTTCTTGTTCTGTATTGCATCTGCAATAATATTTCCCAGACCGATACCGGCACTTGTTAGTGCAGCAACAATAGCATATGTTCCGAATGCCCGCTTATAATTCTTTGCCAATTGTGCAACCTGTTCCGGCTTCAGGTAATTTTTGGCTAATGCAATACCTTTTTTTGATGCAACGCCTTCTTCTATGAGTATTGGCAAAAATGTAAGAAAGGTAAGTTTGCCTGAATTGTTTTTTACAAAATCTTTTGTCTTTTCCCACTTGGATTTCGGGTTATCAAGAGATTCCGGCTTTACTCTGTGCAGCAGACCTGCAGCAAAAAGCGCAAGACCCAACATCGGCACGCAATAAGGAGCAACATCCCTGAGTTTTTGCAAAATTTTCATCGATTTTGAAAAATTACCGTTCATAGCATGACCCATTTCATGGAATACTGAGGAGAATGCTCCGGATTCCCCGATATATATTTTTTTGTTTGATGTTACATATGCGGCATTTCCACCGTAGCCAAACATTTGTGCAAATTTTTGAGATATTCTGTTTATAAAAGGTTGTTTGGAAGCAAAGCTTTTAATCTCCTGAGCAACCGCATCTACATTCTGCGGAGTTACGGTATTTATTGTTACACCTTTCTGTGCAAGACCTGTATCTTTCAATGCTTTTTGTGCAATATTCTGTATGTTTTCAAAAGTATCAACATCCGGCATCATCAATTGTATTGTTTTTCCCAGACTTTTCATCTCCTCCGGACTGTATTTCTTAATTGTGTCATAAAAAACATAAGCAGACGGAGCCGCCCCTATAGCTGCACCTGCTGCTATAGCAGCAGCACTTCTTTTGGACTGTTTATTGTTTTGTGCATTTTGCACATTCACAGGAGAAACTGTCATTTCACACATTCCTTTACTTTACTTTCCACTTCATATTTAAATTAAAAATAGTTACGAAATAGGAATTGCTAAAATCTGTTTTCTTTTTTACGAAAAATTAATATTTTTTGTATAAAATGGTTTTATGAACAAACAACACAAAATAGCACTTATAAATCATGGCTGCGCCAAAAACCTCGTAGACTCCGAACTTATGCTCGGTATACTCGCAAAAAACGGCATAAATGCTACACTCGATGAAACAAAAGCTGATGTTGTAATCATAAACACCTGCTCTTTTATTCACGATGCCGAAAAAGAATCTGTGCAGTCAATTTTGCAAATGATAGAAGAAGGTAAAAAGGTTATTATTACGGGTTGTCTGCCTCAAAAATACAATACCGAATTAAAACAGGCAATTCCGGAAGCTGCTGCAATGCTGGGAACATCAGATATTGCAAAAATTGCACAGGTCGTAGAAAAAGTTCTGGAAGATGAAACCAGATATATCAACGAAGTTTCAAAAGAACCTGTATACAACTATCCGGAAGACATTGAAAGGCAGCAGATAACAGTAGGAGCAAGCTCATACGTAAAAATAGCCGACGGCTGCAATTACAAATGCGGTTATTGTGTTATTCCCCGTCTCAGAGGTCCGTACCGTTCCAGACCTGTTGAAAAAATTGTTGATGAAGTTAAAAAACTCGGACAAAAAGGGGTATCGGAAGTTGTTTTGATTGCACAGGATACGACAAGCTATGGTATAGATTTGTACGGAAAGCCATCACTTGCCCTGCTGCTTAGAGAATTAAACAAAATTAAAGAAATAAACTGGATAAGGGTGATGTATACATATCCCTCTATGTTTAATGATGAATTGATTGATGCTTTTGCGCAGTGCGACAAAGTTGTAAAATACGTTGATATTCCTTTGCAGCACTCACATCCGGAAATGCTTAAAGCAATGAAAAGACCTGTTATTGACTATCGTGCATTTTTGAAAAAGCTGCGTGAAAAAATCAAAGATGTTGCTGTTCGAACAACCTTTATTGTCGGATATCCAGGAGAAACACAGGAGATGTTTGATGATTTGTATGAATTTGTGAAAGAAGCAAAATTCAACAAAATGGGAGCTTTTGAGTTTTCGAGAGAAAAAAACACATATGCAGACACGCTTCCGGAACAAATTCCGGCAAAAATCAAAAAACAGCGTAAAAACAAACTCATGAAACTCCAGCAAAAAATTTCTCTTGAAGTAAATCAGAGTTTTATCGGCAAAACGATTCCCTGCATAATCGAAGCTGTTTCGTCAGACGGACAAATTATTGCCCGCTCATATGCCGATGCGCCGGAGGTAGACGGACTTGTCTATATCGAAACAGACAAAAATCCCGTTCCGGGCGATATTGAACAGGTCAAAATTGTCGGATGTGATGAGTATGACCTTTACGGTGAATTATAATCAGCCCAAAAAGTCCCTGAATCCTGAATCTTGAAAATCAACTGCAGCGTAGTTTGAACTATTGTCATAGTTTCCGATGAGCCTGCTGCCTGACGGGGCTTCTCCTTTTTGTTTTATCTGAGCAATTCTTGTTTCAAGGTCACGCTGCCCTCTTTTCGCTAGATAAATCTGATTGTCAAAATTTGGATTCAGATTGTTAAAATGAGTAAATCTAAAAAACGAAGCAAGCTGATTTTGTGCATTTTGCAATGTTGACAGGTTGTTTGTATTCCAAATATCCAGATTTGCTACATTATTGTATTTCTTCTGCGCAATAGCAGTGTTTTCCGCTTGAATTTTTTTATTTTGTTCTGCCAGAAATTCTGCACGCCTTTTGTAGTAGTCATCTACTGATTCATAGATACCCTGCGCAAGCTGGCTTGAATTTAGAAGAGCTGCTGCCGTTTTGAATCAGTACCTGAATATATCGGATTTATTTCCGATACAGGTACGGACAGGGCAGCCATGCCTTTGATAGCATCGAATTGTCCCATTTTCCCTTTCCTCAAATTGTGTATAATATTCCCTAAATATATAAAAACATTTTGCCGGAAAAAATTGCCTGCGTTTTGAGAAAAATTTATGTTTTTTAATTACCAATTGCCATCTAAGCTGTAAAAAAGTATAAAAAATATGATATCATTAGAAAAAACGGAGAGGTTTTGTGCAAATTTCTGAAAAATCAGTCGGTATAGTTGAAACAAAATATTTTGATATAGAAGAAAAACTCACTCTTGATTCCGGAGCGCAATTGGGTCCTGTTCGTGTTGCTTACGAAACATATGGCGAATTGAATGAACACAAAGACAACGCTATTTTACTTTTGCATGCACTGACAGGAGATGCGCACGCAGCGGGGTACAACTCTCCTGAAGATAAAAAACCCGGCTGGTGGGATGATATGGTCGGTCCGGGCAAAGCCTTTGATACAGACAAATATTTTGTTATTTCGTCGAATATGCTGGGCGGTTGCTCCGGCACAACAGGACCATGTTCTGTTAATCCCGAGACAGGAAAGCCCTATGGACTGTCTTTTCCCGTAATTACTATAGAAGATTCCGTTAAGGTACAAAAAAAGCTCATTGATTTTCTGGGCGTAAAAAAGCTAATTGTTGCCGGCGGTTCAATGGGTGGTATGCAGGCGCTGGAATGGTCTATTGCACATTCTGATATGGTTGAAGCAGTTATTGTAATTGCATCAACCAGCCGTCTAACAGCGCAGGGTATTGCATTTAATGCTGTCGGCAGAAACGCAATTCTGTCAGACCCGAATTTTAACAACGGAGATTATTATGACAAAGAGCACCAGCCGGAAAAAGGACTCGCTATTGCCAGAATGATAGGGCATATTACGTATCTTTGCGAAGAATCTATGCACAATAAATTCGGCAGAAGATTTCAGGACAAAGATACTCCGAATTTTGATTTCAATATTGATTTTCAGGTGGAGAGTTATCTTGCACATCAGGGACAGACTTTTGTGGACAGATTTGATGCAAACAGTTATCTTTATATAACAAAAGCGGTTGACTATTTTGATTTGGCACAAAAGCACGGTTCGCTGAAAAGTGCTTTTGAAAAAACAAATGCAAGGTTTCTTGTAATGTCCTTCACCTCCGATTGGCTGTTTCCGACATCTCAGTCAAAAGAAATTGTACAAGCCCTCATACAGGCAGGAAAAGATGTGTCTTTCTGCGAGATAGAATCTCCTTGCGGTCATGATGCATTCTTGCTGGAATTTGAAACACAGACAAAAATAGTAAAAAGTTTTCTGTCAAAATCCTCGGGAGGAATTGATGACAAACAATGATGACAAAAGAAAAGAATCATTGCATTTGAATTATGCAGTAATTACGGAAAATATTGAACAAAAATCCCGTGTGCTTGATTTGGGTTGCGGCAGCGGTGATTTGCTGAAAATGCTTGTTGAAAAAAAACACTGTACCGGTCTGGGAATAGATATAAACCAGCAGAATGTAATTGAAAGTATTCAAAAAGGACTTTCTGTTATTCAGGGTGATATTGATGAGGGTTTAAAAGAGTTTTCCGACAAAGATTTTGATTATGTAATTTTAAATCAAACCCTGCAATCAACGGAAAAACCGGATTTTGTAATAGAAGAGATGCTGCGTGCCGGAAAAAAAGCTATCGTGAGTTTTCCGAATTTCGGATACTGGAGAGTAAGATTTTACCTGTTTTTTAACGGCAGAATGCCAAAATCAAGAATGCTGCCCTTTTGCTGGTATGATACACCCAATATTCACCTGCTCACGGTAAAAGATTTTTTTGATTTTTGCGAAGAAAGAAATATAAAAATAACAAAATCTATATATATAAAAAGAGGTAAAATCAGCAAAAATCCTTTTACTTCTTTTTTAACAAACTTATTGTGCGAAGAAGCGGTTTTTGTAATAGAGAGATGACAATATTTTTAGCAAAATTTTGTCGGATTAGTAAATCCGACCTACGTTCTCCCTCTCCGGCGGGAGCGAAATCAGACTGGCACGCCGTGTGAGGCATAGCCGAACCCAGTGCCATAGCGAAGGGAAACGTTGAGTTTTCCGCAGCGTCTGATTTCAAGAGAGCGAAATCAGACTGGCACGCCGTGTGAGGCATAGCCGAACCCAGTGCCATAGCGAAGGGAAACGTTGAGTTTTCC
>CALVAQ010000010.1 GCA_944325595.1 Candidatus Gastranaerophilales bacterium
GTCAGTCCGTCCATACCGCCGGTCATAACAGCACCTTTTGTTCCTGTTTGACCGCTTGAGCCTGCTGATGTAGACGATGATGCAGCACCGATTACACGTGTAAAGTCGCCAGAAATATCTTTAAAATTGATTGTATGACTGCCTGCCTTAACATTACGCAGTACAAATCTGCCCTGAGTATCAAGATATGCCTCTACGCCTGTCATATTTGTATACGCATTTATCTGATCAATAGCGTGTCCGATATCCTGTGACAGGTTTATTGTCTGTCCGTTTATCTGAATCTGAGAATCACTGATGACATTGCTCTTTTGCAGTCCGGTTTTTGATGCTGTCATAGTCGTCTGTGTTGCACCAAGAATTTCTTCTCTGCCGACTTCGGTCTGATATGCTGTTATACCCGTAAGTTCTGCAAGATTTGAAGAACCGTCGACAACATTGATTGACATATCGCCGTTTTCTGTATTTGTCAGGACAAATTTTCCGTTTTTGATTGATGCAGTAACGCCTGTTTCTTCACTATATTTGTTAATCTGTCCGATTACATTTTCCAGTGTACCAGCTTCTATATTTATATTTAAGCCGTTGATATTTATTGTACCTGCAGATATCTGCATATCCTTTGTCACATCATAAGCGCCGGTCAGGGTTGTTTTGGAACCTGTTTGACCAATAACGGCTGTTGCCGCACTTTGAGACTCGCTTACAAATCCTGCAATAGAGCCAAAGTTAGAAGTTCCGCCTTCTACGTATATTGAATAATCTGCGCCGGTTTTGTTCGCCTGCAAGACCACTTTTCCGTCTTTTAAATATGCATTTACCCCTGTTTGATTAGAATATGAGTTGATATCTTCGATAGCTGAATTGATAGTACCTGCGCCAATCTCAACAGTAACCCCGTTGATTTTGAAAGTGCCTTTGCCAACAGCAGTTGAGCCGGTGACTGAATTTGCTCCTGTTAACGTAGTAAATTGATTTACATCAGAGCCGGGAGAAAGAACGCCTGTATTAATGATATTTGATGTAAGTCCTGCTTTCTCGGTAAAATCAGTACCGCCCGCCGTAACCGTAATATCAAAGTCAACACCGGAATTGTTCTGTTCTATTTTGAAATGTCCGTCTTCAGTGATTGATGCTGTCAGGTCAAGTCCTGCATTGGTAATTTTGTCAGCTATTGTTTGTGCGGTATCTGTTGAAGTAACCTCTATTACCGCAGAAATCGTTTCAAACAGTGCAGTTTTTCCGTCGTCAGAAAGTTTGTTTGTTGAAATTATAAAAGAGCCTTCCGTAAAGCCGGAATCAGGAACAACTGTTGTACCCAAAATGTAAGAGTTCTCTGCATCTTTTGAAGTTGTATTGCTGACTTGTGTCGTCATTCCGACATAATTTGTAAAATTCGATGAGCCTGCTTCGATGCTGATATCAAACTCGGCGCCTTTTTGCACCTGTCTGATTACAAACTGTCCGTTTACAACCTCAGCCGTGAGTCCGGTTTGAACAGTATTGCCTTCTTCATCTACATATGAACCGGCTGTTTGATTTTTTATTTTTTCAATAATGGATGCAACCGTGTCGTCTTTTGTGATTTCTATTATGACTTTTGTCAGTTCATCGGAAACTTTGCCATGTTCATCAACCGTATTGTAATACAAATTGAAATTACCTTCTGTAAATTTGCCATTTTGTACTGAATCAGTGAGTTTTACAGAAGTATTTTGACCTGTCAATGTAATATATGATCCGTCTGTTCCCAAAACAAGATTGGATTGATTCATAACGCCGCCGACTGTAAAGCCAATAGCATTTGTGAAGTTTGAAGTACCTTTTTCAACGTTGATGTCAACAGCACCTGTTTCAGATGCAACAAATACAAGTTTGCCGTCTTCAAGTTTTGCCCCGACATTGTCTGCCGAAGCGGAGTTGATTTCTTTCATCAACGAGCCGAGTGTTGAGTCGGCAGTAATTGTAAATTCTGCCCCGTTGATATAAAAATTGCCCTCGGAAACTGTCAAGCCCATCAAAGAAGTGAAGTTTGTTGTCTGGTTTGTAATAGAAACAGATTTGCCATCACTGCCGGAAATAAGCAGTCTGCCGACAGCTTCTCCGTTGTCGTCGTAGCTGGTTGTCTCAATTTGTGCGTTGTAGCCGGCATTTTTTATTTTTTGTATTAAGTCGCCGATAGTATCATTTTCCGCATCAATTGTAATTTTGGCAGAACCCAGATTGAAAGAGCCGCTGGTGACTCCCAAATCTCTTAGCCTCAAACTTTCTTTCAAGTCCTGTCTGTTTGTTTTGATTGAGTTGTTTGCCGCATCAAATATACCCGCAAACAGGTCTGTGATTTTTGTATTTGCTGTAGCTGTTCCGCCAAGCAAAACATTACTTTTCAGTGTGGATGTAGTAGCAATTTGTGTAACGTTAAGTGTAATCTCCTGAACGTTTGTGTTTTTGTCATTGATTGTGACATCAACCTTGTTGTTTGATGAGACTTTATTTCCGTCAAGATAAATATCCAAATCTGTGTTTGCTGAATTAGGATTTTTTAAACTTTCTATATATTTTTCCAGCGAGCTGACTGTGCTGCTGTAGCTTTTTTTCAGGCTGTTAATAGTAGTGATTTTGTTGGCATTTATTGAATATTGTTCATTGAGTTTGTCAATAGTATCCTGCAGACTTGCTATCTGTTCACTGTATGAATTATTGATTGAGCCAATACCGAGAGCACCGCTTTGGAGCGCAGCCAAAGAGTTCTCAATCTGAGATTTTTGATCGAGAAGACTGTTCAATGACTGGGTTCTCTTGGAAACCAGCTGGGATATTAAACTGCTAACCGACGGAGATGAATTTCCGCCGAGGTTATTAATAGATATATCCATTTCGGCTTACAAAATCCTAATCTACTACACATAAATAGTATATCATATTGATATGTAATTCGCAACATAGCATAATGATTACTCCTATACTTTTCACAAAAAAATTATATACTATATCATGCAAAAGTGGCAATATGTTTGCATTTTGAGGACACAACAAATGTTTTTCTTACACTTTTAAAATATTAAAAAATTTTAATGTGTAAGAAAAAATTTACATTTTGAAAATTTTTATTTTTTGTGAGTATAATTTTTACAAGGAAGTATTTGAGATAGGAATACCAACAATTTTTGTTGTTAAAAATAAATCAATATTAATAACGCTTTTGGCTTTCGGGGTGATGTTTACACAGGCGTGCCCTGCTTTTGCTGCGTGGGATATAGGCGGTTTTTGGAACAAAAACGTAAAATCAAAATTCAAAAAAAATCAGCAGCAAGAGCAACAGGCTGAGCCCGATTATGACTCACTCTGGGACAATATCAGCCCTGATGAGACACAGAATATTCAGGTTGAAAAGAATGCCGCACCCCAATCTGATGTATCCGTTTATTCTATTGAAATTGAAGGCAACAATCTGATTTCCACCGAAGAAATCATGCAAAACGTAAAGCTCCAGCCGGGCGATCCATACAGTGTTGAAGCGGTACAGCAAAACCTCAAATCGATATACGACATGGGATATTTTACCGACAAAATGAGGGCTATCCCGATTAAAGTCGATGACAAAAATATAAAACTTAAAATAATTGTTCAGGAAAACGTTCCTATCACAGACTTCTGTATTACGGGCAACAACTCAATTGCTACCGGTGATTTGCTGCAAATTTTGGATTCTCTTGTTAACAAACCCCAAAACATAATAAAAATCAACGAAGCAATCGAAGAAATCCAACAGTATTATGCCAGTCAGGGGTATATTCTTGCCCGTGTAACCAGCATCAGCGATGACCCTGACGGAATGGTCAATATTGCAATAGATGAAGGTAAAATCGGCACTATTATTATCGAAGGCAACAAAAAAACAAAAGAATTTGTTGTCAGAAGAAATATTCTCACTCAACCCGGTACAATATACAACGAAAACCTTATCAAGCAGGATTTGATGAGATTATACGGAACACAGGCGTTCAAGGATGTAAAAAGAACAATTGAGCGTTCGGAAGAAAATCCGGAAGTGTATGATGTCACAATCCATCTTGAAGAACAAAGAACAGGAACAATCTCTATAGGCGGCGGTTTGGATACGGCTACAGGTTTGTTCGGTACCGGAGGATTTACGGAAAACAACTTCAGAGGCATGGGTCAAAGAATTTCTCTGAACCTGTTAGCCGGTACAGGTATTGTTATGGCAGACAGCTCTATGCTGAACAGGGCAAACCTGCAGGCAGAAATCAGCTGGTTTGAGCCGAAACTCAAAGGTACGGATAATTCACTGATGGTTAAAGTGTTCGGACGTGATTTCGCCAGCTATCAGATTCCTCTTGCCGTTGAACAAAGATTTGGTATCGAATCTACTATCTCCAGAGCGTTTACAAACTTCCCGCACCTGACCGGTGCATTCAGTGTCGGGCTTGAGCATGTCCATGTCAAAGAGGGAGACGGTTCCCAAATTGCAAATCTCTATGCAGCACACAATATTCCTATCTCTGAACGTGCAAAACAATTGCAAGGCGGACTATTCCTTTCTCTGTCTCCGAGTTTGATTTACGACACAAGAGACAGTTCAACCCTGCCGAGAAGCGGTGTATTCGCCAATGTTAGATTTGATGAAATGATTGCAGTTGACGAATTTGAAAATACATTCGGAAAACTCAGCGCAGGTATCAAAAAATACTACCCTGTGGGTAAAAAATCATCAGTATCACTTGCTTTCAGAGCAGGCGGAAAAATTCACGGCGATATGCCTGAAGTAATGGCATACAGACTCGGTGGTCCATATACGGTCAGAGGTTTCAGAATGAGCGGTATCGGTACCGGTTCGGGATTTATGATGGGTCAGGCAGAGTTCCAAACTCCGATTCCATTTATCGACAGAATTACGGATGCAAAATTTCTTGACAACATCAGGATTGCTGCCTTTGTCGATGCAGGTCAAATCTTCGGTTCAACAGTCACAAACGAAATCTACAACCGACCAATACACGCAATCACAGCCGGTGTCGGCGTAAGAGTGTTTATACCGGGTGTAGGTCCGCTGAGCATAGACTGGGGTTATCCGCTCACAGGTGTACCTGACGGCACATCTAAAGGTGCGTTTACCTTCGGTGTAGGCGAGTTCTACTAAGATTTGAACAAATACATCTTTTTATCGTTAATGTAGTATGGATAGTTTATGGAGAAAATTATGTATAACATAACAGTAAAAAAAATAGTTTCTGCGGTTGCAATAGCATCTGTTTGCACTCTGTGCATGGGGTTTTCCTCTGCAAACACAAAATACATTGCAGCTAACGCCGCACAACAATCAAAACCGCTTCAAGGCAAAGTTGTAATGGTTCCTTCGGGCACCAAAATACCGGCAACTGCCACAATGGAACTGTCTTCAGAATCACTCGTTCTGGGACAGAGTGTTATGGCAGCAATAACAAGTGATTTTTATTACAACAACACTTTGATTGCTCCTGTCGGCAGTTCTGTCAACGGTACGGTTATACAGGTAAAAAAGGCAGGTCGTGCCGGCGTAAACGGGCAACTGATGATTAAATTTACAAACATAACAACACCTTACGGAAAAATGATTCCTATCTCTGCAAAAATACAAACAGAAGACGGTACAGGTCTTTTGAAAGGGGCAACAAAAGCAGAATCGGCAACAGAATATGCAAAAGATATTGCTATCGGCTCTGCTGCAGGCGCTGTTGCTGGGGTAATTTTCGGACCGTTATCAGGCGGCGAAGTCGGCAAGGGAGCTGCCTACGGCACTGCCGTTGGAGCAGGAGCCGGACTTGCAAAATCGATATGGGACAAAGGTGTACCGGCTGCTATTCCTGTCGGAAGCTCCATAAATATTGTGCTTGACCAGCAGGCATCATTCATCCCGCAGCAAGGTTACCAATACTAATTATCTAATCGGGTGATTTGTTTTATCGTTTTGCTTTTGCTAAACTTTAAGACAAAAGAGATTTGGGGACAAAATGACATTATTAGGCGACATTAATATATACGAAGAGGACGAGGAACTAAAAGACACAAAGTATACTTACGGTGTCTACAAAAAGTATGACGAAAACGACATACCCATAGCAAAATGTCTTTTACTTTCCGCTGCACTTCACCCTCTTACCGTCGCTTTAGTATGGTTATCTATAATCATACTCGCATTTCTGGGTGTAAATTTCTCAATTTTTGACAAACCGCATCAAAGACCGAAAGATATAGAGTTTGTACTTGTTGATAAGGAAGCTACGCCAATAAACAAAAATACAAAATTCAGAGCAGACAGAAACTCCAGAGCCGGCGGACAGCACGATCCGAAACGATCTGTATCACAGCCTATAGCAGCATCACAGGCAAGCAGGTCACAAAAAGCTGCTCCCGCAAGCAAGCCGGTTCAAAAAAAAGCATCACAGCCCAGACAGGTACAACAACCGCAAAAACGGCAGGCACCTCAAAAAACAGTGCAAAAACAGCCGCAAATGCAAATGCCCTGGGCACCAAAAAAGACAACAAAACCTCCGGCACCGCAAGGTGTACCTAAAGCACCGACCCAAGCACCGAAACCGGCAATAAAGCCGAGTGCACCAAAAGTCAAAAAGCCGGGCGGCAGCTTTAATATACCGGCACCGAAAGCTGCAGCACCAAAAGTTGCAGGACCATCCGGCGGACCCATTGCAGGCTCCAGAACAGGTTCAGGCTCAAGTTCCGGTTCATCGGGAACAAGCGGCGGAAGATTTTCACCGTCCCCGAGTTTCTCACCCAGCGGAAGCTCAGCAGGCGGAAGATTTTCGCCCGGCAGTGCAGGACGAGGCGGCAGTGTTGGCAACCCCGGACCGGGTAATCCCAAAGGTGCACCGGGTATTGATGCTCTCAAAGAACCGGACTTCGGACCTTATATGAGAGAGCTTCAAAGAAGAATAAAAATGAACTGGGAACCGCCAAAAGGCAACGAAAGCAAACGTGTAGTTTTACTGTTCAAAATTGCAAGAGACGGAAGACTGATTTCTCACAGAGTATATAAATCATCCGGTCTTCCCGCTGCCGATAGAGCAGCGATGCACGCAGTTGAACTAACGGCACCGTTCAAGCCGCTACCGCCCGAATACAAAGGTGACAGTGTAGATATTCAATTTACCTTTGATTACAACGTATTCGGACCGACAAATTACTAAAAATATAATGAAAACTAAAAATAAGAAAGAGGATTAACAAATGGAATTATTACTCAACTCAATGATAGAAGACCTTTGGATTGTAGCACCGATTCTTTTCTGTTCGTTTTTGACAATTGCTGTTGCTATAAACAGGCTCTACTATTACAACAAAAACAAACGTGATGTAGTACAATTTATTCCGAAGCTGCAAAAAGAACTTGTCAGAAACAATCTTGACTCTGCACAAAACCTTAGTGTACAGCTTGGCGGCATAATCGGAGAAGTATCTGAAGAGGCTGTAAGAATATTTTCAGAGCAGAGAAACGGTTTTTCCCGTTCATTCGATATTGCTTCAAGCCTGGCAACAAGAAAACTGGAGTCACATCTGACAATCCTCGGTACAATCGGCGGTGTTTGTCCGTTCTTAGGTTTGTTCGGTACTGTTGTCAGAATCCTTTACACATTTCAAGATTTGGCTGTTCAAGGTAACCAGTCTGCAGCAGTTGCTTCCGGTATTGCATCAGCATTGATTGCAACAGCACTTGGTTTGGGTGTTGCTATTGTTGCTGTAGTTTTGTACAACTACTTCCAATCGGTTGTAAAAAGATTTGAAGATGACTTCCAGCTTATCAAACTGCTGTTCTTAAGCTTTGTTGACAGCAACGACGAAGTCGTAATTGACCAGCCCACAAACATAGCCTTATAAGAGCAAAACAAGGGAAACTGACAAATGGCATTCAAAACAGCAAAAGGTAAAGATGCTCTTTTTACGGAAATAAATATAACTCCGCTAACGGATATTTTTCTCGTGCTGCTTATTATTATGATGGTAATTGCACCTACATTTCAGTCAAATGACAGCAGCATAAAAATGCCCGAGATAAACAGCGGCTTGACTGTAGAGCAAAAAAATGCAACTATTTCCGTCACAAAAGACGGCAAATTCTTTGTAAACGGGTCACAAATTCAAGAAACAGAATTGTACGACCAGTTGATAGCGCTAAAACCTAAACTTGAAAAAAAGGAAGTTGTTGTAAAAGCGGATGAAAGTGTAAAAAGCAGAGAGATTATGAAGATAATGAAAGCAGCACAGGATGCTGATTTTGAAAAGCTTGTTGTCGCAGGAGAACCTCTTTCTAAAAAAGAACAGAAAAAACTTCAAAATAATGCGCTAAAGAAAACAAAACAGCTGCAGCAACAAGAAAACAATTACGATGAATATGTCGGAACAACCGGAGAAATTCCATCAGAAGAATAAGGAAAAATTATGTCAAGCAGAGAACGAAACACATTTAATGAAATAAACATCACACCGCTTACGGATATATTTCTTGTATTGCTTATTATAATGATGGTTATCGCACCTCTATTAGACCAGCAGGGACTAAACCTTGCCGTTCCGAATAATGTCGAAGTTCAGGATATTAAAAATGAAAACAAACTCATATCCGTAGTTGTGAGTGATGATGACAAATATTTTATAGACCAGCAGGAAATCTCAGATTCAAGCCTTGAGGACACCATCAGAGAGAAAATAAAAACTTTGCCTGAAGGACTTTTGATTCTTGCACAGCCGGAAGCTTCTCACGGCGCAGTTGTAAGACTTATGGACAAAGCCAGAGATGCAGGTGTTACTAACATTTCTATTTCTGAGACATAATTTTCACCTAAAAATTACTCATAACGCACGATATTTTTAAAAAGCTCTTTACCTGAACCCAAAATATCAATATAATACTAAATATGAGTGATGAGTTAAGTACAAAATTTCTAAAGCAGGCTTTTCAATTTCAAGAGGAAAAGCATTACAAACAGGCAATTGAAGCACTATACAAAGCTCTTTGTATAGACAGTGACAATGTGGAAATTTTGTCACAAATCGCTCATTTGTATTTTTTGATGAACAACTTTGAACGTGCGCTTGAATATGCGGAAAAAGCTCTTGAAATTGACCCCGAACACATTGAAACTCTAAAAACAGTTGTCAGTATAAATAAATTTAACAAAAAATACGCAAAAGCACTTTCATATGCAGAAAAGTTGTATAAACTCTCGCCAACTGTACAAAACTTTGTCACTTATCTCGAAATTTTGACAGAATGCAATCAATACAACACAATTCTTTCAGAAATTGAGACATCAAAATTTAATTTTGAAGAAAGAAAAAACGAAAAACTCTTACTCATCGAAGGCTATGCAAGGCTTAAATTAAATCAAATATTCAAAGCTATCGGTATTTTTCAGGAAATTATCAAATTGTATCCCGACAATACCGATGCAAGATTTTATCTTGGTGTAATCTACTACCAGAAACACCAGGAAAGCGATGCCGAAAAGCTGTTTTTAAGCATTCTTGATGTAACTCAGTGTGATAAAACATACAATTATCTGGGTATGATAAAGCTTGACCAGCACAAAATAGCAGATGCAATCAACTATTTTCAATTTGCAATAAAAATTGAGCAGAATATCGCTTTTTATCATTACAATCTCGGTACAGCATATTCACTCAACGGCTGGCTGCCGGAGGCGGAAAACTCCTTCAAAACAGCAGTATTTTTGGAGCCTCAGAATGTCGTATACAATTATGCACTTGCATACCTGTATTATGAAAGAAATGACAACGCAAAAGCGCTTGAGACTATCGAAAACATTCTCAAGTATGAGCCGAATCACGAAGATGCAATTATCCTTAGAGCATTAATAACCGCACAGAATGGCGATATTGTTACAGCAAAGAATGATTTGCTGAAACTTCTTGAAACAACTACAAAAAATGACTTTTTGTATTATGCACTTGCAAAAATATACAAAAAAATCCCGATGTATAATGAAGCAATTGAAGCATTGCAGCAGGCACTTTTTATAAAACCAGAATCACTTGAATATCTAAGTGAACTGGCAGATTGCTACTGTGAGCTCGGACAATACGATACGGCTCAGGATATTGCAACAAAAGTTTTGTATTTAAACAAAAGATTTATATATGCGCACCTTTTGATGGTTAAAATAAACCTCAGACAAAAAAGATATACAACAGCAGCAAAACTTGTTGAAAGCATCATAAAGCTGGATAACAGCTGTGCAGAAGCATACAAGTACAAGGCAATGATTTTTGCTGCACAGGGGCTAAAACATCGTTCAATAGAATGTGCCAAAATAGCTGTCTCCCTGAAACCTGCTGATCACGAATATTATGCATTCCTTGCTAAATTATACTTTGATGCGCAGGAATACGAAGATGCGTTTTTGTACTACAAAGAAGCATCAATGCTCGATGAACTCAATGTTGACTATCTGTACAATGCAGCAAAAGCCGCCGACAAAGCGGATGACACAGAAAATGCAACAAACTACTATTCATATGCTCTCAGACAAGACCCGTACAACAATCTAATCATATATGAATACGTTGATTTCTTAAAACGCCACAACAAAACAAAGCAGGCTCTTGAACTCTTAAAATCCAAAATTGAGTCGGTTGAATCATCAAACGTAGCTGAGGTATTACAGCAAAAATACGATGAATTAAAAGCAGAAACAGATGTTTCTCTTGGAGAAAAAATTAAAAACTTTTTCAATAAAAAATCCGACAAATAAGGAGTTTTCACCAGAGTGAGGCTCCGTATTTTTCCCATGGTTTGATTTTTTCATTGATAAAATCTATCATCTCTTTTGCTGTTTTGTCTCTTCCAGAAACCCGCTCATCCGGATTCATTTGTTCAAGTTCAATAATGTACTCTTTCAGCTTTCTGACTGTTGCCTTGACCCGTTCTTTCTGTTGAAATTGCCATCCTTTAAATCCGCACCCCGGAGGGAACAGAGACCATCCGTTTCTTGGTGCTCTTCGACAGCAATCAGGACGGGTGCTGTGTATTGAACACAAGTTATCATTGGTCAAATACGGACAATAATAAAAAGTCACCTTTGATTCATCCAATTCGGAGTTATTCTTTTTTAACTGTTTCAAAATATTTTCAACATGGTCAGGAACGGCTTTTTTAGCTTCTTCAATTGAGTTGTAGCGTTTAAAAATATCGGTAAAAACTTTTGCCTCTTCCTGTCCGTCTTCGGCTAGTTTAACTAATTCTTCATGGGTATAGGGTGTGGTAATAGCCTTACAGCATTTTCCGCACATCTTGCACAAATGCTGGGGGAAATCCTGATTGTATACATGATGTTCTTTTGTTGTAAACTCTATATCCATAAACTCATTATAGGTAAACGAACAATATTTTACAAACAAAAAATAGCCTGCGAGTATTTCCGCAGGCTATGAGGTTTTAGTTGTAGTTTACTGGTTTTGTTCTTTTTTTGTTTTATCATACAACTGGTCAAATTCATCGAAGAATCTGTCTGTGAGATCCTTTGTATTGAAAGAGAAAGAATATGTAGATTTAAGCCCAAAGCCTAAACCTCCGCCGAGAGCTGTACCTGAAGCAGCGGTTGTAACTGTTGATGCCGTAGCACTAGTCAAACCTGCAGCGATACCAGCTGCGGTTGTCGCAATACCGCCGGCCACGCCGCCAAGCAAAAATCCTGCTGCGACACCGCCGACCAAGCCCCAAGCGGCTCTTTGTTTTGGCAATGATACACTTAAGAAACTATCGGGATCACTGATAATGTTTTGAATTGATTGATTAATGATTTTATCTATCTCTGACTCATCAAAATCAGCACCTTCAGCACGCAATGAATCTTTTAATGATTCGCCTATAGATTGGAGTTTCTTTTTTGCCTCTTCAATTGCTTGTGATTTTAATTCTTCTATTTCATTTTCTTTAAATTCATTGCGTGTAAACGGCATATCATTTTTGGTTAATGAAAATTCAACAGGTTTGTTATAATAATAATCTTGACCTACACTGTCAGCAATTACATTTTCTCTGTCATAATTAGCCATAAATGTATCGAGTTTTGCCGACTGTTTTGTACTTGAAATTTCATTAAATTTTGAGGTAAATGCATTAATCAATGCCTGTACGCTATATGCATATCTGCCTTTTTTGGTTAGTCGATTATTTTTGCAGAACACAAAGGCATATTGATCGGAGGCAACATCATAATTATTTCTTTTCGCATTCTTTTGTGTCGTTTTGTTATCACTAAACATTTTGATAGTATCATTTATTGCATCATCAATATATTTTTGTATTTCAGATTCATCATATCTGTCGCCGAGCTGTTCTTTTAGCTCTGCTTTCATTGATTCGGCATATGCTTGCAAATCGGTTCTTGCCATTTCTACGATTGCTTCAAATGCACCGGCATCTTTACCGTTTTTCTGTTTAACTTTATCACTTGTTCTGGTTACATCGGCATAATAATCGGAAGAAATTGAACTGTTGTAGATAGCATTTGTTTTTGTTTCATCCGAAACTTGAACGGGTTTTGTTCCATCTACTGCATCTGCAAGTTCATCACCCGTATAAGAATTTAAAATTTCCGACAACTTTTCTTCTGCCTGCTGCATTAATGATTCCAGTTCATCAGCATCAACAGATGCTTTAATTTTATCAACCAGTCCTTTTAAAATCTGGTAATCAGAACTGTTTTTATAGTTTTCATCAAGAGATTCCAAAAGAATTATATCATCAAGCCCCATAAGCATCTGATTCATAATAAGTTTTGATGCAGCATCAACTATTTCACCTTTTTCATCTTCAGATACATATCCGCTGGCTTTTCCGGTATCAGAAACCTTCACCAGTTCATCATAAGACTTCTGGATTTCATTTTCTTCTACTTTTATATCTTCCTGAGCATTTTTAAGTTCACTGTACTGATTGTTTAAATATGAATCAAACATAACAGCCATTCGACTTTCACTCATGCCGTCTAGAGCATTCTGCTCAGACATTGTTTCTATGTATTTTGAAACCATGGCAGATGCAAAGTCTTTTAACATTTGTTTTTCATCATCAGACATATCCGGCTTTATATTTTCTTCAAGCCATTTATCAACAGTACTTTGCAGATTTTGCGTGATTCTGTCTTCTTCTTTTTGATTTTGTATATCATTTATTGAATCAACAACATTGTCTTTTCCCGCAGAATCAAGAAATTTTTCAATGTTTTGTTTTGCTGTTTCTAACAACTCTTGAATCTTTGCAGGATCCGTTTCATTTTGAATTTTTTCTATGGCACCTTTTGCAAGTTGGTAATAACTGCTATTCTCATAATTTTCTCTGATACCTGAAAACATTTCTGTATCAGTAGAGCCGGAAAGCATTGTTCCAAGCAAATATGAAATAGCTGCTTCTTTCACCTGTGACCATTCATTATTTGTAACATAATCATTTTCATCGGCAGTTTTGCTGATATCCAGCATTTTTTCATAATTTTCTTCTGTATTATTTATATAATCTTCCGGTGTTACAGATGATGAATTTTGCGTGCCTGAAGCTTCGGAAGTCGAAATTTCTGCAGAGTCCATATATGATTTAAATTCTGCTGCAACAACAGACATGTCATACGGTCCGGTCGGATTTTCCGCAATATATTTGTTGATAAATTCATTTGAATTTAATGATATTGAATTCTGTGCTGACTTGCGTTCATCTGATGACAATTCTGGATGATTTGTCATATAAGATTCGGTATACTCATCAGAAAGTATCAGAATATTTCTTTTTAAATCTTCTATATCATTTGCCGAAGCTGACATACCAGCTTTTTGCGCAGCCTGCATCAGAGGGTCATTTTCTTTTAACCCCTGAGTTTTTTGTTTGTCATCAGCAAAATCTATTGTGCCTTCTTCATCAACAGAATTTGATGAAAGCCAGCTTATGTTAGCCTGAAGCTCCTCACTGCTGATTGTGCCGTCTTTATTGGCATCCAATTTGTCAATTTCTTCGTTTGTAAAAATTTTACCTGTAAATGGATTAAAATTTACGCCGTCAACCATTCTAACACTCCTTTATTAGTTTAATTTATTGTTTATCCTGAAATTTTTTATCAGAAAAATCCAAAGATTCCAATTTGACAAGCCCCTCTTCATCAGCACCTTGATTCATATTCAATTCAACCGGGGAAAGGTCGATGTCAGGAAAACGTAAAGTTTTTCTTCTGTCTTCAGTCTGCTCGAGGCTTTGTGCTCCGCCAACACCCTGAAAAGGATTAAAATTAATCGGACCTGTCATACAATACTCCTTATATAGTTCCCTGTATTTTTCTAATCGGCTGTTGTTTTATTAATCTTTAGCTAATTTGAAACATTGTTAAAATTTTGTTACATATTTAAAAAAAATAGCATTAATATATCGCTAAATGTGTTTATGTATTTAGGAAGAAGTGTAAGGTAAAAGTATGCAAAATTATCCGATTACAGGCTATACAAACACCCAGACACAATATGTCACAAATCCTGCAGTTCCTGCAGCAGGAACAAACGGAGCTGTGTTTAATATTAACACGCCTTCTTATCCTCCGGCAGCAGCAAACAACCTGAACGGAGCAAGCGGTGTAACAATAAATATAATAGGAGCATCGGTAAACCCGAACGGTGCAAACATTTATAATGCAGGCGGTGCAACAGGATTACCGGGTCAGGCATATGACAAGGGATATTACCTGAATAATGCACAACAAACACCGCAAATGAATTCTATGACACCGAGCGTTACTGTTGGTGCACAATCTATGCAAAATACACAGACAAACAACAATCAAAAAACAAAAGATATAGTATTGCTCACCGATGATTATATAAAAACCCTCGAAAATTATATCAGAAACGACAATCCCGATATAAAACTCATGGGTGCAAAAGAGCTGATGAAAAGATTCCGTGAAGATGAATCAAGAAAAAATGACCCCGCTCTGACCAGTCTTTTGAACCTGACACTCCAGAGCAAATACTCACCTGTAAAAATGGTCGGTATGGGAATATTGCAAAACGGATGGGCACAGGGAGATGCACTGACACAACAACTCCTGTCTCAAATCCAACAGTCTGAAAGCGGTTACGGACTAGATGCACTTGATGCAGCAAATGCCGCATTAAAAACAGCGGGAAAAACTGTCAAAGTAATAGACAACAACCCGCCAAAGCCAAAAGAAGAAACAAATAAATAGGAAAATTAGAAATGAACTGGAATGTAGTTTCAAAAATTGCAGGCGGCGTAACAGCTGCAGCGGTTCTTTACAACGCACATGATGTAGGCAAAAAAATGTCCGAAGAATATGTTAAAGAACGTGGTGCAGAAAGAATGCTGCATTTTTATGTTCCGTCTCGAAGAACTGATGACAGAAATGCGACAACAAGCAAATTAAAGGATTTTTATTTTAGAGTAAATGCTGATTGGAACTTGCCCGACAAAATTAACGCAGGAATCGGATATGTAAAAGGTGCATTTTTGCAAATGGCAGCCGATGTAATTCCTGCAGCTCTTGCAACAGGTGCTTTACTGACAAAGAAATTTTCAAAACTGTTCACGGCAGGGCTGGCACTGTACGGTATAAAATACCTTGTCTGTGATGTTATGGATGTCGGCAGACCAAATCATCTTCACTCTTCCGAATAGCATGACAAATCCCTTTCTCTGTAACTATATAATCAACGGGAATATCATGTTTATCCGGATGAATTGAATCAATAAAAAATCGTGAAAAGACAGGAACAATTTTTATTGTTTCTGTCTTAATTTTTGCAAAAAATTTGTCATAAAAACCTTTGCCGTAACCTATCCTGTATCCTGCCCTGTCAACAGATAACGCCGGTGTAAAAATCAAGTCAAATGATTGATAACTCTCAAATTTTTCACCTGCAGGTTCTGATATTCTGAATTGTCCTGTTTTAAAGCCTAATTTTTTGTCGTATTTGACCGGATACATTTCATTGCCATCAACAACAGGAAAATAAAAATTTTTCGAAGTATCTTCCAATAGTTTAAGCAATGAAAGCTCTGATTTAAAAGGATAAAAAAGCATTATATTTCGTGCTTGTTTATAACAAGTCCATTCCTTGATATATTGGACAATAACATCAGAGACTTTTGAAATGTAAGCTTTTTCAAAAGAATTTCTGATAACTTTGGTTGAATTTCTCAAAATATTTTTTGTATCCATAACAAAATTATACCGCAAAACGCCGTCTTTACATATCTGTAATAAAAACATATAATAACAACACGGAAAGAGTTATGAATAAAAAAGAGTTAAGCAAAAAACTAAAAACAGCCAGAATCGAAGCAGGGTTGAAACAGGAAGAAATTGCCGCACATATGGGACTTCCAATTTCAGCAATTTCAATGATAGAAAACGGAACAAGAAAAGTAGATGTAATCGAACTTTCAAAAATAGCTTCATTCTATGCAAAGCCAGTTGAATGGTTCTTTTACGGTGACAGCAGAGAAAGCGACAGAAGATGGTACGACAATGACAAAAAGCTTTCCGAAGCACTGAAACTTTTAAAAAGAGCACCCCTTAAATATCAAAAAAGCTGCGCCTGCGCAATAATTGGTTTTCTCAAAGAAAGCGGTCTTATAAAATAATGGATATAGATAACAAAAAACTATTCAACCCTGAATTTTCAAACCACGGCTACATTCAGGTCTATACGGGTAACGGAAAAGGAAAAACCACCGCCGCTCTGGGGCTGGCGATGCGAGCTCTCGGCAGAAGCTGGAAAGTTCTTATAGTAATGTTTACAAAAGGAGGAAATGACTACGGTGAACTAATCTCCTTTGCCAAGTTAAATCCGGATTTGAAAGATAAAGTAAAAATCGTACAAGCCGGTTTAGACAGGATTGTATACAAATCAAATATGTCAGAACAAGACAAAACACAAATACAAAAAGGCTGGGAAATTGCAAAACAAGCAATAAAAAATGATGAATATCAGCTCGTAATACTTGATGAAGCAAATATCGCAATTGATTTAAATCTTATTGATTTGAACGAAATGCTGGAAGTTCTAAAAAGCAAACCCGACGATTTGGAAATTGTCTTGACAGGCAGAAACGCAAAACCGGAAATTATAGAAATTGCCCATCTCGTTTCGGAAATAAAACCTGTAAAGCACTATTGGGATATAGGCATAAAAGCCAGAAAAGGAATTGAATTTTAAATATAATTTTAGATTGATATTTTCTCTTTTTTGGCATAAATTAGTAACATATAGAGGATATAAGGAGAATTTGACATGGCACAGCAGTTCCCCCCGCAGCAGTTTAAAACGAGACTTGCACTTCTGGTATTTTTGAAAGGTGCATCTGCTCCTATGGTGTTATATTTTGATGACCCTAAAGCAGTATTTGATGAAATATTGCCTCTAATCAGAACTCAAACCAGTGTCGGAAAACTCATCGAAAAAGATGCTATCGGACCTATCAAAAAAGTCGCAATAATGTCAAATCAAATAGCATCAATTGCATTGCAAGAAGAAGTAACACAACAATAAAAATATTATTTTACGGATAGATTTGGTAATTTGATGAAACTAGTTGAGATAAAAAACAATTTAGCAAAGTTATATTATGAGCCTGCGGACTTTCAGCTTGTGCTCTCTGATTTTTTGACTGTAGATGACGGAAACCAAAAAATTATTGCACAGGTTGTCTCTATAGAATCTACATCAAGTGATATTACAAATTGTGCCATATTGAAATTTTCACTTGATTTGAATGCAGACAATTCATTTTCAACATACAGCGGATATGTTCCGCCGCTGGATGCACTGGTATCAAAAACACAACCCAGGATTATTGCATCAATATTTTCTGATGAAAAATCCGGTGTATCAATTGGACAGCTGACAAATTCTTCAAAGCTGCCAATATCAGCAAAACAAAAACTTTTTGACCATTTTTTGTACATACAGTCTGATGTCTTTGAAGAAAAACAAAATTTTATTCAAAAAATTCTGTCCTTCAACAAAAACTACTGCAAAAAGACTCTCGCAATAAGTTTTGATGCAACAGAAGAATACGTTGACTGTAAAACAATTAAACTCGGTGAAAATTTCAAATTGCCCGTCAGCAGTGAAATTTTGAACTACATATATGAAAATGATTTGATAGGTTTGACAGTAGAACAAAAAACTATTATTCAAGATATAATTCTTGAAATTCAAGATTATATAGCCACACTCGACAACAAATATATTCCGTTTGACAGCCTCTTGTCTGTTGTTAACAGTATTTATGAAACAGACAAGTCGGTGGGTGTTATTCTGTTCAGAAACAAACTTCTGAAATATGCGGAGCAAAATATTTTTGCATCTTCCAATCAAGAATTTGAATCATTGACTCAGACTTTAGCATCCAATGATGTTACGTTATTGGATTTGAGCAATATTACGAAAAATTGGCAGAAAGAAGCAGTAAATTATATTTTAAATAACATAGATACGGCTTGCTATCTCGTGCTAAATATAAACGATGAAATCATTGACAAAAGTATTCTTAACTGCATATACAAAAATAAATTGCTAAAACCGATTCTGTCCTCTTCTTATGAATCAGAAAATTCTCAGCAAATCAAATCATTTGCAAAAAATCTGGTTTTATTCAAACCTCTGCAGCAGCAAAAAGCTTTTGCCACATACAATTCGTTTTTAAACAAACTTGCTCAGGGTGAATTTATTATCTCCGGAGAAGCTACATATTATACACCGTTGATAATAAAAAATATGCCGGAAGAACTTACACAAAAGCATAACGATATTCCGAACATATTACAGCAAAACGATACAGAACAACAGGAAACTGTTGTATCAGAATTGTCAGCACAAACGGTCGGAGAAAATTCACATTCTGATGAAGCCGAGCTAATATCAGCCGGTGACAGTTCTCAAGAAGCCGGTTCATTTGATTTTTCTGTTGCAGATTTAGAGGAAATTAGCCCCGCTGATGATATACAGATGGAAGACACGAATAACAGCGAATTAAAAAACATTTTTGACGAATCACTGGAAGACCAAATAGCAAAAGATGTAGACAATATGCTGTATGCAGAAACAGACAAATCAGACACAGCTTCCGTGCAAGAAGAAGCACAAATAAATTATGATGATATGTTCGAAGATGCTGATTTGGATTTGATTGATGAAATAAACAACGAAGAACACACACCAAATAATAACGAAGATATTATTGCACTTGATGAATTCAGTGATACAGATGAACCTCAGACGGAAAACAATATTGACGATTTACCGGGACTGAATACGGATTTTAGCCTGATTGGCGAAGAAGAACCGGCAATGCAGGAAAAACAAGAAGAAGTTTCTTCAATACCGGTTTATTCAGCAGAAATAGAGAAACCTGCTGATGACAGCCGGGGCTCAATAAAATTCTCCGAAGGAAATATTGTTTACCATGCAAAATACGGCAGAGGTGTTGTAGAACAGCTGATAACATACGGAAACAAAGTACTGTGCTCAATACAATTTGACAATGTCGGAAGAAGATTGTTGGATCCGAGTCTTGCAGATTTGAAACAAGCATAGTTCATTTAATTTATAGACTTCAAAAAAATCATGTGCTAAATTTATATTGAGAGTTGCTTATGAACCCGTATTTAAAACAATATCAACAAACACAAATGAACACGGCGCCGAAAGAACAGATTCTTTTGATGCTCTATGATGGTGCTGTGCGTTTTTTACATCAGGCAAAAGCCGGTTTCGCTGAAAAAAATATTGAAAAAATACACAACAATATTGTAAGGGTGCAAAAAATTATAACAGAGTTTGAAGCTTCTCTTGATATGGAAAACGGCGGAGAATTTGCAAAAAACTTATACGGATTGTATGAATTTATGAGCGGGCAGCTTACACAAGCAAACATAAAGAAAAAAGAAGAATGTCTTGATATTGTAATAAAACATATGACTGAGCTCAGAGACACATGGAGAGAAGCAATCAAAAACTTTAAAGCTGCAGGCAACACATTTGAAGAAAATGCAATTGACAAATACGGCTATTCTTCAAAAAATACTGATGATGAAGAAGAAACAGAAGACGAAGACGAAGAACAAAACGACGGAATGGGAGAATATCTGTAATGCCTGCACCTATAACACAAAATCTTGAAATGATATACAACAAACTCTATGAACTGTCAGTACAAATAGGACAACTTATTGACAGAAAAATATATTCTGAGCTTATCACGTTTATGGCAAAAAAAGAAAAATTGCTAAAAGAAGCAGAAATTGAAGTAAAAAAACTGCAGGGGCAGGAATTTAAAAGCGATAAACTCAAAGAAATATGCATTAAATATCAAAATCAGGAAATGGCAAATATAGAAGCACTGAAAACAATAAAAGAAGATATAAAACAGGAACTCACAAAAACTGCGCAAAGTTCAAAACTACTAAATGCATATTCTCCTAACAAAGAACTAAAACAGGGTAATATATTGGATTACAGACAATAATGGAAGGCTTCTTTAAAAACACAAAACTTGCAGCAGGTCTCTCTGTTGTATCAAATTTGACACTTATAATACTAAAACTTGTTGCAGGATTTATCTCAGGCAGTATTAGTATAATATCTGAAGCTATCCATTCGGGAAGCGATTTTCTTGCTTCTGCAATAGCATTTTATGCTGTACACAAATCAGATCAGCCTGCCGATGAAGGGCATCAATTCGGACACGGAAAATATGAAGATGTCGCAGGATTTGTTGAAGGTTGTTTAATAATACTTGCCTCTTTATATATTATTTATGAAGCATCAAAAAAGCTATCCGGACTATCCGAGCCGATAGACAACTCTGTACTGGCTGTGAGTGTAATGTTTGTATCAGTATGTGCAAACACACTTGTCAGTGCATATCTCTTTAAAGTGGCAAAGATTACTGATTCAATTGCAATCTATTCGGATGCTCAGCACTTGAGAACGGATATTTATTCTTCCCTTGCCGTTTTTATAGGTCTTGTCGTTATTAATATAACAAATTGCCACATACTCGACCCGCTGATAGCTCTTGTCGTTGCAATTATTATTATGAACACCGGCGTAAAAATATGCAAAAGAACAATGAATGATATTCTTGACGGTTCATTGCCGGAAAGCGATATCGAATTGATAAGAAGTACCATAAAAACAAATTCGCAAGACACTCCGCTTGCCATAAAAGAAATAAAAACCAGAAAAGCGGGAAAAGACAAAGAAATTGTTATTATACTCTGTGTAGACGGAAATTTGACTGTACAATACACTCACAATCTTTGCGACAAACTTGAACACGAGATAGAGAAACAACTCGGAAATACCAAAATAACAATTCATGTCGAACCGGAGACTCCGGACAATATTCCTTGCCAAAACATTGTCAAATAAGTAAAATAACTGTATGAACAAAAAGATTTTACTGTTGTTTATATTGTCATTTTTATGCGTAATTTATACGTTCAATAGTTTTTGTTACAAATATGCCGATACAAAAATTGACAAAACAGTATCTCAATACATATTAAAAAAGGAAATATCACACGACAATGCTGTATACAATATAACAGAAAACACAAGTCTGTTGATTTCATTAATAACAGGCTGCCTGTTTTTCACAATACTGGTATACTGCTCCGGTATTTTGTCAACAGTTATTCTAATCTTTTTTATAATAGCATATCTTATTGCATACAAACTTTCACTGGACAACAACATTTTTATCAGCCCCGCCAGTCCTTTTATTGCAATAGCAATTGCAAAGATATATTCCTTCGGCTACATAGTTAATTTTAAAGAGAATATAGACAAAAAAATTGAAAATGTCCTCGGGAAATATATTTCAAAAGATATAAAGAATAAAATATTAAAAAACAAAACAGAAGTAACCCTTGGCGGAAAACGTTCCGAAATTACCGTAATGTTTGCGGATATTCGAGGATTTACTTCGCTCTCCGAGACAAGAAAAGCAGAAGAAGTCTCAAAACTTCTCAGTGAATATTTTACGGAACTTGAACCCGTAATTACAAAATACAAGGGCGTGATAAACAAGTTTATCGGTGATGCCGTGCTGGTAGTATTCGGCGATCCCGAAACTGATAAAGAACATGCAAAAAATGCCGTAAAATGCGCATATGAACTCAGAAAAAAAGTTAAAGAAATAAAAGAGCGCTGGATAACAGAAGGCAAGCCCAAAATTGACATCGGTATAGGTATAAATACGGGAGAAGCTTTTATCGGAAATGTCGGAACAAGCGACAGGTTTGAATACACTGTAATCGGTGACACAGTAAACATTGCCAGCAGGATAGAAGATTACAACAAAATATACAAAACCCACATTCTGATAAGCGAAAATACATATACAAAATTATCTCAAATCGTTGATGTAATAAAAATCAGAGAGGTAGCAATAAAAGGAAAAAGAAAGAAAATCAACATCTACGAAGTTTTGAGAATTACGGAATAATGATAGATAATATTGAACAAATCAGACAGGCGATTGAAATTGAGCAAAAACACCTGTATATAGACATAAGGGGAAAGGGTGACACATTTTCGGGCTTTATCCTGAAGCAACTGCACAGCCTGTATCGAAAATCAAAACGAAATCCCAAGTGGGTTGTTTTGACAAAAGAGTTTGAAACCTATTCAATGGCAACAATGGCAACAAGAAGAAAAGCCGTACAAAGACTGGTAAAAACACTTCGTGAAGAAATAAACAAAGACGGAGAAATAAAAAAAACAACCGCAGAAACAACCCTAAAAAGCCCCGAGCTGACAGATGTTATGTATATAAAAGGTGTCGGTCCCAAAGTAGCAAACCTTCTGAACAAGCTCGGTATTTATACGGCAAAAGACTTGCTTTTCTACTTTCCCAAAAGACATATAGATTACTCTTCCAGAGTCTTTATCAGAGATTTAAAAGAAGGACTGGAAACCACTGTAATTGGCGTAATAAAATCCGTAAGCGCATACAATTCTCAGAAAGGTCTTGGAATAATTACTGTCACTGTAGCCGATGAAACAGGTATAATAAAGCTGAATTTCTTTTATGCAAAAGCAAACCGTTTTGTCCTTGAAAGATACAAAGCACAGTTTGTTAAAGGCTCAAACATTATAATTTCCGGCAAAGCAAAAATTGATAAATATACAGGTATGTACACAATAGACAAACCGGAATATCAGGTTCTCTCCGGTGAATTTGAAAGCGGAAAAAATCTTAATCTGGCAAGGATTGTGCCTGTGTATCAGCTGGTGGAAGGACTCTCAATAAAAACTCTAAGACGTGCGATTTTTAATGCTCTTGAACAGTTTGAACCGGTAATAACAAATATCATTCCTGCCGATATAATGCACAGAAATAACTTGATTGACAGGTTTAAAGCAATAAAACAAATTCACTTTCCTGAAAGCGAAGAAGAATTTGAAAAAGCAAGATATACAATTGTTTTTGAAGAATTTTTCCTGCTCCAGCTAAAACTTGCATTACTGAGAGAAGAAAATGCAAAAAAATATAAATCAATATCATTAAAAGTCAAAAAGAACGGACTCGTACAAAAATTTATAAAAAGTCTGCCTTTTGAACTGACAAACGGACAAAACAAAGCCCTTAAAGAAATAATGCACGACATTGCATCAGAAACACCAATGCAAAGACTTCTTCAAGGTGATGTAGGCAGCGGAAAAACTGTTGTTGCCTGTGCAATGCTTTTGTCTGCCGTTGAAAACGGATATCAGGGCGCACTGATGGCACCAACAGAAATCCTTGCTCAGCAGCATTTCAACAATTTTATAAACTGGCTCACTCCGCTTGGACTTTCAGCAGCACTGTTCACCGGCACAAACAGCACCAGAGTAAGAAAAAAACTCGAAACAGACCTAAAAAACGGACAAATAAACATTGCAATAGGTACTCACGCACTAATACAGGACAATGTTGAATTCCAAAATCTCGGAGCAATTGTTATAGACGAACAGCACCGTTTTGGCGTAAAACAGCGTTCCACTCTTATGACAAAAGGAGAAAACCCGCAGGTTCTTACAATGACGGCAACACCTATACCGAGAACACTGGCTCTTTCAACACAGGGGGATTTGGATTTTTCAATAATAGACGAAATGCCCAAAAACAGAAAGCCCATAAAAACCTATCTTATAAAACCCTCTCAAAGAGCACAGGCATACAAACTTTTGTCCGCAGAAATTACAAACGGACATCAATGCTACATTGTATATCCCCTCATCGATGAAAGTGAGACATTATCCGCAAAAGCAGCGACAAAGGAAGCCGAAAGACTGCAAAAAGAAGTTTTCCCTGATTTAAAAATCGGTCTTCTTCACGGCAAACTCTCAAATGCGGAAAAAGAGCAAGTAATGGACGATTTTAAAAATAAAAAATACGATATTCTTGTAAGTACAACAGTAGTAGAAGTAGGCGTTGATGTTCCAAACTCTACTGTAATGATGATAGAAAATGCCGAACGTTTCGGACTTTCACAGCTTCATCAGCTTAGAGGCAGAGTAGGGCGCTCGGATTTGCAGTCATATTGTATTCTCGTTCCTGCAAAATCAACGCAAACTACAATGGACAGATTAAAGATTATGGAGCAAACGAACAACGGCTTTATTATTTCAGAAAAAGATTTGGAATTGAGAGGACCGGGCGAGTTTTTGGGCACACGTCAGAGCGGTATGGTCAATTTTGCACTGGCAGATTTAATCAAAGACACAAAAATACTAGAAGCCGCCAGAAAAGAAGCATTCAATCTGGTAAACGAATTGAATGCCGAAAACGGCATAGTCATTGAAAAAAACCTTACTTCAGAGTTGGAACAAAAATTTAAAACAGTCCGAGATCTCTCATCACTTGATTAGAGCGAGAGGCGGATGTGCTGTTGATAGAGTCTTTCATCTGAACGATATACTCTGCATCAGCATACTTTTGTTTTGCTCTGACATAGTTTTCTGCATTGTTTCGGGGGAGCAGACTTCTCAGTCGAAAATTGACGTCGATTTTGTTGATTTTCATCTTTAAACTTTCTCCAGGGGTCAAATCTAGATTCTAAACAGTATATATTTGTGGTGTATAATAATATACATCATAAATAACTTTTTTCAAGTGGGAGACGTGAAAAATGGCAGAAAAAATAATTATAATTTCGGGAAAACAATACAGCGGTAAAGATACCGTCGCAAAGATTTTGTTAGAAAACTTAACAGATTATAAAAGAATCGGACTCGGTGATGCAATAAAAATAGAATACGGAGAAACACACGGTCTCACATTTGATGAAATTGAAAAGAACAAAGCTCAGTACAGACAAGGACTGATTGATTTGGGAAACAAACGCAGAAGCGAAGATAAAGACTACTGGATAAAAAAAGTCATCTCACTTGAAGGCAATATAATCGTGCCGGATGTCAGAGTAAAAAGAGAACTGGAATTCTTTAAAGAGGCAAATGCCTTTGCAATAAGAGTAGAAGCCAGCAGGGAAACGAGAAGCAAACGAGGCACACTTGTCGGTGAAACCGATATTACAGAAGTGGATTTAGACAATATAAAAGACTGGGATGCAATAATAGAGAATAATACCACATATGAAAAACTGCAAGCAGAATCAATCAAACTTGCAGAGAAAATAAAAAGAATTTATAACTAATTAAAGGAGTTTACACATACTGTTTTATATAATCACCGATACTGAAATCTCCGTACCGGAAAGTATACGGCTGGTGGTTGTATTCAGGCGTTTTGTAAATATACTCGCTCGATATCATATAAATTTTGTTGTGAGAAAACAAAAACGAATTCATTTCAGAATACTCACACATTCTTTCTTCAAGGTCATTCACACCATCAACAATCTGTTTAAACAAAACACACTTCCTATCTATCAATTTTCATCCACAAAATATGTATCGTACATGCAGCCTTAAAACTTTAGAAAAAACAAAAAAGAATTAACATATATTTACAAAACAATATTGTATAATATACTCAAAAGGTAACACGGAGAAATAAAATGACAGAATTCAGTCTGATTATGGGCAGTGACCACGCAGGATTTGAACTGAAAACCAAAATCATAAAATATCTTAAAGCAAAAGGGATAACTGCCTATGATGCAGGAACATATTCAACAGACTCATGTGATTATCCGGTTATTGCCCAAAATGTATCTCAAAGAGTTGCAAACAAAGAATTTGAAAAAGCCATTCTCATCTGCGGTACGGGAATAGGAATGTCCATAGCGGCAAACAAAATCAAAGGAATACGTGCAGCCGTAGTTTCTGACACTTGTTCTGCAAAAATGTCACGCAAACATAACAACGCCAATGTATTATGCCTCGGCGCCAGAATTGTTGGCGAAGAACTGGCAAAAGACATTGTAGATATATGGCTCAATGCATCATTTGAAGCGGGAAGACACGAAAAGCGCATCGAAATGATAGAAAACTAGCCGCAAATCTTGCTCACGGCGGCATCAACTGTTGAGTATATCGGTATCAATGTATCCAAAAATGCATCTGCAAGTGCATCTTTTACAGAATCTGAAATTTTGACAAGCATAAACTGTCCGCCTTGTTCCTTGCACATTTTATACAATTCCGTGAATACACCTGTATACTCATCATCAAAAATTTTGATATTTTCCATATTAAAAATTATATTCACATATCCTGTAAACAAGCTTGTATTTACATCTTTAATCAAATTATCAATATGTTTTTTACCGTTGAATTTGTTAATTGTATAACAGCAGATATTTTCGTTTATTGAGTATTTAAAGAAGTCTTCATGCTCTTTTGTAGTCATTGAACTTGTAATATATTTCAATATTTGATCGTGCCAGTTGCTGCTTTTGGGAACAAACTCATCAATACCGAGTTTGTAGCACTTTTCAACAAGGCTCTTATCATCAGTACCCGACATAACAATTATTTTGTTTGTCTTTTTGGCTTCACGAAGATTTATGCACTCTTCTATTAACTCAAGACCGTCCTGTGCATCAGGAAGGAATAAATCAACAACAATAAAATCGAATTTCTTTTTCTTAAGCTCAGCAACAGCTTCATCTTTGTTCCTTGCAACAGTAGGAACAATGCCTACCTTTTTTAATAATTGATTAAATTGATAAATAGAAAGTTCCAAGTCATCAACAATCAATATATTGAATTCGGCAGGAACAGTCATTGCATCAGAACCAAATGAAAGTATTTTTCTTTCAATTGCAATCAATGCTTTTGTAATATCATCAGAAACTGCATGTTCTACAGCAACATCCATACCGGATAAATCAATCAATTTTTTTAGTTGTTCGTTATTTATTTCCATTATCCAATACCTGCAAAATCTATCTATAACATTTTAGTCGTCTAATTCTTTTCTGACCTCATTCAAAAGTTTTAAATCTCTTTTATCCTTGCATTGTTTGACAAATTTGTCAAACAAATCTCTTCTTTTTCTATAAGTGACAATCATTTGCTGTTTTCTTCTCCATTTTGCAATCTCAGCATGGTTGCCGTTCAGCAGAACATCAGGAACAGGCATATTGTTGTATTCTCTGGGTTTTGTATATTGAGGGTATTCCAAAAGCCCGTCAGAAAAAGAATCATAGTCAGCAGACTCGATTTTTCCCAAAAAGCCCTCAACATTTCTTGAAACAGAATCAATAATACACAAAGCAGGCAATTCTCCGCCTGTTAAAACATAATCACCGATTGAAATTTCTCTTGCCTTTGTATACTCTTTTATGCGCTCGTCAAACCCCTCATAATGCCCGCAAAGTAAAATTATATGACTCTTTTTTGATAATTCTGAAGAAATCTCCTGATTGAAGACTTCTCCTTGCGGTGAAAGAATAATTACCTCGGTATCGCTGTCTTTTTCTATTGAATCAAAACAGTCAAAATACGGCTGACACATCAAAACCATTCCCGCACCGCCGCCAAACGGAGTATCATCAACTTTTTTGTGTTTATCTTTTGTATAGTCTCTGGGATTAATCGGATTTACAGAGATTATTCCGTTAACAATACCGCGGGATATAATGCTGTGTGAACACGCCTGTGAAATCATTTCAGGGAAAAGTGTCATAACATCAAAATTTATCATTGTTATTCAGCACTTTCTACAGTTGTATCTATACCTTCTAACATTTTCACAACAATCTTTTTGTTGGTTAAATCAACTAAAGGAATCCATTCTTTTACGAACGGAACGAGAAATTTTAATCCATTTTGCTTTTGGATTTCAAGCAAATCACTCGCACTGTTATCGCCCATTGCTGATACAGTGCCGATTTTGTTTCCTTCTGTATCAAAAGCATCCAGTCCTATCAAATCGTTAATAAGAAACTCATCTGTTTCCAAACTGTTTTTTATTGTCTCTTCATTGACATGAACAAGAGACCCTTTGATTTTCATCACATCATCAATCGAATTGATATTTTTTAATTTTACTATTGCAAAATTTTTGTGAAACCTGACAGACTCAACATCAAAAGCTTCTTTTTTATCATTTAAAAATATAAAAACCGTCCTAAGAGACTTAATTAGTCTCTCTTTGCCCGAGGTAAACCCCATTTTTACCTCGCCTTTAATGCCATGAAAGTTAACTATTTTGCCTATAGAAACAAGTTTACTCATTATCTTTCACATCTTCAGATGCTGTATCAGATTCGGCAGCTTTTTTCCTGCCTCGTGTAGATTTCTTTGGCTTTTCAACTTCAGCGGCATCCGGAGAAGAATCTGACTGTGATTTTACTTTAAACTCTTCCGGGGCATCTTCTCTCTCGGGGTTCCATCTGTCAAGTCCCATCTGTTTACGAATAAGACCGATACCAACGTGAACACGCCATTCATCAATTTTTAGCTGTGCCGCTATAATTTTGTGACATCCGATTGGAGGCAAAGGAAGCAAAGGTTCATACAATGCCTTGATAGCAGTAAGCTGATCAGGAGAAACAGCCAGTTTTCTTTTCGGGAAAGTCAATTTTGGCAGCATCATTTTTTGTCTTACAAGATTGATACCAAAGAATACCTTTCTTGCTTCCAAACCGATTTTCTCACCGATAACCTCATGTGCGTCAGGATTTGGAAGTGGCAGCATCTTTTTGTACAATTCTTCAATCTGTGCCAATTGCTCCTTATTAACCAAAAGCTGCTTTTGAGGTTTTTGAGGACGCCCCATAGGTCTTCTGTTACCTTGAGGTCTTCCGCCTTGCGGTCTGAATCCGCCCTGCGGTCTTTGATATCCGCCTTGGGGTCTCTGATACCCGCCCTGTCTGTTATAATTACCCTGCGGTCTCTGGTATCCGCCCTGTGGTCTTTGATAACCTTCATTACGGTCGTAGGGTCTGCGGTATCTGTCGCCGCCATAGTTGTTTTGCGGTCTCTGGTATCCGCCGCCATGACTGTAATTTCTCTGACCGTCATATCTGGGTCTGTCATCACGTCTTTGGTACCCCTCAGAAGAGTATCCTCCGGAACTGTATGAATTTTGTCTTTCATAGGGCTGACCATCCTGAGAAGAACTATAGTTCTTTGGATTGTTGTTTTCAGAATTGCCTGATTCAGACTCAGATTCATTCTTTTTATCGGGGTATAAGCAATTAGGACATATAACCCTTTTGGGGTTCTTAGTCTCGAATTCCGCTCCACATTTGGTACACTTATTTACATACATTTTTTTAAAACCCTTTGAAGTAAAAGGCGAAAGGCTATTAAATTTTTAGCTCCTCGACATCTTAAATAAAATTATAATTCTAATAACTTTAATATTTTAAACTCAAATACAATATAAGGCAAGCTTTTTTCAAAATATCATACGTTTATTTGGTTAAAACGAAAGTAACAGGACCGTCATTTACAAGCGAAACCTGCATCATAGCAGCAAAAACACCTGTTTTAACCGTAAGATTGTGCGAAGAAAGTTTGTTTACAAACTTTTCATACATCATCTTTGCTTTTTCGGGAGTTTCTGCATTGTCAAAAGACGGGCGTGTGCCTTTTTTGCAGTCAGCAGCAAGGGTAAACTGAGAAACAACAAGGATTTCGCCTGACACATCAAGTATAGATTTGTTCATTTTTTCATTATCGTCTTCAAAAAAACGCAAAGAAAGTATTTTGTTCACCATCCAATCAAGTTTGTCCTCGGTATCATCTTTTTCAACACAAAACAATACGAGCATGCCTGAATTTATCGAAGAATGCACATTGCCGCTTATGGAAACGCAAGCATTGCTAACCCTTTGAATAACCGCCTTCATCGAGTATCTCCTTAATTTTATCTCTATCATATATCAATGCATTTTTGATAGTTAGCAGCTTTCTCGGAACCGCATCAAAGTATTCAAAAACCGCATTTGTAATAACTTCTGCTGTTTTATAATCGAGATGTTCACCCAGAGTATTGAGTTTCATCAAATATGCAATTTCGCAATGCTCCTTTAATGTAATCATTCTGAGAAGTCTTGTCTTGAGTGTATATTCATTTGTAAGTTTTACATAAATAGCAACCGCCTTTTCAAGATTTTTTGCAGCCTCTTGAGTATATGATTTATGCCGGTTTAATTCAGATTGAACATTTTTAACATATTTGGCACCCTGTTCATAATGCGGATAGATTGCATCAATAGAATTGATATCTTTTTGAATTGCATCAAAAGCATGTTCAAAATCACATCCGGAAGAATAATCTTTCGAATCAAATGCTTTCTGCTTCTCAATCGGTGAAGCAGCATATTTGCTCAATGCTTTATCCAGCGTTTCCGTAATAAATCCGTCTATCTGTGCTCCGCCGATTGAAGAATTTATGAGAATTCTTTCATTATTAAAGCGCAATCCAAATTCTTTTATATATTGAATAAAAAGTGAATATGCAGCCGATGTCGGAAGTTTTTCACCATTCTGTCCGTCTACCGTAACCAATTCATCATTAAATTTTTTCAATGCTGCATCCAGCCATTCATTTTTTTTCTCATCGGACACATTGCCAAAAGGATAATAGGCATCTCTGTATCTTTCATAGTTTTTAGGAGCAATTACGTATTTTTGTTTTTCTTCATCGAAATTACATTCCAAATCTTCATAAGCAGAGCCTTTTGCATAACATTTTCCGTCAGCATATGCCAAATCCTGACCGATTAATATTATAGGATTACATCCGAGATATTTTGCACAAGACAGTGCATGATAAGAAACAGTTCCTTTGGTTTCAAACGGAACCAGTTCATCTCTGCCGTATGTTTCCAAAAACCATCTTGCAGCATCTGTTTCTTCCGATGCTGTTATAAATTTACGCTTAAATTCTGTTTCTACTACAGCAATATTTGTATATGGCTCACAAATAAGCATCATGTCTTTTGTTTCAGGTACAGAAAAATGATATGTAGAGTTTACTTTTTCAATTACATTCAAAAAATCAGGAGTAATACCATTATTTATCAATGTTTTCAGCGCTGTACCGACACAGAAGATATAAGCATTATCCTTATATTTTTTAAGAACATCAACATTTTTTGCAAGAGACGGACCTGCAGACACAATAACAGCGGGCTTATCTTTTAGCATATCTTTGTAATCAGTCAGCAAAGGCAGTTTAAATTTTTCATCAGCTTTATATACCGTATAACAGAGAAAAGAATATATTTTATGTACCTGAAAAGAATAATTGTGGTCAAACATTTCCAGAAGCCTTTTTGCTTCTTTATAAAACGCATTGTAGGTTTCTTTTTTTTGCTGCATATAATAATCCAGCGCTGAGAGTGTCATTTTTGAACGATAGTGAAAAACATTGTACAATGCCGTTCTAAATTCAGAATAATCAGATACCAGATAGGTATCTTTTCTTTCAAGATACGGGGACAAATCAGCTATTTCCAAAACAAAACGCAAAAGCTCAATATTGTCTTCATAAACAATTATTGCGCCTTTTGCTTTTTGTACAAAAACATCAAACAAATACCCGAGTCCGAGACCGCATAGAACATGTATAGTCAAATTTGTATTGTGGGGAAGCTTTGAAAAAACATCTTCAGCTTCCTGCTGAGCACCCGCAATTGCATGCACAGCCATTCCGTCAACCAACAGATTATATTCACCGGCAAGATTTGTATTTAACTGTATATCTTGAGTAAATTCTTTTGTATTGACCAATTTCTCGTACAATGACTGATTGGATTTTTTTATATAAGAAAGATTCTTTTCAAACAGCTCTGACATCAGCTCTCCCCGAATAATTACAGCAGTATTATACAGTTAATCAGACAAAAATATAAACAAGAACTACACAAAAACTAACCACCCGGACTACAAATTTAAACCCGAAGATTAATAACTTTTATATTAAAAAAATCTAAAATGTATAAGTGAACAATTATATTGGGGAGAGATTTTGGGGATAAAGTACAAAAGTACAGTGCAAGGATTGGATAATTTTGTGATAAAAGCGCAAAATTATACTGCTACACCGGCATACAAACTTTTTATTAAAGCCGATGCACTCAGACTTGCCAATCATTTTAAAGAATCAATAAAGCACTACCTCAATTCTATTCTTATAGACAGAACAAACTATCGCGCATATATGGGATTGGGAATTTCCTATAAATCGGAGGAGAATTACGAAAAAGCCATAAAAGCACTTGAAAAAGCACGGGAACTTTCATCATATACTCCGCAGATTCACTATGAACTCGGACTCTGTTATATTCTTACGGGAAGGTTTTGTGAAGCTATCCAATCTCTGCACAAGTCTATATCAATGGACAAAGAGAATCTAAATGCACAATTACAGCTTGCTGTTGCACATGAGTTTATTGAAGAATACGATATGGCAATGCTGATTTACCATACAATCATTGAAAGAAATCCGGGATTTTTGGCTGCATATAATCATCTTTCCGCACTATATATGAATCTTGGAGAATACAAAACAGCCGGTACAGTTTTTTCTCAAATTTTAAAAGTTAATCCGAATTTCCACAAAGCATATCTCGGACTTGCTATCTGCTATGACAAAATATCGAACAGACAAAGAGCCATACATTATTACAAAACTTTTTTAGACAAAAAACCGCACTCTCACCACGGTGAAAAAATCAAAAAAAGAATTGCAAAGCTGAAAAACCGTATTTCAGTTTCCGAAAATGATAACAGAAGCTTTGCGGTAGTCTAAGGTTTACAAGCCATGTTTTTTGAAAAACTCAGCGTTTTGTTTTTCAATATATTCCGCTTTTAGTTGATTTATGACGTTTTGAAGCTGTTCAAGGCTATTCTTTTGAGCTTTGAGAACATCCACTATGTATGAAGAATGGGGTATTTCAGCTTTTATTAAGATATCTTCGAATTTTGAAACATATTTTTGAGAAACAGAATCAAATTTTTCAAAAAGTCTGTCATACGCTGAATTTATTTGCTCACAAGAAGGCGTGGTTTCAATAAAACCGTAGTTTTCATCAACAAATTTCTGCAATTCCGGCTTTACGGAATCAAAGGAATTTATGCTGTCAGCAACTTTTTCAGCAGCATATTGAGTGCGGCTGATTTCTTTCTCCTTATTCCAAATGGCAATTCCCGGATTTTTCACGGTTGATTTTAATGCCTCTGCGCTTTTTATAACATCAAGAGCAGAACTGTACGGTGCCGTAATCATCGCAGCTGCAGCTGTATTAAACTGATTATTTAACAAAACAAGAGTATTGTTCATATTTTTATCATACGCAGCCAAATTTATGGCAGATAACTCCGAAGCAAATTGCTCTTTCAACTTCGAATATTCTTTTGAAGCTGAAGCAAACGCAGACATTTCCAGAGAATCAATGCTCATTGTTTTATGAGCCTTTTCCAATGCTGCTTTGACTCTGTCATCTTGGAACAGCGGCTGTTTCGCCAAATTCTCGAGCCTGTGGAAATTTCTTTGATTATTTTCAAATTGATTAAATTTTTCTTCAAGGATAATATACTTGTTCAACAACGGGTTATCAGTTGTTGACTGCAATTTATACCTGTAATTTAACAACCTTTTTTCATTTTCTGAAAAAACTTTGAGTGTTTCTTGCGCATTGTATCCGATTTTTCCGATTTTGGAAAAAAGTTCTCTATTCTCTTCAACAAAAGGTTTGATTTTCTCATCTATATATGAATTTAGAATATACAAACTTCTATCAGAAACATTTTGTGCAGATGAAAAACTCAACGTACTCGGGGATAAATTCATAATTTTCATAATAGGTGCCTTTTCTTATTATTTATATTTGTTGCTCAACTGCCCGCAGGCAGCATCTATGTCTGAGCCTCTTTCCAATCTGATTGTAACCTTTTTGCCCGATTGTTCCAAGATATATTTGAATTTTTGTATAGATTCTTTACTAGGTTTTTCAAAATCATCCTGATCATTGGGATTGTATATTATTAAATTTATGTTTGCTTTAAGACCAATTAACAGCACAGCAAGCTGTTTTGCGCAATCTACGGTATCATTAAAACCTTTTATTAATGTATATTCTATTGTGACCCGCCTGCCTGTTGAGCCGACATAGTCCTTTAGAGTCTGCATTAATTCATCGATAGGATATTTATTTTCAATTGGCATAAGAGACTGTCTAGTTTCATGATTCGGTGCATGCAAAGATATAGCCAAGGTCGGCTGAAAATCGAGCTGAGCAAGCTTTCTTATTTGAGGAATAATACCGCATGTAGAAACCGTCAGACGTCTTATACCAATAACAAAATCTCTGTTAAAAATCTCTATAGCTTTTAAAACATTATCCAGATTTAATAAAGGCTCACCCTGTCCCATAAAAACAATATTTGTAACCTTGAGACCGGTATCTCTTTGTATTGTCAAAACCTGCTCTATAATTTCTCTCGGGGTTAGATTTCTTACAAAGCCGAGTTTAGCCGTAGCACAAAACTTGCAATTACAGGCACAGCCAACCTGAGAACTTACGCATGCGGTGAGATTTGCCCTGTTATCAAAACGCATCAAAACTGTTTCTACACAGTTACCATCTGCAAACTCAAGAAGATATTTTATTGTTCCGTCAGAACTAATCTGCCTGTTTTTTATCTTTACATCCGTAATTTGAGCAGTTTCAAGCATTTTTTCACGTGTAGCTTTCGAAATATCAGTCATCTGATTTATATCAGTCACTGATTTCAAATAAATCCAGTTGTGGATTTGTTTTGCTCTGTATTTTGATTCATTAATAGAGTCCGTATATTGAATTAATTCCTCAAGACTCATCCCTGATAATATTTTCTTTTCCATACAAAAATATTATCAAGAAAAAAAGCAAAGAAAAAGCGGACATATTGTCCGCTTCGAAACATGATTTTAATGGTATGTTTGTGCGTTAATGTTTCGAAAAACCAGTATAAAATTCGAAATATCAATCGCTGAGAGCAGCACCATTTTGCATAACAATTTTACTAACTCGTGCCTGTATAATATTAATACCCCGTTTTTGTTTTTTTAAACATATTTAATATAAAAAATTAATCGTTTTTCAAAATTCTAATGATATAAGAATAATGAAAAAGTACAGATGTACTGAAAAAATCGATTCTGCCAATGTATCCATACAGAAATGTCGACTAATTTGTAATGTATTTTGAATGCTTCAGAATGACAGTAAAATTTTGTCGGATTAGTAAATCCAACAAAATTATCGTCACTTATCCTTTAAAATCATGAGCTGTCTCGTTGCTCTAAACCATGGCAACTAAAATCAATTCTCATAAATTTTTCTGAGATATTTAAATTTCCTGTATATTACAACAGCAAACAGCGTACACATAGCCAGGAATGACACAGCGAGACCTATCCAAAATCCGTTCAATGACATCTTGTAATGATATGCAAGCATATATCCAAACGGCAAACCGAAAAGCCAATATCCTGCTATCAGTGTCACTGATGCAATTTTTGTCATCTTAAGTCCTTTTAAAATACCGCTCAAACTAACCTGCAGCCCGTCAAACATAAGATAATATGCAGCAATATGCAAAATAGGCAATCCAAGCGCTATCATTTCTTTGTTGTCAGTAAAAAGTTTAAATATCTGTAAAGGAATAGCTGTCAATAATATAGAGCATATTGCCATAAAAAGAACCGACATAAGCGTACCGCAAAAAGCATATCTTTTGATTTCTCTAAGAATTTTTGCCCCGTTGTAATATCCTACTTTAATTGCAATAGCGGCAGAAATAGACATAGGAATCATATATGCCGAAGAAGTTATGGTAACGGCAATATTGTGGGTTGCCGCAAGAATTCCCGCTTCTCGACCGACAAGTATTGTAATCAGATTAAACCCTAAAAACTCAAGCAGCATTGCAATTCCAATAGGATAACCGACTTTCAAAAGCTGTTTTATGAGACTTCTGTCAAAAGGATTTTTCAATCTAATCATCCCGATACAATATGCCAGAAGAACAAGCCCCATGAGCGTTCTTACAATAAAAGCGGCAAGTGCGAGCCCTATTACGCCAAGACCGGGAATTGGACCTATTCCAAATACGAGAGAATACGCCAGAACAAAGTTCAATACCAGTGCCGCAATAAGAATAAGGTTCGGAAACGTAACTATTTCATATGCTAACAAAAATTCTCTGAGGCACTGATAAAGATACATACCAAACAGTGAAAATGCACATATAAATACATATTCTTGAATCATTGGCACAAGATGTGTTTCAAACCCCATTTTGGGAATTAAAGGAACCATCAAAAGACAAACACAGCAAAAAATGCAGGCAAGAATCATAGAATAGTTAAGTATAGTAATCAAAAACTTCTTTGTCGGTTTTCTGTTGCCCCTGTAATTTGACAGAACAATTGATATAGCCGACATTAGCCCTACACCGACAATCAAAACACAAAATATAATTGAATTTGCAATACTGATTGAAGCAAGAGTGTTTGTTGCATGTTTTGCGGCAATAAAAACATCTGTCGCACCAATAAGAACCTGTCCGAGGTTTCCGACAATCAACGGAATAGACAGAGAAATAATATCTGCAAAATACTGTTTGTAGTTACTAATTTTTTCGGCAAATAACATAACCATACCAACGTATCACAAGCAAAGCATTAAGAAAAGTTATAAAATTCTCATTAAGTATCTTTAAAAGAACTAAATTATTATATAATTTAAACTGGAGAGATTAATAACAGAGGTGGACAATGCCGTTTGAATTTAAAAGGCTCGGTTTAGGAGATGTTACACTTATTACACCTAAAGTTTTTGGTGATTCGAGAGGATTTTTTATGGAGTCCTATCAAAAATCAACCTTTGTAAACAATGGGATAAAAGATGATTTCAATCAGGACAACCATTCAAAATCGACAAAAGGAGTATTGCGAGGACTTCACTACCAGACAAACCCGAAAGCACAGGCAAAACTGGTCAGATGCAGCAAGGGGAAGATTTTTGACGTTGCTGTAGATATCAGAAAAAATTCTCCATCTTTCGGAAAATGGGTCGGCGAAATTCTATCCGAAGAAAACAAAAATATGCTCTACATTCCCGCAGGATTTGCTCACGGATTCGTCGTTTTGAGCGATGAAGCAGAACTTTTATACAAGGCAACAAATGAATATTCTCCAGAAAATGACAGGGGAATCAGATGGAATGACCCTGATATAAACATAGACTGGGGCATAGATTTTGAGCCGTTAATCAGTGAAAAAGATTCAAAACAACCGTTTTTAAAAGACATTAAAGGAGAAGATTTATTTTGAAAATATTAGTCACAGGCGGAGCAGGCTTTATCGGAAGCTGTTTTGTCCGTCATATGCTCAATAAATACAAAGACTACAAAATTGTCAATCTTGATGCACTTACTTATGCAGGCAACATAGAAAATCTTGACGATATAAAAGACAACCCGAATTATACATTTGTCCACGGCAATATTTGCGACAAAAAACTCGCTTCTGAATTAGTAATTGACGGAAAAGTTGATGCGGTTATAAATTTTGCGGCAGAAAGCCATGTCGACCGTTCAATTACAGGTCCGGAAATTTTTATTGAAACCAATATCAAAGGCACACTAAATCTGCTCCAAGCAGCAAAAGAAGCCAAAGTTCAAAGATTTTTGCAGGTATCAACAGACGAAGTCTACGGTACCCTTGGCAAAGACGGATATTTTTACGAGACAACTCCTCTGGCTCCGAACTCACCGTACTCCGCCTCAAAAGCAAGTGCGGATTTGCTGGTCAGAGCATACTTTGAAACATATAAAATGCCGGTTTTAAATACAAGATGCTCAAACAACTACGGTCCGTACCAGTATCCGGAAAAGCTCATTCCGTTCTTTATATCACAGTTATTAAAAGGAGAAAAAGTTCCTGTATACGGCGACGGAATGAACGTAAGAGACTGGCTCTATGTCTACGATCACTGCAGTGCAATTGATACGGTTCTGCACAAAGGCAGAGTCGGAGAGGTATACAATATCGGCGGACACAACGAAAAAACAAATCTTGAAATCACAAAAATCATCCTCGATGCAATGGGAAAAGACGAGTCCTCAATAAAATATGTAGAAGACAGACTCGGTCATGACAGAAGATATGCCATAGACAACCATAAAATCCAGACAGAACTCGGATGGCAGCCGTCTTTAACATTTGAAGAAGGTATTAAACTGACTATTGACTGGTATTTGAACAATCAGGACTGGATGAAATCAATTGAACAAAAGAAAGCGAGTCTTGTATAATGAGTGCATCATTTTCTGAGTATGGAACCGTGCTTGTAACAGGCGCAAACGGAATGCTGGGGCAAGACCTCTGTCCTATGTTGGAAGACAGCGGATATGAAGTTATTGAAACAGACATCGACAATCTCGACATTACAAATGAAATTCAAGTCAGAAATGTCATATCTGATGTGAATCCTGATTATGTAATCCACTGTGCGGCATACACTAATGTCGACAAAGCAGAAGAAGAAAAAGACAAAGCGGAACTAATAAACGGCAAGGGAACAGAAAATATTGCAAAAGCTTGCAATGCAAATAATTCATGCCTTGTATACATATCAACAGACTATGTATTTGACGGAACAAAAAATTCACCCTATGAACCTGATGATAAAACAAATCCGCTCGGTGTATACGGAATAACAAAGTTTCATGGAGAGCAGGCAGTACAGAAATATTGTCCAAAACACTATATAACAAGGACAAGCTGGTTATACGGACATCATGGAAAGAATTTTGTTGAAACTATGATATCTCTTGCCGGCAAGCCGGAATTAAAAGTAGTAAACGACCAGATAGGATGCCCGACCTGGACGGTTGATTTGTCCGATGCAATAATTTCACTTATAGACGAAGAAGCACCTTACGGCATATATCATACGTGCGGCGGCGGGAATACAAGCTGGTACGGTTTTGCAAAAGAGATATTTGAAAAAATGAATCTGGATGTAAACCTTCTGCCATGCACGACAGAAGAATACCCTAGACCGGCAAAACGTCCAAAATACAGCATAATGAACAACCATGGATTACTAAGAGACTGGAAACTCGCACTGAAGGAATATATAGAATTGAGGATAGACTGATGAAAGGTATTGTACTCGCCGGTGGTGCCGGCACAAGACTTTATCCGAGCACAATGGTTGTATCAAAACAGCTGCTGCCTATTTATGACAAACCAATGATTTATCATCCGATTTCCGTTCTTATGCTTGCAGGAATAAGAGATATTTTGATTATCTCAACTCCGCAGGATTTACCGAATTTTCAAAAGCTGCTGGGAGACGGAACACAATTCGGCGTAAAATTCAGTTACAAAGAGCAGCCTTCCCCTGACGGACTTGCACAGGCATTTATACTTGGAGAAGATTTCATCGGAGATGATTGTGCATGCCTGATACTGGGTGACAATATATTCTACGGCCCGGGATTTTCCGGTACTCTCAGAAGAGTAGTGGAAAGAACTCAATCTTCTGGCGGTGCCACTGTCTTCGGCTATCAGGTCAAAGACCCCGAAAGGTTTGGAGTAGTTTCGTTTGACGAAAAAGGAATTGCTCAAACCATTGAAGAAAAACCGGCTAATCCAAAATCAAACTATGCAGTGACAGGATTATATTTTTATGACAACAGAGTTGTAAATTTTGCAAAAAATCTCAAGCCGTCTGCAAGAGGAGAGCTTGAAATAACAGATTTGAACAGAATATATCTGGAAAACAAAGAACTCAGTGTTGAGCTGCTGGGCAGGGGATTTGCATGGCTTGATACAGGAACGCATCACTCTCTTCTTCAAGCAAGTCAGTATGTCCATACAATTGAAGAGAATCAGGGCATAAAAATAGCCTGTCTTGAAGAAGTTGCATACAGAATGGGCTTTTTAACAAAAGAAGACTTGAAAAAGCAGTCGGAAAAATACAAAAACAATGAATACTACAACTATATAAATAAAATAATTAAATAGATATGCACACAATTTTAGTAAAAACCGTAACATTAATAAATACAATTAACGAAGCAATCTTTGCACCGGCAGATAAACTTATTGAATCACTGCCGCTGTCGGATTGGCTGATTGATGCACTGATTGACAGTATACATATGCTGCCTTTTTTGTTCTTTATATTCGTATTTATTGAACTGGTGGAATATTTTTATTCTAACAAGATGAAAAAGCTTGCTGAATACTCTGACAGAGTCGGGCCTCTGGCAGGCAGCTTGGCGGCATCGTTTCCGCAATGCGGGTTTTCCGTAATTGCCAGTACCTTATACACAAAAAGACTCATCACAAAAGGCACACTTCTTGCTGTATATCTTTCAACATCTGATGAAGCAATTCCTGTCATTTTGTCAGACCCTGCAAAGTTAACTCTTGTTGTACCGCTGCTTTTAACAAAGATTGTAATTGCAATAATAGCCGGATACACAATCGATTTTGTAATCGATAAAACAAAAGACACCTCCGTCTCTTTAAAACATGACGAAGAAGAAATCACAGAGGGCTGCTGCCACCACCATATAAACGCCAAAAGAAAAAGTGATTTGATTGTTCATCCGATTTTTCATACGCTGAATATCTTTGTTTTTATTCTGATTGTCACAATCGGCATAAACTATCTGGTATTTATTACGGGTGGAGAAGAAAATCTCGGACAATATTTTCTGCACGACTCTATTTTTCAGCCGATTATCACAGCATTTGTAGGATTGATACCAAATTGTGCCGCATCTGTTGCTATCACAGTAATGTATATGAAAGGAGCAATCGGTTTCGGCTCGGTTATTTCAGGATTATGCTCGAGTGCGGGGCTTGGCTTGCTTGTACTAATCAAAAAGAATGACAGCATAAAAGACACAATGAAAATTGTTCTTTTGCTTTTGTTTGTAAGTATATTTTCGGGAATATTGCTCCAATCATTGTTGGACGGAGTAATTAAATAAAATACAAAACGATTTAAACTCATTAAGTAGACAAAAGGAGTTTAAGACCTATGATGCTTCTTGTTAGATGGTTTTGTTATGCGCTGGCACTGATTTTTACCGCATGGATAATTCCCGGTATTTCCGTTGCAAATTTTATGACAGCACTGCTAGCCTGTGTGGTTATAGCTTTAATCAATGCTTTTGTAAAACCCATTTTAATGCTAATATCGCTGCCAATTAATTTTTTGACGGTAGGACTATTCACTCTTGTGATAAACGCTCTGCTTCTGATGCTTGCCGGATGGCTCACACCGGGGCTCATGGTAGACGGCTTTTGGAGTGCATTTTTTGGCGCAATTATACTTTCTATCCTCAGCATGGGAATCAGCAAAATATAAAGCAATTATCTGACATTTTTGTATGTACTGAGATGAGTGCCATCCATATCGTATTTTTTAATCAGACCGTCTTTATCAACTTTAAAATATCCGATTGGGGTGCCGTCTTTGTCATACAGCATTGTTCTGTATTTTGATGTGGCGACAAAATAGCCGATGACATGGTTGTACTTGTCATACAGGTATGTTTTTCCCGCTTGATTATTTTTGTATTTTGAGATGATATTTCCTTTTGTATCGTATTTTGTAGTCGTACCGAAACCGTCATTTATATAATAGCCGGTTTCAGCGCCATATGTATTATATTCAATTACCGAAATATTTGCCTTTGTGTTGTATGCGCCCACTCTCATACCGTTCAAGCTCTGTTTATTGATTTCAGAGCCTATTCCGCCAAACGCAAAACAAGAATTGGCAAAGAATATCAAAGCTGCCGTCAATACAAATGATTTTATTAATTTTTTATACATACAAACCTCATAAAATAAACAAGCCTATAGAGATATTCTAGTTTATTTTTGAACAAAAGCAAGGTTGTCAAATAATTTTACACTGTATGTATTATTCTTTACCGTTGTAGATAAAAGACTGCTTTGCGGCAACACCGAGACCTATACCGGCAAGGATATATGTACCGAGAGCCAGAGCATAGTTCTTTTTGAGAATTTTCAAACCGGCAGGATTGTTGAGAACCTTTTTGGCAGCTTTAATACCTCTTCCGGAGGCAATCGCTTCTTCTATTATTGTAGGTAAAAATGCACAAAAACCGAGAATTCCGGCATTGCGTTCAATAAAGTTTTTCTTGCCATTTTGCCGGTTATTCGGGATTAAGCCGTTTGCAAGAAGTAATGCCATCGGGGCATATCCCGCATATCTTCTTGTACCTTGCAAGAGCCTTGTAAAGCCTTTCTTGGCATTAATGGCATGACCCAGTTCATGCAAAATCAAAGACGGTTTTGATTTTGGAGCAACTGCAAGTTTAAGTTTGTTGGCAAAAAATGCATTCTCGCCTTTTGCAACGGCATCTATTTCTTTTCCGAGACCGAATCTTGATGAAAACAAGTTTTTATTGGCTTCATCTACAAAACCGACTGTAACATCGAGGTTGTTTTTTCCGACCATATCTCTGGCAACTTTTACAACATTTTCTCCTGTAGTAAATTCTTTTCCGGCGCTGATTTTGTTAGACAAAAATTCAGAACCTTTTTCCAATCCCGAAGAAATTACCTGAAGCAAAGCAGCGAGTCCGAGAGTTTTTACCGCCTGCTCAGGACTGTTTTGGGAGTCATCAACAACTGTGTATGAAGGTAGTCCGTACACACCCGAATACTGCGGAGTATAAGGGCTGTATGTATTTGTATAAAAATTCTGATTTATTTGTTGAGAACTGATTGGAAACATGGCACTTACCTACACCTAGTATAAAACATGCCGGAAGATTTTTTTGCCTCTGTTGAATAATTTTGTTACAAAATCCATAATAGTATAAATGGAGTACAAACATTATTGTTATTATGATAACATTATGTTAGTATCATAACATTAATTCTTCAAGGAGAAGGAATATAATGAAGTATAAAAGACTGGTCGCAGCAGCAATAACAGCAGTTTTTGCAAGCGCAAATTTAATAACACCGGCATGCTTTGCCGCTCAAAAAAAAGATAACAATAAAAAAGAAAAACAGAACAAAGTCATAAAATCAAAAGTTACCCAGTATCAGTATGATTATGTAAATACCGAGTGGTGGAAATCCTTTGATGATGAATACCTAAATGACTATATAATGCGGGCAATTGAGAACAACCATGACCTCAAAATTGCAACTTTGCGTGTAGAGCAATACCACCAGATGACAAAATTGCAGCTTTCAAACGAACTGCCGCAAGTTTCTGCGGGCTTTGCTCCTGCCGGAGTAAAACTTCCTGGAACAACCAGCACTACAGGTATGTGGGCATTCCCTGTAGTTGTAAGCTACGAACTCGATTTATTCCTGAAAAACAGAGACAAAACACGTGCTTCAAAAAAAGAATGGGAAAAATCAAAGTTTGATGAAAGGGCTGCTTATATAGCCATTTCTTCTGCCGTGGGCTCCACTTATTTCAATATTGTAAAAGCAGACAAACTCATTGAACTGCAAAAAGAAATCATCAAAGACAGAAAACAAATATTTGACTTGATGACAGAGAGAAATGCCGTCGGTTTGACTTCAACGGCTGATTTAGTCAGTGCAAACAAAGCATATGTCTCTGCTACAGCTGATTTGGCGGATTTGGAAAAATCAAGAAACGTATTTTTAAATAATCTGGCTGTTTTGATAGGAGAAAGTCCGGCAAATATTTCCGAATTGAAAGTAAAGCCATATGATGACTCATATCTTGTAAAAATACCCGAATCAATTCCCTCAGAAGTAATTGACCAGAGACCCGACTATCTTGCAGCAGAAAAAATGGTGGAAAAAGCCGGTATTGATGTCAGGGTGGCAAAAAAAGAATTTTTGCCGAGCATCAACCTTATCGGACTGGCATCATTTGCTTCCTCATCATTCAGTCAGGTATTTAACTGGAGCAGTATGCTGGGGCTTTTGGGCGGCAACGCAATGCTGAACCTGTTTACGGGCGGAAGAAAAGTTGCCAACCTCAGACTCAAAAAGAACGCTTATGAGCAGATTCTTCACGACTATTACAACACTAACCTTAAGGCAATTCAGGAGGTCAATGATTCCCTTGTGTCTTTGAAGCAGGATGACAAGAAGTACAAAACTAATCTCAAGGTATACAATCTTGAAAAAGAAGACTTCAAATTCAGCGAACACAAATATGATGCGGGATTGATATCATATCTGGATTTGCTTCAGAGAAAAGAAAATCTTCTTTCTTTGAATAAACTTGTTGTTTCAAACAAAATTGACTGCAACGTAGACTATATCGGATTGTACAAAGCGACAGGAACAAAGCTGTAAAAAACTTTGTTTTAGTCCTGTAAAGCCGGCAGCACCGGCACATCTGAAAGTATGCAATATTCGCAGGCCTTCAGATAGTCTTTGTCATAGAATTTTATGAAGTCCTGTTTTAGGTCTTTTGAATTTTTAATATCAATGTAATCATCAACATCAACAAGTCCCAGTTCTATTGCGCTGGAAGCTTTTGAGCAGACGTATATTTTTGAATTGAACAACTGTGTACAATGAGAACAGTGGCATTTTTTATATCTGGCTTTCGTTGTTTCAAAATCAGATGCCTCTTTTGAAAAGCTAAATTCCTTAAGCCAACCCATTACGTCAACCATTTGAAGTTTAATATTATGCAGCTTTAAGAGAGATTTAATCTCTTCATGCTTTAAGCGCGGCAGTAAATCTTTATTTACAGCATAATTACTAATGTACAAATAAGCTTTTTTATTATGCTTTTCAATAGCCGTAAGAACAGCTTCTCCCGGTATCATAGTCCCATTTGTAATAATTTCAACGACATCGATATTTTCCTTTTGGGCAGCATAGTCTATCATTACTGAAAGATCTTTATGCAAAAGAGGCTCCCCGCCTAATATAACAAATCTCCTTATTTTTGCTGCAGCATCACAAACTTTATCAAGAGACTGTTTAAATTCATCCAAAGACATATCGATATGTTCTTTACAATTAAAATCCGGTATCAATGACCCGCAGTCTTTACACTTTAGTGAGCATTTTGTTGTTATACAAAAAGTAATTTGGGGTATATTTAATTCACCTTTATCAAAAAAGTTTTCAATTTCTTCTTTTGTGTATTGTTCGATATATTCGTCTTTTTTACGGGGATTAAGGAACTTCCCTTTTTTAAAATACAAAAACTGAACCATCTCAACACCAAAGCGAAATTCTGCATTTTGTTTAAAATATCTGTTATAAAAACCGTCGCTTATATTTTCTTTTGTAGATTTTAACATTAGCACCTCAATATTTACTTATTTTCTCAATTTATTTCTTAAAATACTGGCATAATCAGAAAATTCATTTTTCTTATTTACTTTACCATAATTTGTATCATGAATTCGCCTATTACTTGAAACAAAATCAATCTTTTTTATATTCAGATTACTTTCTTTCATTTTCATGGTGAGAGAAATAACTTCACCTGCTTTTATTGATGTATCAAACAAACCAATTTTATCAAAAACATCTTTTTTAAAGAGAATACAACCGCCCAGACAGCCCCAGTACGGTTCCTTTCTTATTACCTGATTTTGATTTATTGAATCGTGCGATATAAAATCTTTTGCTTTAGCCATCACAGCCATAACGTTTTCATCTATCTCAAATTCTTCTATCATTCGTGACAGTGCGTTTTCTGTTAATACATCATCATGATCATGGAACATGATGTACTCGCCATTTGCACTTTTCAAACCTGTATTTTTACCTTCCACCTGTCCAAGAGTCTTTTCATGCTTTATAATCAAACATCCGTTTCGTTGAGCAATTTCAACCGTATTGTCGGTTGAAGCATCATCCACTATAATAATTTCTAAATCAATGTTTTGTTTTTTTATACCATCTAAAGCTTCTTGAATATAATTTCGCCCGTTTTTTACCGGCATAATTACAGAAATCAATCTTTTCATAAAAGACTCCAAATACTACTTTCAAATATTATTTTGATACAGCAACAAGCAATGTTTCGATTGCAATTATACCATTGTTTTGCACACCCTGAACAAAATCAAATTTATATTCAGGCACCCATGATTCAATCATAGGTTTTATTTTGTAAAAATCATCATAACTATGATAAATACTGATTAGTAAAACAGGTTTTTGCTCTTTTATTGTATTGATTGCACCTTTCAAAAATTCCTGCTCAAATCCTTCTATATCAACCTTTATTACCCCCACCCGAATTTTATTTTTTGCAACATAATTATCTAATGTATCTATTTTTACAGTTTCCGTACCGACATCTGAGATTTTATTTCCGCCGCACTGAGCAAGGCTGTCATGAATAAACATTTTAGATTCGCCGGTATTATTCCCTAATGCAATATTTTCAAGTTTAATATTTTTGATATTGTTTAATTCTAATGTCTTCAGTGCATATTTGTATGTATTATAGACCGGCTCAAAAGAATATATAGGGGATTCAGGGAAAAAATCTCTAAAAATAAGAGCACTATCGGCAATATTTGCACCGACATCAATTATTGCTTTATCACCAACTATATCTTTAATATTATCAATCAAATCTAGTCCGTGTTTGTAATAAAAAACAGATGTTTCAAAAAGATTAATAGGAAGCTTATAATTCTTCCATTGATAACATTCTCCGTTAAAAAACGGTTCTTTTTCAAAAGTCTTCACGCTCTGCAGCTGCTCTAGTTCATCCTGAGTATAAATTTCCTTCAGAGGAACAAATTTTTTGCTATAGGTTTTTTCCAGTTTGTTTACGAGATTCAAACATCTTTCGTATGCATCACCTTCGAGATTTTTCAAAAGATTTGCAATATTTTCTTTGTGTTCTGCATCGCTGATTTTATTTCTGTCATTGACAAACCAGCTGCTTCTAAATAGTGCAGCCAATCTTTCAATATGTGTTTTTTTCTCATTCAGCGTCAACTCAGACATTTTGTATTCTCCTTAAAATTCACTTACGCAGCGGGTCTTAGTCCTTCAAACAGCCCCTCCCCCCGCAATTTCAGGGGGCTGAGATATATGTATAATTGTCTGTTCACCTCTAGGCTGTCCTCGTTTTACATTTTCAAAATGACAATACCTGCACACTTTGTAGTATGGCAAAGAATAAAAATCAATCAATTTTTGTGTAAGTTCATTTGAATTACAGCTTCTGATATCTACCACGTTGTCATACATATCTAACTTTAAATTTCTGTCCATATGAATCTGTGTAGGACACAGATAGAGCTTTCCGTCACACAAATGATTGCATCTTCTTGTCAAACAATATATATTCCTATCTTCTATTGTCTTTCTATCTTCTTCTTTTTCATAAATTTCTTGAAGAGTATAAAAAGTACTATCATTTTCTTCTTCATAAAGACACATATTAATTTTATGTTTATTAAATAGCTCTTTTAATTCATCATAATACAGTTTTATTCCTTTAATATGGCGATAATCCGACAATTGAACATACACTCCTTTTAAAGAGTCTAATAACTTTTCAGAAGGTTTTATAGTCGCATTTGTTGTAACATATATAGTTTCAATCTGTTTTTTGGATTTTGCATACTTAATCATTTTAGACAAATCTTTAGCAAGAAAAGGTTCTCCGCCGATAAACTGAAAGACGTGTATTTTGTCAACTGATTTCAGTAATTTATCCATATCTTCTTTAAACTGTTCAAAAGACACCGGCAGCAGATGTGTATCCTTTGTGTAAGAAGGCATAAAAGCGTTACAATACGTGCAATTTAATGTACATCGTGATGTAACAAAATAAGACAGAAAAGGAATAGAAACTTTACCCGTTAAAAGGAATCTAAGCCGTTCCTTATTGTAATAAAGTCTTTTTCCCCATTTTCTTTTTTCAAGAAAATCTACTGATTTGTATTTAAAAATATTTACAAAATGTAGTGTAAACAAAGTTTCTTTAAGATGTCGTTTCATACCTTTTAACTGCTTCAACTCTCTAAGCATCTATACTCTCCTTGATATTACTTTTTGCTAATTACATCAACTATAAACATTAAATATATTTTTAATTCTGAGCAAATACAGAATTGCGATAACGAGCTAAAAAGCAAATCAAGCAGCGGGTCTTAGCTCCTCAAACAGCCCCCCCCCCCCGCAATTTCAGGGTTTTGGGAGATTGTTCCGCTCTTGGAAAATTATCTTTCACATTCTCAAAATGACAATATCCACAAATCCTGTAAAAAGGAAGAGAAAAGAAATTTATCAATCTTTGAGTGAGCACTTTTGTACTACAATCCCGAATATCAACAACATTGTCAAACATATTGAGTTTTAGATTTCTATCCATGTGTGTATGAGCCGGGCACAAATATAATTTTCCATCGCATAACTGATGACATTTTCTTAAATGACAAGTGAGTGATCTTTCTTTTATAGTATTATCATCCTGCGGCACGTCATAAATATCCTGTGTTGAATAGAAAGTACCACCTTGTTCTTCTTGAAATACTGAGTATTTTATTTGATTCTTTTTAAAAAGTGCTTTTATTTCATCATAATATAGCTTTATTCCTCTAACATGACGATAATCGGAAATTTCAACACTTACTCCTTTAAGTGCTTTCAGCAATTCTTGAGACGGCAATATTGTCGCATTTGTTGTTAAATATATTTGTTCAATCTGTTTTTTTGATTTTGCATACTCAATCATTTTGGGCAAATCCTTAGCAAGAAAAGGTTCACCGCCAATGAACTGAAAGACGTGTATTTTGTCAACTGACTTCAGCAATTTGTCCATATCTTCTTTAAACTGCTCAAAAGACACAGGAGCTAAATGAGTTTCTTTTGTAAAAGCCGGCATAAAAGAATTACAGTATTTACAATTTAAAGTACACCTTGTAGTAACAACATATACAAGAATTGGAATTGAAACTTTTCCTGTAAAAAGAAAACTAAGACGTTCTTTGTTGTAATATAACCGTTTACCGCATTTTCTTTTTGATAAAAATTTTATTATATTAAAGTCAAAAATCGATAAAAATAAAGGGCAATTTAAAATACTATATGTTTCCTTTAAGTGTCTTTTTAAATTAATAAGATTTTTTAATCTATTAAACATGTGTCTCCTTTTTAAATTTTACACTACGGCTTATCCCTCTTGTACATTCCATTTTCAGAACCTGTAGCTGTCTCAATTGATGAGCATTTTCTGCTGCGGATGGTGACATTGATTTTATTATCTCATAAAAATCTGTCATACGGGCATATCTCCAATAATCCTCTATATTGGGCATAAGGTTTGTTTTTGTGCCTTCCATTAGCTTCCAGGGTTTTACGCCGGAAAAGTGTCTTATCACAACATCATCGTTATTGAAATTGAAAGCAGTATGCATATCATAGTTGAAACGATGCGGGAGTATTTTGTAATTGTTGTCAAACATAATATTTGCAACGTCCTGATCTGCCATTAGCAGTTTGTCTCTGTATTTTTTCTCTGTTTCAAAAGCGAGTTTTGTAATATTCATCTGACCCCATTTTTGATTATCGATGAGCATAACTCCTGCACCAAAGTACTTGTGCTCATCAGATATTGAAAGTTCTTTTTTTATAAGCAAATTTGGCCAAACAGTAGGTACTGCACCCAGAGCGTACCCTTCCAAATCAATATCAAACAGCTGTTTTATATCCCCGAGCACTACAATATCGCTATCCAGATACAAAACCTTTTTTAATTCAGGCTTGAGCTGCGGAATCAAAAATCTGTTGTATGTCGCAACCGGAGGCGAATTGATATAAGTTACGGAATTATAATATTCCAAATCTTTGTACACTTCGTCTTCATCAATTTCTATAAATTCGACAGAAAAATTTTGAAATTTCTTTCTCAGATTTTCTATTTTTGATTTATTTTCATCAGTTATGCCGGTTCCGATAACATAAAAATCAACAAAAGACGATGTAGTATCGCAAATACTGGCAATAGCAGTCGCAACAAAAGGACAAAAGTCATTCCCGCTTGATAAAAATATTGGAATATTTTCAGACATTTTGATAGCTCCTCTTTTTTCTGACAAGATTTGTTACTGCCAGCATTTTTCGATTATACCAGTCTTTATACAATTTATTCAAATCCCTCTCTATATGATAATCAGATCTTTTATCCAAAACCATTTGAATAAAGGTATCCGCCTGTCTTTTATCTTCTTCCGTTTTCATATTAGACCTGAAAGCAAAATACAAATTCATTATAATTTCTAAATAAACAATTTTATATTCTTCCTCGGTATTTGTCTCATCCAGCATCGCTTCTAACGCTTGAGCACGCTGCATTGCATAATTTAAATCAGCAATGTATGACTTACTGTCAAGTCTTGTAATATAGTTGTATACAACGTCATCAACAAATGAAATAACATTTGCCCTTTTTGCACATTGTAAAGCAAACAAGGGATCTTCCCAGGCATCAATTTTCTCAGAAAATTTCAAATTATTTTTCATCAAAAAATCTCTTCTAAATATTGCAGAAGTAAACTCTTGCCAAAAATAAGCCCTGTTTTCTTTAATTTTTGTATTAATTTGTCTTACTCCTGAATATTTTCCGTTAACTACCTTTAATGCTCCTTTTGCAATATCTGCATCAGATTCTTTTGCAGAATTATACAGTTTTTCATAGCAATAAGATTCTATAGTATCATCACTGTCAACAAAGCCAATATATTCGCCTCTTGCCATTTCGATACCGGTATTTCTGGCGTGAGAAACCTCCTGATTTTGTTCAAAATTCACAATTTTTATTCTGTTATCCAGCAGTGCATATTCTTTCAAAATGTGCAGGCTGTCATCTGTTGATGCATCGTTTATACAAATAATCTCAATATCTTTGAGCGTTTGAAAACAAATGCTGTCAAGGCATCTTTTCAGATATTGTTCTGTATTATAAACAGGAACAATGACTGATACTTTCGGACTGCGTGTATTGTTTATCATTGCATTATCTGTTTGCATAGCTGTCTTTCTCTATTGTTTTTCTTTTAGAATCTTTTCGCAGAAAACTGAAAAGAACATTCGGACAATTTGTTTGGCAATACTCTTCATATGTTTTTGAAGATAAAATATTATTCATAAAAAATAAATCAATCGGGCTGTACAATTCTTTCTGTGTATCAACATATCTTTGAACTTTTAAAAAATATTCTTTAAATTGTTCATATTTTTCAAAAGAAGATATATTAAATGTGCTATCAACACAAAATAATTTAATACCTGAATTTAAGAAGCTATTTTCTTTTAAATATTCAAATGCCAAATCATATACTTTTAGTAAAGAAATATCTTTTTGAGTATCTGCATTATATAAACTCTCATCTCTGACCGTATAATGATAATTTGGCTGTTTTATTACACATAATTTCTCTGTATTTGCAAAAGTAATAAACTGAAAATATACATCCTCTGCATTTTTTACTACAGGAAAAGACAGTTTGTGATTATCAATAAATGATTTTCTGTACATTTTTGACCATACCGACCAGTTTATATTAAAAATTGACGATCTGGCATCAAGTAAAATTTCATGTTCAAAAGTTTCTAATGGCAGTTGTTTCATCAAAAATGGAGATTTGTTGGTTCTTTCAAACAAAATTCCAATATTCGCAACAATATCTGTATTGTTTTTTATCAAAGCAGACAACATTTTTTCTATATAATCAGCATCTATCCAATCATCCGAATCAAGAAAATAAAGATACTCACCTGTTGCATATTTTAGCCCTTTATTTCTTGCGGCGCCGAGACCTTCTTTTTTGTCGCTCAAAACTACTTTTATTCTGCTGTCTGTTTTTTCATATTCTCTCAAAATGTCAAGACTTTTGTCGGAAGATTCATCATATACGCATATAATTTCAAGGTCTTTATATGTCTGATTGATGACACTTTCAAGGCATTTTTTCAGATATTTTTCAACATTGTATACAGGTATTATCACTGAAACTATAGACATATTAATTTATAGATACTCCATTTTTATCATACATTTTTGATAATTTAATTTTATTTCTCAAAGCATTTAAAAGAAGATTTACATCTTTTTGTGTTGGTTTTTGATTTTCATTTAAAAGACAAATTCGTTTAACCTTTTTGTAATTATATTTTTTATCTTTTGTAAGCTTTAAAATAAAATATCCTGTTAAATGTTCTATTATATAAGCAATATCTCTTGTTTCTTTTTTGCCGAGTTTTAACATATGTTCAACAGAAATGTCATCTTTATTAAAAGCAAAGTCATCTACTTTTAACTTAAGCATATAAAAAAGCATAGGAAAAATCCACTCACAAAAAGAAAAAAAGATTTCTTTCTTAAAAATATACATTTCGTCGTAATATCCATAGACTCTTTCAATATATTTTTTTACTCCTAAATAGTCTTCAGGATGAACTGTTTTCACTGTATTTAGCATCACAGAACACAGATTTGAGCCGCTTTCTTTTAAATTATTCTTTATTTTTCTTTTCAAATAATCAATCTGTGTTTGAATAACAAAATCATATCTTGAAAGATTGTTCAAGCATTTTGGCTGCAGTAAACGCCTGTAGCCAAAAAATCCAAAATACTCGGGATTGCCAAGTTTTTCATAATTCTTCCACGCCCAGTATGTACCGGTCAAAAAGCCCACACGCCTGTTAACATTAGAAATACTACCATCAAAATCATCGTCGCCAATACAATTTTCATGCAACCATTTCAAGTCAACTTCGGATAATTTACCTTCTTTTGAAATATCTTTTTCTACAGCTCTGCCCAGATGTATAGGGGTCAAAATCTCTGATTTAAACAAAAACTCAGGTTTGATATATCCTACTAGTATTTTCACAAGAGGGTGTTTTTTGTCTTTGTTCAAATAGTCATATTTTTTGTAGTTTTTTAATATTCTTTCTTTATCGTCCATTATAAAGCCTTCTATTTCTTTATGGCTTGCTTAATTTTAGATCTCATTTTATAGAGCAAAGCTTCTTTGTAACCGGCAATAGGCTGTTTCTTTCCGCCGATATACGAACATGTTCCTGCATAAATATCTTCCGGATATTTATTTTTAAGATAATTCAACGATTTGTAATAAGAAACAGGCAGAGCTTCAAAACCGGCATCAGAGTGGTGTGTGTTTTCAAGATTTACTGTACAAGAGTGAATATTAAAACTTTTCATAGCATTAATACAAAAATCTTCAACGTACAAATCCCAGTATAAATTTTCATCAAATCTTAGATTATATTTTTCAACAAGAGAGGAATGAACAATCATTACCATAGAATCCAAAGTATCAACAAAGTCTTGAGCTTTTTCATTATATAAATGTATTTTTACGTATTGTCCGTCTCTGCTCATTTCTATAAAATTGCAATTACCTTCTTTATGTACTTTTCCGTTTATATCAATTTGATAAGTACCGGCGGTTCCATATATTTTATCTTTTGATAGTTTCTTTAATTTAGCATTTATATCATCTTGAAGTTCCCAGTCCGTATGACAAAAAACAAACCAAGCAGGCTTTGAAAAATCATAACTGTTCAAAAACTGATTATATCTAACAGAAATAGGTAAGTTTTCATTCCTGTTGTCATAATCAACACACTCTATATTATTTTGATTTTTGACAAATGGATTGTTTCTGACATATTTGTCAAACATATTGTAATCTTTGACAACACTAATCATAAAAATTTTTTCTTTTGATTTTGTAAGATTTGGCAGCAAATATTTTTTGTTAAGCTCGTCGATATGGCGTTTAAGATTGCACAGCGTAATTTTTTGGATAAACTGTGACATATCTTTGTCATAATCTATTGTTATAACTTGTTGTTCATTAACATTATATAAAGATTTTTGCTTTAACTTGTATAAATAAAATCCGGTATAACGCTCTATTATAAAAGCAATATCCCTTTTCATATACAAATCAAATTCTTGAGATGTATCATTTCTTCTTTTTTTTATATCTGACTTTTCTTTTTCATTTAATATAAAATGTTCATTATCAATTGAAAGCAACTCGAAAAGAAGCGGGAATATCCAACTGCAAAAATCAAAAAACAATTCTTTTTTTAATATATAAAGTTCCCGTAAATACGCCCACGGTTGATTAATATAAGAAATAAAGTTCTCCATATCCTCAGGATGTATTTTTTTTAGTGTATTAATCATTATATTGCATAAAGCAGAACCATGGTAATAAATAAACTGCTTACGAATACTACCCTCTGACAAATATTCAGGCTCCGGAATAATTGCATCATATGATATTAAATCATCTAATAAATACGGCACAAGCAAGCGTCTATAGCCAAACGAGCCAAAATATTCCGGATTACCCAGCTTTTCATAGTTTTGCCAAGCCCAGTATGTACCTGTCAAAAAGCCAACACGCCTATTTACGTTAGAAATACTGCCATCAAAGTCATCATCACCTATACAATTATCATACAACCATTTCAAATCATCTTCTGAAACTTCACCATCTTTGCTCACTTCTGTAGCAACAGAACGTCCAAGGTGCATTGGTGTCAATATTTTTGATTTGAACAGGTAAGAAGGTTTAATGTAACTGACAAGTATTTTGATCAAGGGATTTTCTTTGTCACTGTTTAAATAGTCATATTTTTTATATTCGTTCAATAACAAATCTTCATTTCTGCTCATTGTTTATACCCTTTTGATATTTAATGGAGCTTTCACATTGTTTAATGAATTATATCTCAACAATTTAAAGAAATATGTTTTGGGAAGCAATTGCAATTTAAAACTAACCGTTCTTATATCAGGATAGAGGAAAGAATCTAAAAGATAAACAAGTGAATCAAATACAATGTCTTTTGCCTCGTTTGATACTTTCTCATTTAGCCAATTTATACAAAAATTGTACAAAAATTGAAAGATTATAGTGTAAGATGTACAATCAATTTTCGATTTATTAAGCATTTCAGCAATATTTTTTGAAACTAATAAAAAATCATTTGCATAACTTACTTCTAAAGTAGATCTGCTAATAGATTGTGAAATATCAGTATAAAAGTATTTTGCATCATCAACAATTACAATGTTCTTTAAATTAAGAAGCACCTGAACACTAAAATACGGGTCTTCAAAATAAACTATACCCTCAGGAAATTTTATATTGTTCTGTGCTAAAAGCTGCCTTGAATAAATTGCGGAAGTAAAGCCATAGTGAAAGTATGCCTTGTTTTCCCTGATTTTGTCATTCATATTGTAAAATTCAGACAAGTATGTTTCTTGTGTCTGCGGATTATAGTTGTATACATTGCCTTTTGCAGCATCAGCACTGGTTTCTTTTGCTTTTGTATACAGTTTTTCATAAAAATCGAAATCTATAAAATCATCCGAATCAACAAATCCTACATATTCTCCCTGTACCTCCGCCAAACCGGCATTACGAGCCGCAGCAGCGCCTTTGTTTTCTTTAAAGTCAAGCAGTTTTATTCTGTCGTCTTGCTGAGCAAATTCCTTTAAAATTTCAAAAGAAGAGTCTAAAGAACGGTCATTGATACATATTATCTCAATATCAGACAGCGTTTGATTACAAACGCTGTCCAGACATTTTCTCAAATATTTTTCTGTATTATATACAGGTATTATTACAGAAACTTTGGGCATTTTGACTGACTATTCTACTTTAGCCTCTTTTCTTGCTACCTCTTCTTTATCTTCAATGATAGAAGATTTTTCACCTGTCCAGCCTTCGTCCTCTTTTACTTCGTGAATAGGATCGGCAAGCAAAAGTTCCTGAGCATCATTGTATTCACTGACATCAAGTACAAAATTTTCCTCATTTAAAACAGATTCATCCCAGTTTACGGAAGAACTGCCGGCAGAAGATTCAATAATAAGTTCACTATCAACCATTTTTTGAATAAATGAGTTAAGTCTTTCTTCGATATCAGAGGGTACGCCGGAAAGTGATTTCAAAGAAGAAAGAATTTCTTCAACAGATGCACCGTTGACAAGATTTTCATACACCATAGTACCAAAACCGTTCAAGCCATAATAGATACCTGTTTCGCTATTGATAATAATTGCAATACCGTCAGTAACATCAGCAAACATTTTTTCTTCATTTAATGCATAATTCATTTTTATTCTCCTTTTTGATTTCTTTAACTAATTCAACACTCTCTGTTTCCATATATTTTATACAAGACAATTTAAATTTGTCATCTCTGGCAAAATTTACATTTAGATGAACATCAGAAGATGTTTTTTTCAGACTCTTCAAAATACCTTCCGCCAGCAATGCATCAACAAACATCTTAAGGCTATTTTCAATATCATCAGGCATTCCCGCAAAAGATTTTAGCTTTTCTGAGATTGCTTCATATGCAACACCGGTCTTGAGATTTTCATAGACATTTGTAGCAAACTTATTCATAGAATAAATGACACCGTTTTCGCTATCAAGAATGTTTGCCAAATCAAACGTAATGTCTTCATACATTTTGTCTTCTTCAAATATTTTGTGAGAACGATTTTCAAAATCATTCATAAACTCACGTAAAAACTCAGTATTCTTCTTGATATCATTGCACAAATTTATTTTATAAAATTCAAAGCCCGAAATCATATCAAGAAGTTTCTTAATAGTTTTGTTATCATTCATATCCTGCGTTTGAAAAACAGAAGACTGAATAAGCTGAGTAATTGCTCTGCCTTTCGGACATGGTTCAATACTCGGGTTTTTGTCGCTGACTATTTCAGGAAACATGCAGATTTTTATCGGATATTTGTTCCTGAACAGATTGTGGTATTTTGCAATATTCACGACATACTTGTCTTTTCTGGCATTATTGCTGACAAAACGGCAGCCTTCAAGTTTGTCATAAAGTTCATTGTACATTCTCGGAGAAAGTGTAATTATTGAATAAATAGGATAAGAGAAAAGATTTTCGCCTTCTTTTTCAAGAATCAAATAATCATCCGATACATACTCAAATCCTTCCATCATAGACAAAACAGACAAGGTCGATTTACCTCTTTGCCCCCTTGCACAGAATAGTATACCGTTATTGTTTAAACCGATAACAGCACCATGAACCAGATTTGCATTATCTGATTTTATTATTTTGTTAAATTGCTGGACGAATATATGCCCCTGCTTGATAAACTCTTCCGGTTCAAGGTTTTCTACGCCGTAGTACTGAATGTTATTTCTTGTATCATATGCATTAAAAATTCTGCTGTTATTATCAGTATAAAGTATAGAATTGTGCAATGAATAATTTTCATCAATAACCCAGATATCGGGTTCTTGTTTTTTAAAGCAAAGCATATCAATTCTAAGACGAAAATTAAGTTTAGGATCAAAAACAGTATCCAGCATTTTTGGGACGTCAGAAATATTCTTTTCTTTCCAAATTACCAAAGTCGAATCATAGCTGTCTGCACAATCTGACAAAGTATAAGTCAACTGTCTTTCAACAAGCGGCGTAAATTCATCACTGTAACAAATAATCCTGACTGTTTTTGAACCGAGTTTTACATATCTAGTCCAAACCTGCTGATAATTTGTATTTACATAATTGTTCAGATTGTTAAATATATTTTCAAGCTGTTGTTCTGAAAGATTGTCTATTCTCATATTTTACCTTTTATTTAGTCAATTTGTTTGAAATATTCATAATTATTTTTTCACATAACGGTTTTCTTTTAAACTGTTTTAAAAAGAAATATTTTGGTTTCAAAGATATATATTCTCTAAAAATATCAAAATTTGTCAGAGCATCTTGTATTTTCAATTCTCTGCAGCGCATTTTCATATCATAGATAAAAAATCTGTTGTACATAACGATAGTGCAATAATCGTCCGTTTCTTTTTCAAAAAGGTTTTTCACATCCAGTTTATTCGGAATTAATCCGGGTGCAAGTCTGTTGATAAAATTCAAAGCAAAATTCACCTGAACCTGTGTCTTGGTAATAACAGCATCATTTATGACAATATTCCAGTCAAAATCAGGTTTTGACTCCAATAAATATCTGCAGTCAAAAATCGTAAACAGAAGAGTTGAAGAGCTTGTGTTGTTTCTCATATTTCTTGCCATATTAACCAAGGCAATAAAGAACATGTCCTCGTGACACGGAACCAAAGAATCTACGCCAAAGACTTTTGCTTTTTTAGCTCTTTCAAACAAGCCCTTGTTCAAATTTCTTTCACAACCGGTATCCATAAAAATGTATTTATGGATATCGCAAATACCCTCTTCAGTGCCGTTTAGGTGTAAATCAACCGAATGTATATCCCAGGCACAGTCATAGCCCATATCTTCTACAATTTTGCCTGCTTTTTGATAGTCTTTTTCCGGTACAAGAATATCAATATCTCCCATATTTCTTGACAGGTCAGGTCGATAGTATTTCATAGCCCCGCCTTTTAGTATCATCACTGGGATATCTGCCTTATTGAAATTTTGTCCGATTTTTGTATAATGTGAAATCAATTTCAAATTCTGAAATCTATAAAATTTCAAAAGCCCGTTTAGTCTGGGTTCTTCATACTTTGTAAAATGCAAAGACGGATGTTCTTTCATAAAATATGAAAGCAGCAATGCCTTGTGTGCACCGGCGACCTCTATATCCCAGTTACTTAAAAACTCATCCAATTGTGCCTGAGTAGGATTTTGTGAAAACAAAAATTTTAAAAGATTTTTGTCATTATCAGTTAAAAGTTCATTATAAAATTTTTCTGTAAGGTTGTTCAAAAGAGATTCAAAAGTCGGAACATCTTCCGAAGCTTTTATAACCTCCAAAATCTGACTGTCAGTACTCATGTAAAAACACATCCTCTTATCAATACAACCTTGTCTATAATTCTAACACAAATAAATATTTCCATTTATTCATGCATTTATCGAACAAATAATTTTACAAAAATTAATTTCAAATTATTTACTTTTTAAATCAATTATAAAATTTCTAACGTGCTATAATTGTTATACAAAAAATATAAACAATAGAGGACTTACTATGAAAATAATGTTCGTATCGGCAGAAGTTGCGCCTTTTTCAAAAGTAGGAGGGCTGGCAGATGTTGTTGGCAGTTTGCCCAAAGTTCTTGAAAAAATGGGACACGAAATCGCCATATTTACTCCGCTGCACGGATGTATAGACCAGCAAAAATACGATATAAAAGAAATTCCGAATTCAAAACTGACAATAGACTATAGCTACGGACAGTATTATTTCAATCTAAAAATGGCAAAACTGCCGGGAACAAAAAACGTGAATGTATTCTTTCTCGACAACAACAAGTATTTTGCTCCGTTTCACGAAATTTACCCGAGAAATATAGACACAAGATATGAACACGAAAGATTCATTGCTTTTTCGCACGCATCAATTGAATATGCGAAACTACTGAACTTCAAGCCTGATATAATTCATTCAAATGACTGGCACACGGCAATGATTCCCGTGTATATGAAAGTAAACTACAAAGACGATCCTTTTTTCAAAGACACAAAAAACTTCTTCTCTATACACAACATTGCATATCAGGGTCAGTGGTTTGATGATGTACTTTATTTCGCTCAAATTGACCACAAAGATGTCTGGAACTGCTGGGGTCTTGAACATTTCGGAATGCTAAACTGGATGAAAGGTGCAATTAACTACAGCGACAGAATAATCGTTGTCTCTCCGACATATGCAAATGAAATAAAGACCTATGAAGGCGGAAAAGGCTTGGACTGGACACTCAATCACAATGCACACAAACTGCTGGGTATTTTAAACGGCGTTGACTATTCGGTATACAATCCAAAGACAGACAAATACATTGCAAAAAATTACGGTATAAAAGATTTTGAGCACAAAGAAGAAAACAAAAAAGCCGTACTGAAAGAATTTGGTCTGCCGTTTGAAAAAGATAAACCGCTAATTGCAGTGATTTCAAGACTCGTAGAGCAAAAAGGGTTTGATTTATTCGGACCTGTATGTGAAGAATTAAAAGGGCTGAATGCACAATTTATCATTCTTGGGACAGGTGCTCAGCACTATGAAGATATGTTCAGATATTTAAGCGGAACAAGTTCAAACATACGTGCACGAATTGAATTTTCCGCAACACTGAGCAATCTTATGTATGCGGGTGCAGATATGTTTTTGATGCCATCAGCATTTGAACCCTGCGGTTTGAGCCAGTTGATTGCGCTCAAATACGGAACTATACCTGTTGTCAGGGCAACCGGCGGACTGGAAGATACAATCACCGGTTATCCGATGGATAACGGAAACGGTTTCAAATTCTGGAACTACAGTCCGTATGCAATGATGGACTGTCTAAAATATGCAATAGATATATTTAAAGATAAAAAAGATTGGAAACAGTTAATCAAAAACGCTATGAATGCTGATTTCAGCTGGGATATCAGTGCACAAAAATATGTAGATGCTTATAAAGAAACTCTTGCACAAAAATAAAAAACACTAAAAAAAATCAGCTTCCAACAAAGAATGAAATAACACACAGCAAAGAAAAAGCGGCAATGAATTTTTGAACACCGTTCATTATTTTCAAAAACTCTTTTTCTTCTTTGATTTCTTTATCTATATAATGCTGCAAATTCTCAATTGTGCGAAGAGCAGGAACTATTGAGAGAAAAATCAAAAAATACGCAGTTGAAAAAATATGAGAATGTATTCCAAAGAAAATGTTTGCATAAATCAAAAAAAGCAGAAAAATATACAAATGGTAGGCATTTGACTTGCCTCCGCACAAAACGACAAGAGTCTTTTTGCCTGCCTGTTTGTCAGAATTGTAATCAAGAAAAAAGTCAGTATACAAAAGAGCCACGGTCACTATTGCAAAAGACACGGACATCAACAGCAGTTTTTGAGAGAATGTTCCTGTCATAACATAATATACACCTGTAAAAACAAGCGGAGAAAAAATTATTCCGATTATAATCTCACTCAATCCGAAATATCCGGATTTCGGATACAAAAGGCACAAAATACCGGTTACAATCATAATAATCAGTATCGGTAATTTGTACACATATACAAAAAAAGCGCCAAGACAAAATGCAATTAAAAACAAACAGCAGCTGATAAGCAAAGCCTGTTTTATATTAATTTTTTCTTCAATAAAAAATTTGCACTTGCCTTTAAGTATATTCAAAGCACTGTTTTGCTCACGTTTTTTTAAAAATGCCCTGTAATCTATAATATCATCAAACAAATTTGCACCGAGATGAGCAAAAACAATACCAATTAGCGCCAGCAGCCCGTATACAAAATTTCCTCCGTTTAATAAGCCGAAAGAAAACGGTATAAGCCACGCCATAAAAGACATCGGCAGCGAATATGCTCTTGTAAATTGAAGAAAAAAGCTGATTTTGTTCATTAGTACAGAATACCACAAAAATTTGTCTTTACATATGTTTACATATTACATAAAAAATAGCAAAAAATATTTTTTGGATACTTAAAGCTCTATGTAAACTCCTCTATAAACTCCGTAATACTAATTCTATCCATCTCGGCTGAATTTCAATATGAAAAAAGCCGATTTTTTTTGTCTGTCATTCTTTAATAACAGACCATTCATCAATAAGTTTTTCCAGGCTATATCGTGCATTTGCAGGGCTTGTTGAAGGCAATTTTAAACAGTTGTACTTTTCAAGCAGGTCAGGAAAATATTTTTTGAAAGATGAATACGATTTATTTCCGTTTAAACAAACTTTTTGTATGTTTGGATACTTTTTTAAAAGAGCTTTGATATCATTCGGAATTTCATTCAAAATATTTGAATCGAGACTGCCCTTTCTGCTGCAGCATTTTATCGTATCCCAAAGAGCAATATTGTGCTCTAAAAGTATTTTTAACTTGAATTGATAATCTGCTTCACCCAAATTCTGAGTATTACAAATAACCCCCATAAGTTTCCAGAACCTGTTTTGAGGATGTGCATAATACTGCTGTTTCTCCAAAGATTTTACACCCGGCATTGAACCCAATATCAGAATTTTTGAATTTAAATTTACTGACGGCTCAAAACTTTTACACTTACTCATAAACGGATTATACATCAAATAGCAGAAAATATATTATACAAAAGAACTCTACAGTAGATTTCTTTTGTATAATTCTTCAATTTAAATAAAAAGGAGCAAATTTTATGCAAAATTTTGAACTTAATCGCAAAATTATGATTGTTAATTTTATTTTTATGATGTATGGCTTAAAAGTTACAAAAGTAGCTAAAGATATTCATGTTGCAAACAGCACAGTTTCTATGTATTTGGCCGGAGAAATAAAGTGTACCTATCTTGAATTATATCTTATTGAAAAAGTATTCAAAATAAAAATCAAAGATTACACTCTTAATACAGAAGAATAAGTGCACAAGCCAGTTATATTTATGGCGCAGAACAATCGGTTTTATGAAAACTAACCTTACAGCGCAGGATACTCGAAGAGTAGAACCAGTGAGGATTTTCCATCAGAAAATCCGAATCGTGAGAGTCCGCAATATTCATATATTTATGAAATAAATAAAAATACCCCGGATTGGACTCGAACCAACGACGCACAGCTTAGGACGCTATCGCTCTATCCAACTGAGCTACCGGGGCTTATTATATGCCGCCTCGTTTCTTGTCAGTTGGATAGAGCCTAATTTTAAACTCACAAGCTTGCCGCTTGTTTAGCCAACTGAGCTACCGGGGCTTATTGTATGCCGCCTCGTTTCTTGTCAGTTGGATAGAGCCTAATTTTAAACTCACAAGCTTGCCGCTTGTTTAGCCAACTGA